>VBGT01000077.1:31221-55990 GCA_005889475.1 Chloroflexota bacterium | reverse complement strand
CCTGGCGAGCTTCGGCCCGATCCAGGTCCGGGTGAAGGAGTACATGATCTCGTTCCTGATCCTCGAGGTCGGGATGACGGGCGTGTTCCTCGCCCTCGACACGTTCCTCTTCTACATCTTCTGGGAGGTCGTGCTCGTCCCGATGTACCTGATCATCGGGATCTGGGGCGGCTCGAACCGGATCTACGCGACGATCAAGTTCGTCCTGTACACCCTGGTCGGGTCATTGCTCATGCTCGTGGCGATCCTCGCCACCGCGTTCGCCTACCAGGGCGCGCACGCCGGGGCCTGGACCGGCGCCTTCGACTACGAGGCGTTGCGCGCCTACGCCGGGACGACCGGCTTCACCGACGGCCTGCAGCTGCTCGCCTTCGCGGCGTTCTTCCTGGCCTTCGCGATCAAGGTCCCGATGTTCCCGTTCCATACGTGGTTGCCCGATGCCCACGTCGAGGCGCCGACCGCGGGCTCGGTGATCCTCGCCGGCGTGCTGCTCAAGCTCGGCGGCTACGGCTTCATCCGGTTCAGCCTGTCGCTGTACCCGGAGGCCTCGCATACCTATGCGCCGCTGATCATCGTGCTCAGCCTGATCGCGATCATCTACGGCGCGATCGTGGCCATGGTCCAGCCCGACCTCAAGAAGCTGGTGGCGTACTCGTCGGTCAGCCACATGGGCTTCGTGACCCTCGGCATCTTCGTGTTCCAGACGCAGGCGCTGGACGGGGCGATCCTGCAGATGGTCAACCACGGCCTGATCACGGGTGCCCTGTTCCTGCTCGTCGGCGTGATCTACGAGCGGACCCACGATCGGACGATCGCCAGGATGGGCGGCTTGGCGGCCCTCACCCCCGTGTACGCGGCCGTGCTCGGCTTCTTCGTGTTCGCCTCAGCCGGCCTGCCGGCGCTGTCCGGCTTCGTCGGCGAGTTCCTGGCCCTGCTGGGCACGTTCGCGGTGAACCCGCTGGTCGCGGCGATCGCGACGTTCGTGATGATCCTCGCGGCGGCGTACCTGCTCTGGATGTTCCAGCGGGTGGTCCTCGGCGAGCCGTCCGAGTTCCTGCTCGGGCTGAAGCACCACCTGACCGACATGACCCCCACCGAGATCCTCACGCTCGCGCCGCTCGCCGCGCTGGTCGTGGTCTTCGGGCTCGTCCCGGGCATCCTCCTCGACCTGTTCAAGAGCCCGGTCACGGAGGCGCTGAAGGACGTAGGTGGCGCGACGGCGATCACCGTCGATCCGGTGCTCGTGGCCATCGGGCTCGGGCTCGTCGTGGCCGTGGTCGCGGCGCGCCTGTTCACGCTCCGGCCGGGCCGGCCGGCTGACGACGAGTCTTCGGGTGCACTGACGCCAGTCGAAGGCGCCGCCGGATGACCGTCGGCGACCTGTTCACCATCTCCCCGTTCGTGGTCGCCGTCGGCGTGGCCATAGCCGTGCTCGTCGCCGACCTCGTCGCGCCCGGAAAGCGCACGCCCGTGCTCGCCGTGAGCCTCGGCGGCCTCGCGATCGTGGCCATCCTGATCCTCATCACGGGTGCCGCGGCAACCGGCGCGGACGGCACGGGGCGGGTGACGGCGTTCGGCGGCGCGTACGTGGTCGACGGGCTGACGACGTTCCTGGACCTGCTGTTCGTCTCGATCGTCGCGTTCACGATCGTGTTCGGGCCGGACTACCTCGAGCCACGCGGCCTGCCCGTCGCCGAGTTCTCGGTCGTGCTCGTGTTCGCGATGACCGGCGCGATGCTGATCGCCGCCTCGGCCGACCTGCTGGTCCTGTTCATCGCCCTCGAGCTCATGGTGCTGCCCGGGTACATGCTCGCCGGCTACCACAAGACCGACGGCTACTCGACCGAGGGCGCCATCAAGTACTTCCTGCTCGGCTCGTTCAGCTCGGCGATCTTCCTGTTCGGGCTGGCCTTCACCTGGGGTGCGACGGGCACGACGAGCATCGCCGGCGTGCGCGACGCGCTGAGCCAGGCCGTCGCCGGCGCCGCCGGACTCTCACCGGCGCTCGTCCTGGGCCTGGGCTTCATGACCACCGGCGTCGCGTTCAAGATCGCAGCGGTCCCGTTCCACTACTGGACCCCGGACGCGTACCAGGGCTCGCCGACGCCCGTCACGGGCTACCTGTCGGTCGGGCCGAAGGTCGGTGCCTTCGCGTTGATCCTGCGCCTTTTCGTCGATGCGCTCGGCCCGCTCAGGACCGACTGGCTGCAGGTCGTGATCGTGCTCGCCGTGCTGACGATGACCCTCGGGAACCTCGTCGCGCTGACCCAGACGAACGTGAAGCGGATGCTCGCCTACTCGTCGATCGCGCACACCGGATACATGCTCGTCGGACTCGCCGCGTTCGCGGCCGGACGGATCGAGGGGCTGCAGGGCCTGCTCTACTACGGCGCCGCGTACTCGTTCATGAACCTCGGCGCGTTCGCCGTGGTGGCCGCGATCCAGCGCCGGGCGGGCGTGACGTCGGGCCTCGACACGTTCGCCGGGCTCGGCCGGCGCGAGCCGTGGCTGGCGATCCTGATGACCCTGTTCCTGCTCTCGCTCACGGGCATCCCGCCGACGGCGGGCTTCTTCGCCAAGGCCTACGTCATCCTCGCCGCGGTGCAGGCGAGCCAGGACGGCTGGACCGCGCTGGGGGTGCTCGCGGTGCTGGCGGTGCTCAACGCCGCGGCGGCCGCCTTCTACTACCTCCGGGTCGTCGTGTACATGTTCATGCGCGAGCCCCGGGCCGAGCAGGCGCCGATGCCCCACGGCCGGCTGCTGTGGGGCGGCCTCGCGGTGGCCAGCGTGCTGACGGTGGTGCTGGGGCTGATCCCGGGGCCGTTCCTCGAGATCGTCGAGCGGGCCGCGGCCGCGATCGGCGGGTAATCGGGGCGAACTCGCGGCTGTCGGCGGCTGAGCGGGCCATCGACCGAGCGCACCGGGGTCCTTTGCTAGGCTCCCGGCCGTGGACTCGATCTGGCACCGCCTCCGGTACAGGCTCCTGCCCGCGCTGCTGACCGCCTTCGGGGTCGCGCTCCTCGCGAGCGGGCTCCTGTCGTACACGAGCGCCGTCGAAGGGCCGCCGATCGCCCGCCCGCTCGCGTCCTACCAGCCGCTGCCGACGATCGACACGACGATCACCCTCCCCGGGGCGAGCATCGGCCCCGACGTCACGCCGACGTTCCCGGCCGGCCGGGTGGCGACAAGGATCGTGGTCCCCCGCCTCGACATCGACCTGCCGATCCTGCTCCAGACCCCCAAATACGGTTCGTACCCGCTGTGCGACGTCGCGTTGTACATCCCGCTGCTCGGGCAGCCCGGGCAGGGCCGGGCCACGTACATCTACGCCCACGCCCGGGAGGGCATGTTCCTGCCCCTGCTCACGGTGTCGATGCGCAACAACGGGGCGAGGATGCTGGGCATGACCGTCGAGGTCTACACGAGCGACAGCTGGCTGTTCCTGTACACGATCTCCGAGGTCAACCGGCACACCCTCAATCTGGACGAGGCGATCAACACGACCACTGAGCGCCTGTTCATGCAGACCTCGGAGGGACCGAACGGTACGGTGCCCAAGCTCCAGGTTGTCGCCGACTACCTGTCATCCGCGCCGACCGACCCAATCGAGGCACACCCGAAGGCCCACCCCCGGATCTGCCACTAGGCCGGCGCGACTCGACGCTCCAGCCGGAGCGCAGGCACGACCGCGATCGCCATCACCGCCGCCGCCACCAGGAACACGCCGACGAGGATCCGCGCGGCCTCGCCGCTCGCCCACTCCTCGAGCGCCTGGACCACGAGCCCGTCGTTGAACGCGCGATCCCGAAGCGACTCGGGGATGAATGCCTTGTACGCCTCGGGCGTGGCCAGGATCGCCGCCCACAGCTGGTCGATGATCGTCGAGCCGAAGGCGGTCAGCGCGGCGAGCCCGAGGGCCATGCCGAGCATCCGCGCGACCGTGACCGCGGCCGAGGCGACGCCGTAGGCCTGCTGGCCGAGCGCCTCGACCGCGGCCGTGGAACGCGGCGTGACCGTCAGCCCGAAGCCGAGGCCGAACAGCGCGAGCCAGGTTGCGACCTCGGCAAGCGAGGTGTCCGGCGTCCAGCCCGCCATCCGGACGAGCGCCAGGGTCGCCGCGCCAAGGCCGAGCAGCGTCGTCCGGCGCAGGCCGAGCGCGCGGAGGACGAAGCCCGAGCCGAGCGCGCCGAAGGCCGTGGCCGCGGCGAGTGCGCCGAGGGCGACCCGCTGCACGTCCGGGCCGCCGTACAGGACACGGTCGACGAACACCGCGCCGCCGATGATCGCGGTCGCGAAGCCATAGCCGGTCAGGACCGAGACGAGCGTCGCCGAGGCGAATGCCGGCGCGCGGAACCAGGCCGGGTCGACGAAGGGCGCGGCGCGCCGGCGGCCGATGGCGACCGTGATCGCGAACGCCAGGGTCGCGACGATCACGAGGCCGGCGCTCAGCACCGCGGGCGCGACCGAGAGACCCGCGATCGGCTCGCTGCCGGCGAGGGTGATGCCCAGCAGGAGCGCGGCCAGCCCTATCGAGGCCGCGACCGCACCCCGGAGGTCGAGCCGGCTCGGGTGGCGCGGCAGTGACCACCCGGCGGTGGCCGCCCAGCCCACCGCCAGCAGGGCGATTCCGATGGGCACGTTGAGGTAGAAGACGTAGCGCCACGGCGCGGCCAGGGCATCGAGCAGCGCCCCCTGTACGCCCGCTGCTGCCAGGGCCGCGGCAGGGTGGATCGACTGCATGATCCAGGCGCCCACGAACGGCCCGGCGGCCATGCCCAGGAACGTGAGCGCGCCGACCGCGCCGAGGGCACGCGGCCGGGCAGCTCCCGCGTACAGGTGCGAGGCCGCCGCCGTGGCCGCCGGTACGAGGCTGCCGCCGCCGACTGCCTGCACGAGGCGAGCAGCGACGAGATCGCCAAGGCCCGTCGCGCGACCGGCCAGGACCGAGCCCACCGCGAAGATCACGAGCCCGCCGAGGAAGACGCGCCGCACGCCGTGCCGGTCGGCCAGCTGCCCGGCCAGGGGCATGGCCACGATCGAGACGAGCAGGTAGCCGTTGATGATCCACGAGGCGGCCCGCAGCTCCGTCCAGTCGGCGAGGTCGACCACGATCGCGGGCAGCGCGACGGCCGTGATCATGAGCTCGAGCCCGGACAGGAACGCGCCGGCCCCGACGACGCCCAGCACGAGCACCGCCAGGCCTCGTTTCACGGGCGGAGTGTAGGCGGCGAGGGAGCCGCTGCCGGCGACGCGCGGGATCGCGCTCTTGCACGAGCAGATGCTGAACGGCACCATCACCCACCCATGGCAGCTCATCGCGCTGGTGGGGATCGCGGCGATCCTCCTGACATCGAGCCGGACCCTCCTGTGGCGCGAGCTGCGCCCGGGGTGACCCTGGCGGGCGCGCGCTCGCGAACCTGGGCTCGCGGCGGTCGCCGGCGCCGCCTCGGTTTCGGCCTGCTCGCGTTCGGGATCTCGGGCCTCGTGCTCGTCCTTCTCGCCGCCGTGCTCGTGCTCGGCTCGCTGGCCGCGGTCGACACCGCCGCGAGCGGCTTCGAGCGCCAGCGCGCCGAGCTCGTGGCCATGATCGACCCGGCCGCGTCGGCGCTGTCGGACGTGGCGACGAGCGCAGCGAATGCCGGGGCGAGCCTCACGAGGGCGAGTGACGCGTCGCGCCGGGCGGCCGACCTGACCACCCGCCTCGCGACGTCGTTCGAGGGCATGGCGGGACTCGGCTCGTTCGATGTCTTCGGCGCTCGTCCGTTCGCCGGCGTCGCCTCCCAGTTCAGCGACGTGGCCGCCCAGTCGCGCACCCTCTCCACCGACCTCACGGCCACAGCGGACGCGGTGTTGACGAACGTGGCCGACAGCGCAGCCGTGGCGGTCGGCCTCCGCGGCCTGGCCGATCGGCTGCGCCGGCTCGAGGCGAGCACGGGCGTCTCCGGGAGTGGGGCGCCGGGCACGGCCGGCGCTGGCTCGAGCTTGCCCATCGGCGCCGCGCGGTTGGTGCTGCTTGGGCTCCTGGCGTGGCTCGCCATCCCGGCGATCGTCAGCACCTGGCTCGGCTGGCGGCTCGCGCGCCGGCCTGCGAAGACGATGGCGCGCGCGCGTTGACACGAGCGGCGGATCAATGCATATTGATATAAACCGCCGTTGATCCTTCGGGCCCGGAGGAGTGTGATCCGAGGCGATCGACCGAGGCGGCCGACCCGGCGCCAGGCGCCCACGACACGCTTCGGAGACGCATCCTTGGCCCCATCCCCGGCCCACATCCGTTCGACCATCGCGGCCGTCGTCGACCAGCCCGACGAGCTTCGCTCGATCCGCGTGGTCCACAAGGCGCTCGCCGACGTGAACCGGCTCCGGATCGTCCAGCGCCTCGCCGAGGGCGAGGCGACGGTCTCCGAGCTCATCGACCGCATCGGGCTCAGCCAGCCGCTCGTGTCATGGCACCTCGGCCGGCTGCGGACCGCGGGCCTGATCCACACCCGGCGCGTCGGTCGCGAGACCGTCTCGCGTCTCCTGCCGGAAGCGTTCCGCGCGTTCGCCGAGTACGAGCGAAAGGTGCTCGGGCTCGAGCGCCGGGAGCAGGCCGCCTCGTGACCGGCTCGCTCGTCTCGCCCGCGACCCGCCAGCGCGTCCGCGACCTCGCCACCCCGATCGCGACCGCCCTCGGCCGCCTCGGCTTGACACCGAATGCGCTCACCGGGATCGGCTTCCTGGGCACGTGCGTCGCGGCGTTCGCCGCGGCCAACCAGTGGTGGCTCGCGGCCGGTGTCCTCGTCCTCGTCTTCGGCTTCTTCGACCTGTTCGACGGCACGCTCGCCCGAGCAACCGGGCAGGCATCGAGGCTCGGCGCATTCCTCGACTCGACCTTCGACCGCGCCGGCGAGGGGATCGTCTACATCGGCATCGCCGCAGGTTGCCTCGCCGCGGAGTTCTCGCTCGGTGTGGTGCTGTCGGCGGCTGCCATGGCCGCCGCGTTCATGGTCAGCTACACCCGGGCCAAGGCCGAGAGCCTCGGTTTTGCGTCGGGGACGGGCATGGCGAACGTCGGCCTGGCCCCGCGCGAGATTCGCATCGTCATCCTCGCGATCGGGCTGATCGGCGCCGCCGTATTTGGTGGTCGCCTCATGGATCCGACCTTCGCCCCCGATGGCAGGCTCCTGGCCGGGCCGCCCGCCTTTGCGCTCGCGGCGAGTCTCGCCGCCATCACGCTCCTCGCGACCCTGACTACCGTCCAGCGAATCCTGCACGTCCGCTCACAGTCGAGGGAGGGCTGAGCCGGCGCGCCCCACGCCCTCGTCGGGAGGGCCCGACCACCTACCTGGCAAGCAGCGACATGCCGCAATTGGCATGAATTTCCCAGCAGGAGCAGAACCCCAATGGCCACCACCCGGAACGGCAAGAACGGCAGCAGCAAGAACGGCACTCCCACGAACACGTGGGCCGGGGCCGGCCGGCGCGGCGACGGCAAGATCCGAGTCGCCATCGTCGGCGTCGGCAACTGCGCGAGCAGCCTCGTCCAGGGCCGCTACTACTACGAGAACGCCAAGGCCGATGACTTCGTGCCCGGCCTGATGCACGTCAGCCTGGGCGGCTACCACGTCCGCGACATCGAGTTCGTGGCCGCTTTCGACATCGACAAGAACAAGGTTGGCAAGGACCTGTCCGAGGCGATCTACACGAAGCCGAACAACACGTTCGTCTTCCAGCAGGTGCCCGAGCTCGGCGTCAAGGTCGAGCGCGGCATGACCCACGATGGCCTCGGCAAGTACCTGAGCCAGGTCATCGAGAAGGCGCCCGGCCCGACGGCCGACATCGTGCAGATTCTCCGGGAGCGCGAGGTCGATGTCATGGTCTCGTACCTGCCCGTCGGCTCCGAGGAGGCAACGAAGTGGTACGTCGAGCAGGCGCTCCGCGCCGGCGTCGGGTTCATCAACGCGATCCCGGTGTTCATCGGGCGTGAGCCGTACTGGCAGCGCCGGTTCGCCGAGGAAGGCCTGCCGATCATCGGCGACGACATCAAGAGCCAGGTCGGGGCGACGATCGCGCACCGGGTGATGACTCGCCTGTTCATGGATCGCGGCGTCCGCCTCGATCGGACCTACCAGCTCAACTTCGGCGGCAACACCGACTTCCTGAACATGCTCGAGCGCGAGCGCCTCGAGTCCAAGAAGATCTCGAAGACGAACGCGGTGACGTCGATGCTCGACTACGAGTTGAGCGAGGACAACGTGCACGTCGGCCCGAGCGACCACGTGCCGTGGCTGCTCGACCGGAAGTGGTGCTACATCCGGATGGAGGGCACGACCTACGGCGACGTGCCGCTCAACGCCGAGCTCAAGCTCGAGGTCTGGGACAGCCCGAACAGCGCCGGGGTCATCACCGACGCCATTCGCTGCCTGAAGCTCGGGCTCGATCGAGGGCTGAAGGGCACGCTCGTCGCGCCCTCGAGCTACTTCATGAAGAGCCCGCCCCAGCAGATCCACGACGACATCGCGTTCAACCGCGTCGAGGCGTTCATCCGCGGCGAGGACAACGAGACGCTCGTCGGGACCGAGGCGCCGCAGAAGCGGCAGCTCCGCAAGCTCGCGAGCCGCGCCGACAGCCCGGCCGAGGCCGCGGTCAAGGGCGGTCGCGCCAAGGCGGCGGCCGGCGCGTGAGCCCAGTCGCCGTGCACGATCGGAAGGGTCTCGGCGCGCCTGTCGCGCGCACGGGCCGGGGCCCTCGGCCGATCGAGAAGGCCGCGATCTACGCCTACCGGGCGGGCGCCTGGCTCATGGGTCGGCTGCCCGTGCCGGTGGCGCGCGGGATCGTCAGCGTGCTGCTCCAGGTGTCGTTCCTGCTGTGGCCGAAGAAGCGCCGCTTCGTGAACGACAACTTCGCACACATCCTCGGCCGGCCCGCAGGCAGCCTGGAGGTGCGACGGAAGGCGCTCGCGGCGTATCGCTCGTACGCTCGCTACGTCGTCGAGCTGATGCGCCTGCCTCGGCTGAGCAATGACCAGGCCGCGGCGCTGGTCGACACCTCGACGCTGCTGCCCCTCGAGGCGTACTGGAAGGCGAGCGGCAAGGGCCTGATCCTGACGAGCGCCCACATCGGCAATCTCGAGGGCGTGGCCCGGGGCATCGCCCGCCACGGCTGGCCGATCGACGCGATCGCGGACGACTCGAGCTTCCCCGAGCTGTTCGACCACCTCCGGACGCAACGGGCCGACTGGGGCGTCGACCTCATCCCGTGGCGCAACCTGCGCCAGCTGTACGGCGTGCTGAAGCGCAACGAGATCCTGGCCCTGATCATCGACTGGGGCTACCGGCCCGACGACATCCCGGTGCGCATGTTCGGGTCGTGGACGACGCTGCCCGCCGGCCCGGCCGCGCTCGCCGCGAAGACGGGTGCCTCGATCGTCCACATCGCGATCCGCCGCTCGGACGACGGCAGGCGGTTCCTGGTCACCTACAGCGATCCGATCGTCGTCGCGTCCGCCGAGCCGGCCGAGATCCAGCGCGCGACCCAGGCCGTTGCCGACGCGCTGGCGGCGACGATCGCGGCGGCGCCGGAGCAGTGGTACAGCTTCAAGCCGCTGTGGCCCGCGACGCAGGCAGAGCAGGCGGCCCTCGCCGAGCGGGCCGCGCTGGTCCCCGCCGGCTCATGACCGAGGGGCGGCGCGGCCGCACCCTCGCCCGGCGCTTCCGGGCTCGCGCGGTGGTGGCCGCGTCCTGGCTGGCGTGCCGGCTCCCGGAGCGCCCGCTCCTCGCCCTCGCGGATTTCCTGGGCGAGGTCTGGTACCGCCTCGCCCCCGATCGGCGCCGTCGCGCGCGGCGCAACCTGGCGCGGGTGACCCGCTGGCTCGCCGCCCACGAGCTCGCCTCCGAGGCTGCGCGCGCCGCCGCCCGCGACCCACGCGCGCTGAGCGACCTCGTGCGCGACGCGTTCCGCCACTCGGTCCGCTACTACGTGCAGTTGGCGCGGGCGCCGATCGTCGATCGGGGCTACCTCGACCGCTGGCTGGTCTTCGACAACGAGGCCGAGGTGAACGCGGCCCTGGACGCGCCCGGCGGCAAGCTGTTCGTCGGGCTGCACATCGGCTGGTTCGAGCTGCCCGCGCTGGTCGCGGCGGCGCGCACCGGGCGGCCGGCCGTGGTCCCCTCGGAGACGATCGCCGACCCGGCGTTGCAGGCCTACCTCGTCCGCACGAGGCGCCGGCTGGGGCTGGAGCTGGTCGAGCTCGCGTCGGCCAAGCGAATGCTCAAGGCTGCGCTGGAGCGGGGTGAGACGGTCGGGCTGCTCGGCGACCGCGACATCACGGGCGGGGGCATCGACACCGAGCTGTTCGGCGCGCCGGCGCCGCTCGCCGCGGGCCCGGCCCTGCTCGCCCTCGACACCGGCGTCACGCCGTATGTCTTCGGTGTGTGGCGCGAGGCGAGCGGCGTCTATCACGCCCGCGCCGAGCAGGTCCCGTTCCCGGCAGATGGATCGCGCCGCGAACGGGTCACCGCGTACCTGCAGGCGGAGGCGCGCGCCTTCGAGCGGTTCGTCGCCGCCGCTCCCGAGCAGTGGCTGGCCGTGTTCCATCCGATCTGGCCCGATCTCGAAGCAGCGCCGGTCGCGGAGGATGCCCGCCGCGCCCGCGACGAGGCCCTCGCCCGCGAGGCCGCCCGATGACAGAGCGCCTGGGTCGAGCTGACCTGCACATCCATACGCTCGCCTCGGACGGCACGGCGGGCGTCGTCGACATCCTCGAGCACGTCGAGCGAAGCACCGAGCTCGACGTCATCGCGATCACCGACCACGAGCGGATCGACGCGGCGCTCGCCGGGCGGGCGATCGCGCGCGACCGCGGCCTCTCGGTCGAGGTCGTCGTGGGCGAGGAAGTGACCACCCTCGGCGGCCACCTGCTCGCGCTGTGGATCGAGACGCCCGTCAAGCCCTTCAGGTCGATGCGCTCGACGATCGCGGCGATCCACGACCAGGGCGGGCTCGCGATCCCGGCCCATCCGCTCGTGCCCTACCCGCTGTGTGCGCAGGGCTTCATGCTCCGACGGCTGCTCGCCGACGAGCCGAGGTTCCGGCCCGACGCGATCGAGGCGTTCAACCCGACGACGCTCGGGCGGCCGTGGCACCGGCGCGTGGTCCGGTTCGCCGAGGAGCATGGTCTCGCCCGCGTCGGCAACTCGGACGCCCACTCGCTCGAGGCCATCGGCATCGGGTACACGACGTTCGAGGGCCACGACGGCGCCGCCCTGCGGGCCGCGATCGCCGCCCGCACGACGCATCACCACGGCACCTTCCACCCTCCCGGCGAGCAGCTCGGCACGTTCGGCCGGCAGCTGCGCAAGTACGGCCGGGACATGCGCGACAACGTCGGCGGCGTCCTCCGCCGCGACGGGCGGCGGCGCGACCTCGGCTACCCGCGCGAGCTCGCCCCGCGCGAGCTCGCCGATCGGCAGGACGCGGCGTCGTGAAGATCGGGCTGGTCACGCCGTACGTGTATCCGCTGCCCGGGGGCGTGAACCAGCACGTCCGCTACCTGTACGAGAACCTGCGCCTGCGCGGCCACGACGTGCGGATCCTGACCAGCTCCCACGGCCTCCAGCGAGCCTCCGAGGGCGACGTCATCCGCATCGGCAAGGGCTTCTCGATGCCCGCCAACGGCTCCGTCGGCACGATCACCGTCTCACCGCGCTTCCTGTCCCAGGTGCGCGAGGTGCTCGATCGGGAGCAGTTCGACCTGCTCCACTTCCACGAGCCGTTCGTGCCCTTCCTGTCACTCGTCGTCCTGGGCCTGTCGAACAGCGTCAACGTGGCGACCTTCCACGCCTTCGGCGGCTTCTCGCCCGCATACCAGATCGGGTCGCGCCTGATGCGCCCCTCGATCGGCCGAATCCACGGCCGGATCGCCGTCTCGGCCGCCGCCCGGCACTTCATCGAGCGCTTCTTCCCCGGTGACTACAAGATCATCCCGAACGGCGTTGATGCGGCTCGCCTCGCCCGCGCCGTGCCGATCGCGCGGTGGCAGGACGGCACCAAGAACATCCTCTTCGTTGGCCGGTTCGAGCCGCGCAAGGGCCTGCTCGACCTGCTCAAGGCGTACCGGATCCTGCGCAAGACCGGCTGCGAGTGCCGGCTGCTGGTCGTCGGCGGCGGGCCGCAGGACAAGGAGGTGCGGCGCTACCTCCTGACCCGCAAGCTCGGTGGCGTCGAGTTCCTCGGCCGGGTGAGCGACGACGAGCGCGACGCCCTGTTCAAGACCGCCGACGTGTACTGCTCGCCGGCCACGGGGCGCGAATCGTTCGGGATCGTGCTCCTCGAGGCGATGGCCGCGGGCACGGCCATCGTGTGCAGCGACATCCACGGCTACAAGGGCGTGGTCCGCCGCGGTCGCGAGGCCCTCCTGGTCCCGCCGGGCAAGCCCAAGGCACTCGCCGGCGCGCTCGCCGAGGTCCTGTCCGACGACGAGCTCCGCGACTCGATGACCCGCTCCGGGCTGGCGCGCGCCCAGGAGTACAGCTGGGAGCGGGTGACGGCCAAGGTCGAGGACTACTACGGCTTCGTGATCCGGCGGCTCGCGGCCCAGGGCCAGCTGC
Source organism: Chloroflexota bacterium (assembly GCA_005889475.1). Taxonomy (GTDB): domain Bacteria; phylum Chloroflexota; class Limnocylindria; order Limnocylindrales; family CSP1-4; genus UBA5189. The sequence continues at coordinate 43,400 of VBGT01000077.1, read as the reverse complement.
CGTCCGGCTTCCACGCCGAGATCCCGCCGTCGCCGCGCGCTCCCGCTGCCGTGGCCGAACTCCGCGAGCGCGTGCCCGCGAGGGTCTAGCCGAGGTCTAGCCGAGGTCTAGTCCGCGCCCGCCCAGCCGGCGGCGTCATGCGCCGCGAGCTGATCACGTTTCCGCTCCGCCAGCGCGACCCGCCACGACCACGCGCTGTAGCCGACGACCACGGCCATGAACGTGAGCGAGGCGAGCATGATCGCCGGCCCGAGCGCGAAGAGGGGCGGGGCTGCCGGCCGGGTGCCCTGCAGCACCCAGAACTGGAACGGGTACAGGTACGTCGGGAGGAAGCCCTGGTACGCGTTGTGCATCGCGGCCGGGAGCGGCAGTGCGGCGACGTTCGGGTACCAGAGCACGAACCAGAAAACCATCGCGCCGAGCGCGCCGGCGACGTATCGACGCGAATCTCGCGCCGTGGCGACATACGCCGCGACCGGCGTGAGGGCGAGGGTCACGATCAGCGCAATCGGCTCGACGGGGATGTTCGTGAGGTCGATGCCCTGTGCGTCGTTGAGCACGCTCGAGGCCACGACGAACAGGACGGTCGTGCCCGCGGCGATGAACGCCGCCCGTCCCCAGCGCCTGATGCCGCCGCCGTGGAGCGGTGCCGGCTCGTCCGCGACCGTCAGCAGCTCCCGCAGCAGGAGCAGGACGCCGACCCCGATGACGATCGCGATCGCCACGGCCCGGGGTGTGACCGTCACGTCCGGGATCAGCGTCGGGCACGCCTGCGAGCTCGGGACGATGTCGGTCACCCGGACGACCGCGCACAGCGGTCGGTGGAACAGCCAGAGCAGGAACGGGCCGAGGACCGCCGCCCCGGCCGCCAGCCGGGCGAGCAGCCACGTCCGGCGCGACGGGCCGTGCCACAGCTCGGCGAGGAAGTACGCGAGGGCGAGGAACAGGAACGGCAGGGCGGTGTAGTAGTGGTACTGGAAGGCGGCCCGGTCGATGCGCGCCCACGAGATCCATTGGACGGCGAAGCCGATCGTGATGAGGGCGAGCGGCGCGCTCCGCCGCTTGAACGCCTTCCAACAGGCGAAGGCCAGCGCCGGGACGCCGAGCCACCACGCCACCAGGTTGCCAGCGTCGTAGATCGAGGCGGACGTCTGGCCGGCGAAGCCCTCCTCGTAGAACCACACGGGCTTCAGGTCGAACGCCCACGCCCACCACGGCGATGACGCCGGGTGCGGGGTGCTCAGGCTGTTGTGGTAGCCGTACATCTGGACAGTGAGATCGAGCAGCGTCTGGCCGGTGTGACCGGGCGGCCAGCCCGCGACGATCTGGTGGTTCTCGACCATCGCCCACGGGATGTAGGAGACGACGTACAGCGCGAGCGGGAGGCCGAGCAGGCCGACGACCAGCCAGATCGCCGGCAGGCCCCAGCCGGCGCCGAGGCGCAGCCAGCCCACCGGAGGGTCTGCCGGCGGGTCGAGCACCGCCGCCGGATCGTCGGGCTGCGGGGGCGCGGCGAGCGGCCCGAAGCCGAGCCGGCCGACGAGCACGAACAGCGTGTACAGGGCCGCGGCGGCAAGCACGCCCACGAACCCGAGCTCGAGCGGGGTCACGGCGATCGAGCCGACGGTGATCGGCGCGGCGGGGTCGCCGCGTGAGAGGCCGTACAGGATGGCCACGGCGCCGAGGGCGAGCGGCGCGCCGATCGCGAGGCGAAGCTCCTCGGTCGTCCACGCGACCGGGTGCAGCACGTTGGCGAGGACCGCGATGAGGATCAGGGCGACCATGACCCCGAGGTAGACGTAGTTGCCGCCGGACTGGCCCTCCGCCACCGAGATCGCGACGTAGCCCGTCGCCGTTGTCAGCACGACCAGCCCGGACAGCAGGATCGCCCGGCCGAGCGCGCTGCGGGCCAGGACGAGGATGCCGAGGCCGCCGATCGCGTAGGCGGCCACCCACTTCGAGGCCAGCGCGAAGCCCAGCAGCCCGCCCATCAGGGGCACGCCGAGCGCGAACGCGAGCCAGTGCCGCCGGGTCTCGCCGGGATGCAGCCACAGGGCCGCGAAGACGACGTACGCGGCCACGATGCCCAGCCCGACATACGAGTCGTTCATGCCGATCCGGCTCTGTGCGAACAGCATCCCGTCGACGAGGGTGATCAGCCCGAGGATCACCGCGATCGATCGGCGCCGGAACAGCAACCGCGCGAGCACGTACATGAGCACGCCCATGAGGACGCCGGCGATCACGCCCGGCACCCGCCACGCGAACGCGTGCCGGCCGATCTCCACCGAGGCCACCTGGCCGCCGGCGTCGAAGGCCAGCAGCTGCTGCCGGTCGCTCGACGGGTACTGCTGGTTGTCGTCGAGGACGATCGCGGCGGGCACGTACGGCAGGCGGGCGTCGGCGTAGACCGCGTTGCCGTGCGGCTCGATGACGTACATGGTGTCGTCACCGGAGCCGGCGTGGCCGTCCTGGACCGAGCCCTCGATGTGGACCATCCGCGCCGCCTGGTCGAAGTACGCCGGGCCGGCCGTCGAGCCGGGGAGCGTGAACTTCTGATCGAGCCGCGGGTCCTTGCCGCTCGCGGCGATGACGACCGCGACGGCGGGGCCGTCCGGGGTGAGCACCGACGCGTAGATCGGGTCGTCCTGGATGTCGTTGATCGCGACGAGGCCATGCACCCGCCCGCCGACGTCGAGCGTCCTCGAGAGCGTGCCCGTATCCGGGTCGATGAACGCGACGCCCGTCTCCGTGCCGACGAGGATCCGGCCCTCGCTCGCCTCCGTCAGCTGGCTGACGCCGACGAGGCGCACCCGGCCCACCTCCGTCGCGGCATCCGTGTCGATGACCAGTACCGGGTTGCTCGCCGGCCCGGATCCCTCGCTCGACGCCTCGAGCACCGCGACGAGCCGCGCGCCCGCCCGCGTCGTGTACAGGGTCCTGATCTGCCCGCCGACGTGGAGGAACGTGTTCGACTCGACCTCGATGGGGGCGCCTCCGCCGACCCCGTCGAGCTGGTTGGTGTCGATGACGCGGATCTCGCCATCGCGCGTGCCGATGAACAGGTGCTGCCCGGGCTTGTCGAAGGCCAGCGCCACGGCGCCGGGCAGCGCCAGGGTCCCGACGACTTCGCGCGTCGTCAGGTCGTAGGCGCGCACCTCGCTGCCCGTGGCGACCCACAGGCGGTTGCCCTCGATGTTGGTCTGGTTGAGCCCGTCGTCATGCCGCGGCTCGATCACGGCGTCCACGACGGACACCCCGAGCTCGCTCGTCGCCCCGACCCGGTCCTCGCCGAAGGCCATGATCCCGACGGCCATCGCGTACTTGGCCAGGTGCGGGTGCGTCCATTCGTAGATGTCGTGGGACAACCCGTAGCGCCAGTCCTGCAGGAACTCGGTCGCGGTCCGCGGGTGGTAGACCTCGTCGAAGTGCATCTGGTACGGCTCGTCGAGCCGCCACATGCGGACGGTGAGGAGGCTGATCGCGAGGACGGCCAACATCCATACGTCGAGGCGGTCCAGCCGGCCGCCTCGCTCGTTTTCGAGAGTCCGACTCCGGTCGCCGCGCAGCGGCGTGTCGGCCAGGCGCGCCTTGAACCACGCCCATGGCCCGATGCCGATGGCATCGTTCGGGTCGTCCCAGACCGGGGTCACCGTACCTGCCTGCCCGACCTCCGACGCGCCCGCGCCGGCGAGCCCGTAGGCCGGCGATCGGCGCGAGAAGGCCGCTGCCCAGCGCGGGAGCAGGCCGCCGGCCGGCTCCTCGAGCGGTTCGTCGATGGCGCCGCCCGCATCCGCTCCTTCCGCCACGCCACCAACCTCGTCGTCCAGATCCGGCTCGAGCGCCCTTCGACCGAGCCATCGGTCGAGGCGCGAGGGTTCGCCCTGCCCGCCGGCTCGCGCCGCGTCCTCCGCCAGCCCCTCGACCGCCTCCTGGCGCAGCTGGAAGAACGCCCAGCCGAGCACCGCGGCCTGGGTCAGGGAGGCGATCGCGATGCCCCAGAACGATGCCAGCGTCGGCCCGATGCCGAGCCAGTCGTGGATGTTCGGGTTTTCCCCGTACCACGTCGTCAGGACGACGTACATGTTCGCGAGCATCGCCGCGCCGGAGAGGAGATAGGCGATCCGCCAGCGCAGCGAGACCGCGGCGAGGATCGCGCCGACGGCGACCAGTGGGTACAGGTAGCGCTCGTGGACGCGCGTCGGCAGCACGAAGAACGCGAGCGCCAGCACGGCGACCCCAACCAGGATGGTCAGGCGATCGGGACGGCGGGCAACGAGCCACAACGCGAGCGCGGCCGCGAGAAGGAACAATGCCGCTCCGACCAGCCCCGCCGGGAACGCGCCGACGAGCAGCCCATCCGGGCACGTGTCCTCCGTTGTCGCGGGCGTGGCCCACTCGGGGATGACGAGCGGGCCGATCCGGAACTCCTGGGGACCCGCCGCCAGAATCGTCGAATCGCACACCCACGCCCGGTCGATCGCGAGGCTGTCCCGGCGGCCGTCGGGGGTCTCCTGGATCACGAGCGCCCACGGGTTGAACGCATTCACGGTCAGGTACGGGTAGCCCGCGGCGGCCTTCACGACCTGCGCGGCGAGGCCCGGCAGGCTCAGGCCGAACGGCCATGACAGGACGACGAGCGTGAGGAGGCCGACCGCGGCGGTGGTCACGACCCGAACGGGACCGCGGGCCCGGCGCTCCCACGATGTCGTGGACGAGGGTCGGTCGGGCTCGTCGTCGATGCCGAAGCCCCCGCGCGGCCAGAACGTGCGCCGGATCACGACCACGGCCACGATCGGGATGAGAATGCCGAGCTGGGGCTTGATGATGGCCGCGAGCGCGGCGAGGAACGCTGCCCGCTCCGGCCGGTCGCGCCACAGCTCGCGCAGCGCCAGCAGCAGCACCACCACGCCCACGGAGTCGACCTGGCCCCAGACCACGCTGTCGAACCACGTGATCGGATTGAACACGACGATCGCGGCACCGAGGCGAGCCGTCCGCTCGCTCGCACCGAGCTCCTTCGTCATCGACCACACGAGGTAGCCCAGCGCGAGGTCGCCCACGATCGGCGGGATCTTGATGAGGTCGCCGACGCCGCCGGCGATGTTCCCGACCACGCCGACGAGCCACAGCACGTACAGGTAGCCCGGGCTGTAGTCGATGAAGAAGCCCCGGCCGTAGAAGCCATAGAGCCCGTGATCGGCGAGCTCGTTCGCCCAGAACTGGAAGGCCGAGATGTCGTTCCTGAAGCCGGAGCCGGGCAGGAGGTATGCGATGATGAGCCGGAAGGTGAGCCCCAGGGCCAACAGGACGAGGATGCCGCCGGTGTCCCCGGACCCGGTCCGAGAGGGTGCCCGCCCCGGGTCGGGCTCACCGATTGCGGGGCCTGTCAAATCGAGAACGGTCTCCAGCGAGCGATGAGGTGCTTGGGAGCGTAGCAGAGGGCGCCGCCGGCTCCCGCCGCCTCGAGGTCGTGTTCGACTGGCTCGATCGACTCCCCGCCCTGATCGTCGGTGCCGGGCTGGTCGGCCTCGCGCTGGCGGCGTACTGGCTCCCGGGGAGCGACCGCTATTACAACCACTTCGTGTGGCAGGCGATGGCCTTCCTCGACGGTCGTGCGGCCATCGACTGGCCGGTCAACGGCGGCGGCTTTCCCAATGGCAACGACTGGATGCAGGACGTCTACCCGGTACGCGTCCTGACCGGCGATCCAAACGCAACCGGCGCCCTGGTCCCGTTCCCGCCCCTGCCCGCGATCGTGCTCGTGCCCTTCGTGGCGATGTGGGGTCTCGCGACCGACATCCGGGCGGTGTCGGTGCTGCTCGGGGCGGTTGACGTCGGGCTCGCGTGGTGGGCGCTGGGCCGGCTGAACGTCTCGCGCCGCGTCCGGCTCGCCACGACGGTCTTCTTCGGCCTCGGCACCGTGTTCTGGTACGCCGCACAGCTTGGCACGACCTGGTTCTTCGCTCACGTGGTCGCCGTCCTGTTCGTGCTGCTCGCGATCGGTGTCGCCCTCGGTGCCGATCCCGGCGCGGACGACGAGGTCAAAACGGCGCCATCCGCGAACGGGCTCCCGGCCACGGCCGTGGGCGCGGTGCGACGCCCGCTCGAGCTCATCGACCGTCGGCAGCTGCTGGCCGGCCTGCTGTTCGGCATCGCCTGCACCGCGCGCCTCACGGTCGTCTTTGGCGCGCCGTTCTTCATGCTCGTCGGTGGCGGGGGATCGTGGGCGCGCCGCTCCGCCTCGGCCGGCGTCGGGGCGGCGATCCCGGTACTGCTCCTGCTCGTCTACAACGTCGCCACGACCGGGCACGTCGTTCACCCGGGCTACGAGTATCAGTACCAGCTGGAGGCGAACGGCTACCCGGGCTTGAACTACCACCCCGACTGGGGCATCGAGGACGTTCGCTACCTGCTCCAGAACCTGCAGATCATGTTCCTCTCGATGCCCGCGTTCTTCCCCGACCAGGTCCCGAGCGCCCTGGGCGGCGGACGCGAGCTGTGCGTTGCCGCCGACGCGGTGCGCGGCCTGTTCGACCGGTCGTGCCCGATCGCGATGCCCAGGGACGTCGGTATGAGCATCCTGCTCACCAGCCCGGCCTACCTGCTCGCGATCCCGGCGTTCGTCGGCCATCGCTCACGGCTCGTCGCGGGCTCGTTGCTGGCGGTCGCCGCGATCGCCTTCGTGAACCTCCTGCACTTCAGCCAGGGCTGGGTGCAGTTCGGCTACCGGTTCAGCAACGATTTCGTGGCGTTCGCGCTGCCGCTCGTCGCGGTGGGCATGCGCCGCGGCGGCGGCGTCGGCCTCCTGGCGTTCTGGCTGATCGCCGCGTCGGTCGCGATCAACCTGTGGGGCGTGATCTGGGGCAACCTGCAGGGATGGTGACGTCACCGGCGATCCCGTCACGCCCCGCGCTCGATCCGCGCCTCGTCGCCTGGCTGCCCCCGGTCGGCGTGGCGGCGTTGGTCGTCGTCAATGCCTGGTCCGGGGTCATGCCCGGCGTCGGCTTCTGGGACACGGGCGAGTTCCAGGCGGTCCTGCCCGTGCTCGGGACCGCCCACCCGACCGGCTATCCGACGTACGTCATCCTCGGCTTCATCGCCAACCTGCTGCTCGCCCCGATCGGCGAGCCCGCATTCCGGATCAACGTGCTGTCGCTGATCGCCGTTGCCGTTGCGGCGGGGGCGACGGTGGCCCTGGTCCGCCGCCTCACCGGATCGACGATCGTCGCCATCGCCACGGGCTTCGGCCTGGCCAGCACGCCGCTCGTCTGGGTCAACGCCACGCGGGCCGATCCGCACCCGATCCACCTCGCCTTCGTGGCGCTCCTGCTGCTGACCCTCGTCGGGTGGGAACAGGCGCGGCGCGCGTCGACGGACGACACCCGTCGGGCCGATCGCCTGCTGCTGCTAGCCGCCGTGCTGTTCGGGCTCGCCGCCGGCAACCACTCGCTCACGCTCCTGCTCGTGCCGCCGATCGGGCTCTACGTGCTCGCCGTCGAGCCCGGCATCTGGCGCCGCTGGCGATTCGCGCTCGCGTGCCTCGGCGCGGTGGCCGCGACGCTCGTCGTCGTCTACCTCGAGCTGCCTCTGCGCGGGGGGCTCGTCCCCGCGCTCACCGCGCCACTCGTGTACGCCAAGCCTGCGACGTGGGACGGCTTCTGGTACATCGCCCTCGCCGAGCAGTTCCGGGGCTCACTCGCCGATCCCTTCGCCAACCTCGGGCAGAAGGTGGACACGCTCGTCGGATTGGCCAGCGCCCAGCTCGGCCTCGTCGCACTGGCGATCCCGCCCGCGTTCATCGTCGCCGCTCGGCGCGCGCCGCGGTACACGCTGCTGACCGGCCTCGCGTTGCTGATCACGGTCCTGTTCAACGCGGCGTATACGAACGCGGACATCCAGCGCTACTACCTCGGGCCCGTGCTGTTCGTCTGGACCTGGTTGGGAATCCTCGCGGCTGAGCTCGCCGATCCCGTCGGGCTCCTCGTCGCGGAGGGCGTGGCGCGGGCCAGGCGGATCCGTCTCGGTGACCGTGACCTCGGCCTGGCGCAAGCCGCGATCGCGCTGGTCCTCGGCGTCGGCCTGCTGCTGCCGGCCATCGGCGACCTCGATGCTCGCCGCCGCGCGGCGGATCGGTCGAACGATCGTGGCGCCCAGACCTGGCTCGCGGAGGTCCTGCGCATGATCCCCCAGAATGCCGTGCTCGTGTCCTGGTGGAGCACGTCGACGCCGCTGTGGTATGCCCAGAAAGTCCAGGGCATGCGGTCCGACATCTTCGTCGTCGACGACCGGACCATGCTCGATCTCGACCTCGGTCGGGCGCCCGACGTCATCAATCGCTATCTCGGCGAGGGCCGCCCGGTGTACGCGATCCGCCTCTCCGGCCGGGATACGGACGAGCTGCTCGCCCAGTTCCTGATGACGAAGGTCGCCAGCGCCGGGAGCACGGCCGTGTGGCAGGTGCTCGGCCGGCTGACGGCGGCCCGATGACGGGCGCCGGGACGAGCGCTGCCGGCACCCGCCTTGGCGAGCTGTCCTACTTCTTCCCGGCCCACAATGAGGCGGCGAACCTGCGCGGGCTGGTCGAGGAGGCGCTGACCACCCTGCCGGGCCTCGCCGAGACCTTCGAGATCATCATCGTCGACGACGGCTCGAAGGACGAGACACCGCGCCTCGCTGACGAGCTGGCCGCGGCGCATCCCCAGGTCCGCGCCGTCCATCACGCGACCAACCTCGGCTATGGCGCGGCGCTCCGCTCGGGCTTCGCGGCGGCGAGGTACGCCCAACTGGCGTTGACCGATGGCGACCGGCAGTTCAAGGTGGCCGATCTCGGCCGGCTGATCGAGCGGCTGCAGGCCGGTGACGTCGATGCCGTCGTCGGCTACCGGATCCGGCGGGCCGACCCGCTCGTCCGGACCGTCTACGCCCGCCTGTACAGCCTCGCCAACCGGATCTTCTTCGGGCTGACCGCTCGGGACGTCGACTGCGCGTGCAAGCTGTTCACGCGCGCCTCGCTCGAGGGGGTGAACGTGGAGTCGGGCGGCGCCTTCTTCTCGGCCGAGCTCCTGGTCAAGCTACGGGCTCGCGGCCGGCGGGTCGCCGAGGTTGGCGTCCCTCACTACCCCCGGACCGCCGGCAGCCCGAGCGGCGCGAAGCCGCAGGTGGTGCTGCGGGCGGTGCGTGAGTTCTGGGCGCTGCGGCTCCGACTGTGGGCTGCGCCGAGCCGCGCGCTTGGCCGCGGGACACCGATCCTCGGGACCGCTCCCAGAATCTGACCGCGTTCGGCCGGTTCAGGCGAGCGGGCAGCGCCAACGCCCGGATTGCCGGTCCTGATGCGCTCAGGAGGAGCGGCGGCCTCCGGACTCACCACCCGCACCGGGATCGACCTCGAGCGAGTTCACGAAGTCCCGGAACATGTCCAGCCGCGGGTCCGCCGGGGCGTCGCCGACCGATTCGATCGGGGCCCGCCGGCGACGCGGCCGCCCGGAGCTCTCGGCGTCTTCGTCGGCTTCCTCGTCGTCGCCCGCCTCCTCGTCGGGATCGGCGGCAAGGGCCGCCTGGGCGAGGACCTCGTCGGCAGCAAAGATCGGCACCTCGGCGCGCACCGCCAGGGCGAGCGCGTCGGAGGGACGCGCGTCGACCTCGACCTGCACGCCGTCCCGCTCGAGATGGATCCGGGCGTGGTACGTCTCGTCGCTCAGCTCGGAGATCACGACCCGCTCGACGCGCACGCCGAGTCGGTCGAGCGCTGCCGCGAACAGGTCGTGGGTCAGCGGCCGCTCGGCGGCGAGGCCCTGGAGGCGCATCGCGATCGCGCTCGCCTCCCATGCCCCGATCCAGATCGGGAGGTACCGGTCGCCCTCGGTGTCCTTGAGGATCACGACGTGGCGGTTCGAGAGCATGTGCACGCGAACGCTCTCGATGACCATCTCGACGAGGCCCGTCATGCGCGGATTATCCCATCGAGGTGAGGCCGGGACCCCGCCGCTCCGTACCGGCCCCAACGACGCGCAGGAGCAGGCCCACGACCACGCCGAGCGCGAAGCCGCCGATGTGCGCGAAGAAGGCGACGCCGCCCTGGGCCGTCCCCGCGCCGAACGAGCCGAACCCGTTGATGAGCTGGAGCACGAACCAGAACCCGAGGATGATCACCGCCGGGACCTCGAGGAGCTGGTAGAAGAAGCCGAGGAACACCAGCGACAGGATGCGCGCACCCGGGAACAGCACGATGTACGCGCCGAGCGCGGCGGCGATGGCCCCGGACGCGCCGACCAGCGGGACGGTCGAGTGCGGATCGATCACGACCTGGGTGAGCGCCGCGGCGATCCCGCCGACCAGGTAGAAGATCAGGAACGGGATCCGTCCCAGGCGGTCCTCGACGTTGTTGCCGAAGATCCACAGGAACAGCATGTTGCCGAGGATGTGCAGCCAGCCGCCGTGCAGGAACATGCTCGTGATCATGCTGAGCGTCGCCCGCCCGAAGTAGTTGCCCGACTCGAGCGCCGCGGTGATGTCGGCGGGCACGGCACCCCAGCGCTCGAAGAAGCGCTCGAGGGCCCGATCGCCTCCGCCGGCGGTGATCGAGAGCTCCAGGGCGAAGGCGGCGAAGCAGGCCACGATCAGCGAGATCGTGATGATCGGCGTGCGTCGAGTCGGGTTGCGATCGCGAAGCGGGATCACCGGCTGGCGCCCGGCGACGCGGCCCCGGCCGATCCCGCCGGGCCGCCCGATTCGCCGGGAGCGACCGTCGCCGCCTCCAGGATCGCCCGGTTCACGCCGGACTTGCTGATCCACACGAGCGCGTCGGGCTCGCCGCCGACGCCCGGCTGCACGTACCAGCCGCGCATGTCGGCCCAGCTCGCCGCACCCTCGGCCAGGCGGTACTGCTGGATGTAGCTGCCGTTCACCTTGGACAGGGCGACGACCCGCTGGTTCTGGGGGTCGAACCCGTAGATGGTCCCTTCGCGCCGGGGCGACCCTGAGGCGAGGAGCCGGTACGCCGGTTTGCCCCGGAGCACCTCGTCACCCGGCGTATCGGCCTCCCAGCCCTCGGCCTTGCCGCCGACGAGGCGCAGGATCTGGCCGCCATCGGCAACCCAGATGTCGCCATCGATGTACATGTCCGAGATCGTGCTGACGTTGCGCGGCGCGGACAGCCGGGGCGTCGGGCTGGTCGGGAAGCCACTCCCGTCGGCGGCCGGCGAGTAGGCGAGGATCTGCTGCTCGGACGGGTCGACCACGTACAGGTTGTAGAGGTTCGCCTCCGCGTCGCGGATGAACGTACCGATTGCGATCACGTCGTTGCCCCACTCGGCCGCGCCGCTGACCCGCACGCGGGTGATCGTGCCCTTGCCCGACGTGTTCGCGGGCCGCCAGCGCCAGACGACGTTCTTGGCGTCGACCATGAGCAGGTCGCGGCCGCCAAGGCCGAGCAGGTGCGGCGCGGCCTCGGTCGCCCCGGCGGCCTTGCTGCCCGCCCGGAAGATGACCATCGCCTTCTTGCCGGCAAGGTCGATCCGATACACGGCGTTCGTCTTGTGGTCGAGGACGAACGGCGCGCCATCCGGCCCGCGCACGATGGCCCCGAGGTCGATGCCGGCGCCGTCCGGGAACTTGAACAACGGGGTCGAGACGACGTCCGCCATCTTGTACAGGCGATCGATGGCGCCGACGATCTTGGTCCGAATCGGCTCGGTCGTGGCCGCCGGGATGCCGCCGCTGCTGGCGGTCCTGATCGCGTTGAGCGCCTCGGTCAGGAGCCGCGCCGCCTGCGAGGGATCATTGGCCACCAGGTCGATGCCCGGGCCGATCACCCGGTTGATGTCGCGCCGGGCCAGGTCCAGGGCACCCTGGGCCGAATCGAGCGTGGCGATCGCCGACCCGAGCGGCTGCCGCCCGCCGAGGACGAACACGGCGGCGCCCAGGCCGCCCACCACGACGACCATTGACAGGAGCGCCACGGCGGCGCGGCGCTGCATCTCGCGCCGGGCGCTGAGCGGCGTGACTCGCCGGCGCGGGACGCCTCGACTGGGCAGCGCGTCCTGGATTCGCACGAGGATTCGGTACAGCGTGCGGCCCACCGCGGTGCGCGCCCAGCGCGCGCTCGACTGCGCCGCGGCAAACCCGCCCGCGACCGTGTCCGCCAGCGGGATCGGCGAGCGATCGGGCATCCCCGCCAG
>VBGT01000077.1:0-31174 GCA_005889475.1 Chloroflexota bacterium | reverse complement strand
TCACGCCATCGCTGCCGGCGCCGCCGGCGGCGTGGAAGCGCGCCGTGAGCTGCTCGGCCGCCGATTGCGGGTGGAGGGTCACGAGCGCGTCCTTGAGCGCGTCTGGCCCGAGGGTCGCGACCACGTTCGGGGACACGAGCATGAGCTGGTCGCCGACGTTGATCTCTCCGCGCCAGACGTCGGGCTCGACCTCGTTCGAGGGGAGGCCCCGATCCCGGTGCGGGTCGGGCAGCGTTGACAGTCGGGCGCCGCGGCTGAGGTACGCCTCGGCCGGCCCGACCGTGCACACATACAGCTCGTTGTCGCGGACGACGGCGAGACCAACGCCGATCGGGCCCGGGGTGTTGCCCAGCGCGCCGCGCTCGCGGGCGTGGGTCAGGCGCTTGTTCGCGACCTGAATCGACTTGACCAGGCAGACCCGGATCCCGGCCGATTCGTCGTAGTAGTACTCGCTCCGGATCGAGTCGGCGACGAGAGCCGTCGCGTCGAGGGCGCGCGGCCCGGGCACCCGCGAGGTGACGAGCAGGAAGAGATGGCCCTTCGTCCGCGTCTGTGCACCGACGCGCGGCTCCACGTGGAGCGCGGTGTCCGGCGAATCGGGCGCTTGCTCCGCGTCGGGGACGACGCCGAGCTTCATCTGGATCCGGTGGGCCACGGCGGTCCTCGTTACCAGCTTGCTGGGGTCGGAGCGGGGATTATCGCACGCAGGTTCGTGAGCTCTCGGGTGACGATCTGAGGCGGTGCGGCGTGACGCTCAGCCCTGCGAGGACCGCGGCGACGCCCCGCGAGCCATCGGTCCGAGGATCAACGTCGCCGGACCGTCACGCGCAGCTGACGCACCGGGGCCCCGCCCGGTGCCGCGCGGAACGCCCCGGTGAGCTCGTCCGCGTGGAGCAGCAGCTCCTGGCCCACGATCGGCGCATCGGCTTCGACGAGCAGCGTCTCGCCCTCGATCCGGAGCGCCCGGCAGGCGCCATGCGCGGCCGGCGTGCGCTCCGCGACGATCGCGTCGAACGTCGCCAGCAGGCGCGCCCGGCGCAGCTCGTCTGCCAACCCGAGCCTGGCCGCGGCGGTGGGCATGAGCTCGCCGATGCGCGACATCCGCCGGCGTCGACGCGGCTCCTCGTCGGTCATCGGCGGGGCGTGCCCGCGGCGAGCGTCGCGCCGGCGTCGCCGGGGCGGACCTCCCATGGCATCGCGATGGCTCGCAGCCCGGGATCGAGATCGTCGAGCGTCGTCGTCGTGACGAACGCCTGGGGCAGGTCGGCGATGCGGCGCACCAGGTGCGCCCGGCGGGCCGGGTCGAGCTCGGAGAACACGTCGTCGAGCAGGAGCAGGGGCGGGCGTCCGTCATGCTCGCGCACCAGATCGAGCTCGGCGAGCTTGAGGGCGAGGATCGCGGTTCGCTGTTGGCCGCGGGACGCGAACGCGGAGAGGTCGCGACCGGACATGACGAACGCGACGTCATCACGGTGCGGGCCGATCAGCGTCGTGCCGTTCCAGATCTCCTTTTCGGCGGTCTCCGCCAGGCGTCGCTCCAGCGCATCGCGGGGCGCTTCGGCGAGGCCGAGCGGGGCGTTCGTCACGTACTCCAGGCCGAGCGGGCCGGCCGCGCCCTCCTCCGGCGCGATCTCGCGATGCGCAGCGGCAAGCGGGCGGGCGAGCCGGTCGAGGAGCCCATGGCGTCCCGCGACGACCGCGCCGCCGGCGTCGAGGAACGGCCGGTCCCAGTAGCGCAGCTCCTCGCGGGCCGCCGTCTCCTCCTGGATGGCGCGGAGCAGGCCGTTGCGCTGCTGCAGGGCCCGGCCGTACGTCGCCAGCTCCGCCGCGTACCCGGGCACCAGCGTCGAGGCGAGCTGATCGACCGTGGCCCGTCGGAGGGAGGGCGAACCGGCCACGAGGAGCATGTCCTCGGGGGCGAAGAGGACGACCCGGAGCCGCTCGGCGAGCGTCCCCGCGCGACGTGCCACGCCATTCACCCGGATCCGCTTTCTCGCTCCCGTGGCGGCGGCGGCGGATCCCGGCCGAACGAGCGCAACCTCGATCTCGTCGGTGCCGGCCCGTGCCTCGATCCGAGTGACGTCCGCTCCCCACCGGATCAGCTCGGCATCTGCGGTCGTGCGGTGCGAGCTGCCACGCGCGAGGACCACCATCGCCTCGAGGAGGCTCGTCTTGCCGGCGGCGTTGGGACCCCAGACCAGGTGCGGGCCCGGCCCGAAGTCCACCTCGAGCGCCGCGTACGACCGCAGGTCGGCGAGCCGGAGGGTCTCGAGCGTGGCGCCCGCGCGCGTGCCGATCCCGGCGCCGGAGGAGGCGCCCATCCGTTACGAAGTCGTACGGACGGGCATCACCACGTGCACATACCGATCGTCGCCCACGGGCTTGAAGACACCCGGTGCGAGCGGTCCCTGGAGCTCCAGCGCGAACTGCTCGGCGGAGACCTTCTCGAGCACGTCCGCGAGGTACTTGGCATTGAACGCGATCGAGGTGCCGTCGCCCTCGACCGCGGCCTCGACCTGGCCGACATGGTCGCCGATCTCGGCGTTGGCGCTGACCGTGATCCCGGCCTCGCCGTTCGAGGAGATCTGGAGCTTGACGATGTTTGCCGACTCGTGGGCGATGAGCGCGGCCGGACGGACGGCGCGGAGCAGCTCCTCGCGGTCGAGCACGGCGCGGGTGGTGTGCGCCTTCGGCAGCACCGACTGGTAGTTCGGGAACTGGCCATCGATCAGCCGACTGATCAGGTCGATGCCCTCGAGATGGAACAGGATCTGGTTCCGGCCCTGGGCAAGCATCACGTCGACCGGATCGTCGGTGTCGCCGAGGATCCGCATCAGCTCCGTCAGAGCCCGCGCCGGGACCACGACGCTGGTCTCGGCGACCGGGTCGAGCACCGGGATGGTCTTGACCGCGATGCGGTAGTTGTCGGCAGCGGCGAGCGTGACCGTGTCGCCCTCGAACCGGCACAGGACGCCGGTGAGGATTGGACGGGCCTCGTCGGTCGCGGCGGCGAAGGCCGTCTCCTCGAGGGCGCGCTTGAGCACGTTCTGGGCAATCCGCGTGGTCGGTCGCTCGCCGGTCGGCTGGATCGACGGAAACTCCTCGGCATCGATGCCCTTCACGTGCGACTGGAACGGGCCGGACGTCACGTGGAGCGTCTCCCCGGGCCCGGTCTCGAGCTCGATCCGCTCCCCGCCCGGAAGCGAGCTCACCAGGTCAGTGAGAAGGCGGGCCGGCACGGTCGTCGCGCCGTCTGTCTCGACCTTGCCCGGCACCCAGTAGACGAGCCCGATCTCGAGATTCGTCGTGGTCAGCCGGAGGCCGCCGTCCTCGGTCCTGAGCAGGACGTTGGCGAGGACCGGCAGGGTGCTTCGATTGGAGACCGCCCGGCTGACGACCGCGAGGCCGCGGGCCAGGTTCTCCTGCATGACCGAGAGCTTCACGTCAGGTCCACTCCAAGAGCGGGGCGGGTCAACGGGTCTCGCGCGAGGGCTGCGCCGCGCAGGGCTCCCGGCTCCCGCGAAGTCGCGTCAGTCTGTGTGCGTATCTTCCTCGATTCTCTTTGGTCCGTCATCACCATCATCATGCTGTGGACCGCGTGGACGGCCACGCTCGCTGCCGTTCGCCTCGGCCGTGGAGCGAGCCCGGCCCGCAGGTGGACCTCACGTATCTCGCTGGGGATTGGACCGGCGCCATGCGGTGGACAGCGCAGGGGTTGCGAGCCGCGGCGAGGGCGGGATCGTCGGACCATCCACCGCCCAGCGGCGGTTTCTCCAACCTTGCATCCACCCACCAAGAACCGCCTGTGATCTTGCAGCCACACATGATTTCCACCACTGGACGGCCATATGGTGGACAACCCCGGCGTCGAGCGGCGCCTCAGTCGGCGTAGATCAGCTCGCGGACCGCCGCGATCTCCCGCCGCAGCTCGTCGTTGCCTGCAGACTCCCGGGTGATCTTGTCGCAGGCGTGGAGCACCGTGGAGTGGTCGCGCCCGCCGAGCTCCGCGCCGATGCGCAGGAGCGAGACGTCGGTCTCCTCGCGCATGAGGAACATCGCGATCTGGCGCGGGACGACGATCGCCTTGTCGCGCTTCTGGCCCTTGAGCGCGTCGAGGCCCACGCCGTAGTACTCGGACACGGCCTTGGCGATGCGCTCGGGCGTGATCTGGCGCTTCTTGGGGTTGTAGAGCACGTTCGACAGGACCGCCTGGGCGAGCTCGATCGAGATCGGCATCGCGCCCATCGAGGCATAGGCGACGATCCGGTTGAGCGCGCCTTCGAGCTCGCGGATGTTGCTGACGACCTTGCGCGCGATGAACTCCATCACGTCCGACGTGATGGGCACCGCGCCCTCCTCGGCCTTGGCCCGCAGGATCGCGATGCGGGTCTCCAGGTCCGGGGCGGTCAGGTCGGCGATGAGGCCCCACTCGAACCGGCTCCGGAGCCGTTCCTCGAGGGTCAGGATCGCCTTGGGCGGCCGGTCCGAGCTCAGGACGATCTGCTTGCCGTCCTCGTGGATCGCGTTGAACGTGTGGAAGAACTCCTCCTGGGTCCGCTCCTTGTCGGCGATGAACTGGATGTCGTCGATGAGGAGCAGGTCGATCCGCCGGTAGCGGGCGCGGAACTCGTCGATCTTGCCCTGCTGGATCGAGGTGATGAATTCGTTGGTGAACTTCTCGGACGTGGCGTAGACGACACGCTTGCGCGGGAACTTGGCCATCACCTGGTTGCCGATGGCATGCATCAGGTGGGTCTTGCCGAGGCCCACCCCGCCGTACAGGAAGAGCGGGTTGTAGGCGTGGCCTGGTCGCTCCGCAACGGACAGGCTGGCCGCGTGGGCGAGGCGGTTGGCCGAGCCGACGATGAAGTTCGCGAACGTGTAGCGGGTGTTGATGTTGGTCGCGCCGCCCTCGCCGCCGTTCCGCCCCGGCTCGACCCGAACCTGCGGTGTCGGCCCCGCCATGCGCGCCTGGCTCGCGGCGCCCGCCCGCGGCATGAGGCCCGCGCCGGCGCCGGCAGGGGAACCGGCACTGGACAGCGCTCGCCGATCCTCAGCGCCGCCCGCCATCTCGCCCGCTGTGCCGCCCTCGGTCTCCTCGGCATCGGCGCTCGTCTCGGTCGGGCCCACCACGAAGTCGACCTGCACGCCATAGCCGACGATCCGGCCGAGCGTCTGGGAGATCAGCGAGCGGTAGCGGCTCTCCAGCCAGTCCTTGGCGAAGCCGTTGGGAACGGAGATCCGGAATCGCGTGTCGTCGACCTCGACGAGCGCCGTATCGCGCAGCCAGGTCTCGAAGTTCGCGGGCGAGAGGGTGACCTGGAGCTCGCCGAGGGCTGCGCGCCAGACCTGCTTCGCGTCCATAAATCGATGTGGACTCTCTGATGTTCGGGACGGTGGAGCTGGTTGCCGCGGGGGCGATTGGGCAGGCGAACCGAGGGCTCGGGACGGGCGGATCGGCTGGTCGCCGGGGCTTCGGGTGGCGAAACATAGCACCGCCGCCGGGACCTCGCAAGGCGAAATCGCGATACTCCCCGGGAGTATCAATCGGGTCAGCGGCCGCGCACTGAACGTGGGCGCCGTTCGGCCGCTGGAGCCCGGCGCCGTTTGACGCTGCAACGGCGCGCGACCTATCATCCGCCGGACGTTGAACGCGCCCCGCCCGTGCATCGGGCGATCGGCGCGTTTGCGTGCCTTCTGGGGTCGAATGATGGACGGAACCCCGAGGCCGGATGGAGAGGATCGCGCGCAGGCTCGATGAAGCAGACCTACCAGCCCAAGAAGCGCCACCGCGCCAGGGAACACGGCTTCCGCGCCCGGATGAAAACGACGGGCGGACGCCGCGTCCTGGCGGCGCGCCGGGCCCGCGGTCGCAAGCGCCTGTCGGCCTGACGACCGGGCGCGGCCCTCGGCCGCGACTCGAGATGCTCTCCCGCCCGCAGGACTTTGCGGCACTCCAGGAGCGTGGCGCGATCCGATCGCACCCACTTCTCGCCACACGGGTCCTCCGGACCGATCTCGGAACGACGCGATTCGGCCTGGCGACCGGGCGGGCACTCGGCCCGGCGGTCGTTCGGAACCGCGTTCGGCGGCGACTCCGGGAGGAGATCCGGTCGCTGCTCCCGTCGCTGCGGCCGGGCTGGGACGTGCTGGTGATCGCCAGGCCGGCGATCGTCGGCGCCGATCAGCGGGCGCTCGGGGCGGCACTGGGCCGGCTCCTCGCCCGAAGCGGTGTTCTTGGCGAGCACGGCGGTGAGATGAGCGCGGGGCGAGGGTGACGCACGTCGGAATCCTGGAGCGGGTCGGCATCGCGATGATCCATGCCTACCGTTTCGTCTTCGGCTGGCTGCCGTCGAGCTGCCGCTATGAGCCGACCTGCTCCCACTACACGGAGCAGGCCATCGCCAGGTACGGGCTCTTCCGCGGCTCGTGGATGGGCGCACGGCGCATCGCGCGCTGCCATCCCGGCCATCCCGGCGGCTTCGACCCGGTTCGATGACCGTCAGTCGACATCGAACGATGCACCGGCTCGCGATCGCGGCCGGGCTGCTCGTTGCCGTCGCCCTCGTCCTCGGCGCCTGCGAGCCGATCGTCCAGACCGCAGCGCCAGGCGCCTCGGTAACGCCCGGCGGTTCGCCCGCGCCGGGCACGACGCCCGCGCCGGGCACGACACCGGGGCCGACCACCGCGCCGTCGGCGACGTCGCTGCCGACACCGCTGATCGTCAGCCCGGCGCCGCTCAAGGCGGATCCGGTCAGCCTGCTCGCGTTCCTGTTCAACCCGATCTTCCAGGCGTTCCTGATCCTCATGGTCGGGATCAAGTCGGTGGTCGGCGACATGGGCCTCGCGATCATCTTCACGACTCTCATCGTCCGGACCGCGCTGGTGCCGCTGATGCGCCGGCAGATGGTGTCGATGCGCCGCATGCAGGCCATCGCGCCCGAGGTCAAGGAGGTCCAGCGGCGGTACAAGAACGACAAGGCCAAGCAGCAGCAGGCAACGATGGCCCTGTACAAGGAGCGGGGGGTCAGCCAGGCCGGCTGCCTGACCGCGCTCCTGCCCCTGCTGCTGATCCTGCCGATGTACCAGGTCGTGCGCGAGGGTCTGACCGCGGCCGACCTCACCGAGTCGCTCAAGGTCTTCGGGTTCCAGGTGGTGCCACTGATGTGTCCGCCTCCGCACCTGATCATCCTGCCGGACGGCAAAGAAGGCTTCGCCCCGTGCATCGACTCCGCGATCTCGTGGCTCGGCGGCATCCACGCCAGCGGCTACGAGGGCTTCATCCCGCTGCCGTTCACGATCCCGATCATCAACATGACCGGGATCTCGATCTTCGCCCTCGTCTACACCGGGCTCCAGCTGGTGGCGTCGCGGATCGCGCTGCCGAAGCACGACCCGAACACGCCGCTCGACCAGAACGCGCGAACCCAGCGGGCATTCGCGATCTGGCTTCCCCTGATCACGGTCCTGTACGGGAACGTGATCCCCGTCGGCGTGTTCATCTACCTGATCGTGTCGACCTTGTACCAGATCGTCCAGCAGTTCTTCACCACGGGCTGGGGCGGGATGTTCCCGCTCTTCGGCCGCACCCCGGCATTCGCCGTGGACCACAAACCGCGCTTCCCGGTCGCCGTGCCCACGGCGCCGACATCCACTGCGCGCCCGGCGGGAGCGCCGGCGCAGCCCAATCCTGAACGGTCGTCCCTCGATCGAACGGCGTCGGCGAACGCAACGATTCGCCACCGTGGTCGCCAGGGCCGACGTGGGAGACGTCGATGAGCAGCACCTCCGCGTACCGCGAGTTCACCGGCAAGTCCGTCGAGGAGGCCCTCCGCCTCGCCCGTGAGGCGTTCGGCGTCGGGCTCGACGACCTGGACTTCGAGATCCTCACCCCGGGCAGCCGGGGTGTGCTGGGCATGGGCGCCGAGCCGGCGCGCATCCTGGCCGCGCCGCGCTCCGAGCTCGGTGGCGCCGCGCCCAAGCGCGAGGCCGCTGCCGCTCGCCCGCTCCCGCCGCCGCCACCGAGGGACCGCGACGCTGACGACCGCGGCCGGGGTCGCGGCTTCGATCGCGACCGTGGCGGCTTTGCACGAGACCGTGGCGGCTCCGACCGCGACCGCGGGCCACGGCGCGACGACCGCGGCGGCGGCTTCCGCGAGGACCGCGGCGGGTTCGATCGGGATCGGGCGCCCCGACGCGACGACCGCCCATTCGACCGCGACCGGGGACCCCGACGCGACGACCGCAGTGGCTGGCGCGAGCCGGGGACATCCGAGGTCGCGGCCGTCGCCGACCGCCCTCCAACCGAGGCGGGTCCAACCGAGGCGCCGCCGCGCGAGGAGCGCCGCGAGGAGCGTCGCGAGGAGCGCCGGGACCGCGGGCCACGGCGCGACGACCGCAGTGGGTTCGATCGAGACCGGACGCCTCGTCGGGGCACGACCGACCTGACCGCCGGGGAAGAGGCGGAGGTCGCCGCGGCGCGCGGCTCCGTCGCCGCCGAGCGCGCCGAGCTGGAGGCCGCCGACGCCTCGCCCGAGGCGCTCGCCGCGGGCAAGCTGATCCTGGAGCAGCTGCTGGCCCACATCGGGTTCGCTGCACGGGTCCAGGTCGAAACGGGCGAGACGAGCCGGCTCAACGTCGTCGGCGAGGCACAGGAGCGCGAAGAGCTCGGGGCCCTCATCGGCCGCAAGGGCGAGCGACTTTCGGCCCTCCAGCATCTCGTCAACCTGATGCTGTCGCGGGAGATGGGGACCTGGACGCGGGTCCTCGTCGACGTCGAGGACTATCGCGGCCGGCGGGAGCGCCAGCTGCGCGAGATCGCCGACCGGGCCGCGAAGCGCGTCGTCGAGACGGGCAAGATGCTGCAGCTCGAGCCGATGCCCGCCCTCGAACGGCGCTGGGTGCACCTCGCGCTCAAGAGCAACCCCGACGTGGCGACGCAGTCGATCGGCGAGGAGCCGAACCGGCGGATCGTGGTCCTGCCTCGCGCCTGATGCGGGCGGATTACGCGGCGCGGAAACCGCCGCGAACGGAGAGGCGCGAGCCGGCCTCATAGAACGCGAGCGTGCGCCGGAGCGGCTCGTCGCGGCGCTCGTCGCCCGCGGCGACGCGCCACACGACGCGCGCCAGCTCCTCCGCTCGGAGCATGAGCTCGCCCTCGGAGCGCGGCACCGGAATATCCGCGTAGGTTGGATGGCGCCGGGGCCAGGCCACGGCCTCCGGGGGCAGCTGTGGGATGACCGAGAA
This sequence comes from Chloroflexota bacterium, assembly GCA_005889475.1. GTDB lineage: Bacteria > Chloroflexota > Limnocylindria > Limnocylindrales > CSP1-4 > UBA5189. The sequence goes on along the minus strand of VBGT01000077.1, from coordinate 21,928 downwards.
CACGACCCGAGCGTGGCCCGCGGCGAGCATGGTCCGGCCGTCGATGGCCCGCAGGGCGGGTCTCGCGTGGGCGGCCTCCTGCTCGGCTGCCACCGCCTCGGGCGAGCCGGGCCGCGCGGGCCCGACGATCCCGGCCCGGCGGACGAGCATCCGGAGTTCATCGCTCGAGAGCCCACCGGTCCGGGCGAGGAGGATCAGCCCATCGAGCACGGCCTCGACGTGGCCGAGGGCTTCACGGGCGAGGAGGTCCCGGACGGCCTCGCCATCGCGCTCCTCGTCGTTCACGATCGAGAGCAACGCCGCGCGAGTTCGACGGCACGTGTCGAGCAGGTGGTCGAACGCCGAGAACGAGGTCGGCTCGGGAGGGGGCTCGTCCGCTCGACGGTCGGCCATGGCGGCAGGATACCGACGCAGTCCAGCCCCGGAAGCCGTCAGAGTGACTCCCTCGCCTTGGTACTTGTCGCGACCTAGCCGCAGTCGGGCAGGCCGAGGAGGGTCTCCGGGGATTCACCGTCGCGCTCGGCCTTCAGGTAGGTCTTGCCGAGGCCCTGGCCGACCACGATGTCGAGGCGGCGGCCCTTCGGCCACTCGACATAGAAGGTGGCTCGCTCGTTCTCGATCGCCGCGATCGCCGCCTCCTCGCTGAGGCGCCAGGGCTCGCCCTCTCGGGACCGGCCACCGATCGCCCGGATCCGGTAATGCGGCGAGACGCGATCGGTGCGCACGATGCACTCGACGCGGATGCTCTGGCGCATCGTCTCCGACGGCGTGGCACGACCCGCTTCCACGCTACGTCCTGCGAATCGAGCTGAACGTGTTGTTGTAGCTCCCAAGGCTCGCGGTCTGCGTGTTGCAGCAGAAGGCCCACACCGTGCCGCTGTAGAACCAGTCGACGTAGAACGAGCCCGTCTCGCTGTTCCGTGCCTTGAACGAGCCGATCCGGTCGTTCCAGCCGATCAGCGACAGCACCGAGTAGTCCTGCGACACGTTCATGTACGCGCCGCCATAGTTCGGCTGGTCGAAGATCGTGACGTAGTCGATCGAGGTGAGGAGCGTCACGAGCGCCTCGCGCGCATCGGCGAGTACCCGTGTCGACGAGCACCTGATCTGGGGATAGGCGAAGTCGTCGCAGTAGTACCTGCCGACGTCCTGGAGCGGGATCGGCCGGCCATCCAGGGTGGCGGTCAATTCCGGATCCGAGTCCGCCGCGCGGGTCACATGGGGGTTTCCAACGGTTGATACGGCAAAGAAGCTGAGCACCATCAGACCGACGGCCAGCTCACGAGCGCGGCCCATTGAAATTGACCCTCCTCTCGACCCCGGCTGGTGAGTACCCTTCAGAACGCTATGGCACGTCTCGGATTCGCGACACCCGGCAAAACCCTTGGCTGGGCTCAGGGTTTTGCCGGGTTGAGCTCCCCCGACGTCGGGTACAAGGTTCGACGCGGCGCGCTGACGGCTCTCGCCGCCGGCGCCCTGGTTGCGGGCCTTTCGGCCACGTCGGTGGCCCTCGACGGAGTCGCGGATCCAGGTGTCACCTATGACGAGTCCGGGACGATGGTCCTCGATGTCAGCCGGTTCGGCTTCGCATGGCGCGACGGCGTCCGACCCGGCGATGCCGTCGTCTCGACGATCGGCGTCGAGGAGGGCGGATGGACGATGGTCACCCGCGACGGCTCCGGACGTGAGCACACCGCTGATGGGATCGGGGCGTACGCGGGTGTCGCAGCCTCGCTTCCCGTCGCCGCCATCGCTCTCGTTCTCGCCGTCCTCGGCGTCCTCTTCCTCTCGACGCGCCGGCGTTGGGTGGTCCCGACCGCTTCCCTGGCGCTCCTCGCCGCCGGTGTCCCACTCACGCTCCAGGGTGGTTCGGAGGTATCGACGGCGGTCCTGGTTGGCGCCGCGCTGGTCCCAGCGGTCAACCTCGGCCGGCGCATTCCGACCGCCATGGCCATCCGCGTCGGCCTCGTGGCTGCAATCCTGGGTCTCCTCGGACTCTGGGTATACGCTCGCCTCACCGACGCCGAGGCCTACGAGGGGCTCGAGAGCGCACGCTCGTCGCTTGCGCTCTGGGGCGCCCTCGCCCTGTTCGCCGATCGGGCGGCCGTCCCGATCGTGCGCGGGGAGTCGATCGGCGTGATGCGGCCGCGGCTGTTCGACGTCGGGGTCATCGCCGCGTTCGCGGTCGTCGGCCTGGTGCTGATCAACTCGTTCAGCGTTCCCCCGATCGTTGTCGGGGCGATGCTCTTCGCCGTCGTGGTGGTCCTGCCCTCGACCCGGCGGCGGCTCGGCGAGCCGATCGAGGACGCGATCTTCGGCGACGTCCGGGAGGCGGCTGCCGCGGAGGCCGCCGAAGCCGAGCGGGCCAGGCTCGCGCGGGAGCTGCACGACGTGCCGCTCCAGGAGCTCGTCGCGGTCATCCGCCGGCTCGAGATCGTGCCCGGCACCGAGGCCGTGAGCGAGAACCTGCGCGCACTCGCCGGCCACCTCCGGAACGTCGCCACGGAGCTGCGACCACCCGTGCTCGACGATCTCGGCCTGCCCGCCGCGCTCGACTACCTCGCCGAGGAGGCCACCTCCAGCGCGATCCCCGTGACGGCCGAGGTCGTCGACGACACCGGCTTCGGTGCCGCACGGCGTCCGCCGTCCGACGTCGAGCTGGCCATCTTCCGCATCGCCTCGGAGGCGGTGGGCAATGCGGTCCGCCACTCGGGCGGTTCGGAGGTCAGGATCCGGGCAGCCGTGGCGCCGGATCGCGTCGACCTCGTCGTGGCCGACGACGGTGCGGGGCTTGCCGCGGACGCCGCCCACGATGCCGCGAAGCGAAAGCGCATGGGCCTCGCCTCGATGCGGCGGCGCGCGCAGGCGATCGACGCCGAGCTGTCGATCGACGGCTCATCCGCCGGCACCCAGGTCAAGGTCGCCTGGCAGGCGTGACGATCCGCCTCGCGATCGTCGACGACCACCCGCTCGTGACGGGCGGGCTCGACGCGGCGCTGGGCACGATCGACGACATCGAGGTCGTTGCGCACGGCGCGTCCGTCGCTGAGGCGCGCGAGCTCCTCGCCCGGGACGACCTCGACGTCGTGCTGCTCGACGTGCGGCTGCAGGACGGGAACAGCATCCAGGCGATCGCCGAGCGCGGCATGCGCGATCGCCCAGCCGTCCTCGTCATCTCCTCGTTCGAGACGTCGCAGTACGTCGCCGCCGCCGCGCGCTTCGGGGCGGCCGGTTTCCTGCTCAAGACCGTCCCGCTGGCGACGCTCGTCGACGGCATCCGGACGGTCGCGGCCGGCGGTTCGGTGTTCACCCGCGAGCAGCTCCAGAAGGGCTTCGTGACGCTGTCGCCGCGGGAGCGGCAGATCGTCCGGCTGGCCATGGACGGCCTCGCGAACAAGGAGATCGCCGCGCGGATCGGCGCTTCGCCCAAGACCGTCGAGGGCCACCTTACTGCGATCTTCAACCGGTTCGGGATCCAGGGCGGCCGCATCGAGCTGTCGTTCCGGGCCGCCGAGGAAGGCTGGCTCGACATCGAGCCGCCGGAACCCGTGGGAGTCGCCGAGGCCGCTCGTCGCTGACCGTCGGCCCGCCCCGGCGGCGTCGGATCTGCGGCACACTCCGGTCATGCCTGAATCGCACGCCGCGAGAACCGCTGGCTGGGCGGATTTCGCCGCCGCCTCCCCCGATCTTGCAGCCGCCGGCGCCCGTCACCTCGACCGCGCGAACGGCGCCGCCCTGCTCGCAACCGTCCGCGGCGCCGATGCCGCGCCTCGTCTCCATCCCGTAACGGTGGGCATCGTCGAGGGCGGGCTGTACGTGTTCGTGCTCGATTCCGCCAAGCGACGGGACCTCGAGGAGGACGGTCGGTACGCGCTCCACGCCCACCAGGACAAGGCGGCGCCTGACGAGTTCTCCGTGCGCGGCCGAGCCCGCCTCATCCACGCGGGCGACCTCCGGGATCGCGTCGCAACGGGCTGGTTCTTCGAGGTCGACGACACCTACTGGCTGTTCGAGCTCGCGATCGAGACCGCGATCCTCGGCGAACGAGCTGCCGACGAGTGGCCGCCTCGCTACACGAGGTGGTCCGCGGGTTCGTGAAGAAGATCGGGTTCCTCTCGTTCGGGCATTGGTCGGCATCGACCTTCTCCCAGGTCCGGTCAGCGTCCGACGCGCTCATCCAGTCGATCGAGCTCGCCGAAGCGGTCGAGGATCTCGGCGCCGACGGCGCGTACTTCCGCGTCCATCACTTCGCGCAGCAGCTGGCCTCGCCGTTCCCGCTGCTCACGGCGATCGGCGCACGGACGAAGCGGATCGAGATCGGCACGGCGGTCATCGACATGCGCTACGAGAACCCGTTGTACATGGCCGAGGACGCTGGCGCCGCCGACCTTATCGCGGGTGGTCGCCTCCAGCTCGGGATCAGCCGCGGCTCGCCCGAGCAGGTCATCGACGGCTTCCGCCACTTCGGCTATCAGCCGGCCGAAGGCCAGACCGACGCCGACATGGCCCGCCAGCACACCGAGGTCTTCCTCCAGATCCTGACCGGCGCGGGCTTCGCGCAGCCGAGCCCGACGCCGATGTTCCCGAACCCGCCCGGGCTGCTCCGCCCGGAGCCGCATTCGCCCGGACTCCGCGACCGCATCTGGTGGGGCGCAGGATCACGGCCGACCGCGGAATGGGCGGCCAAGCAGGGCCTGAACCTGATGTCCTCGACCCTGATGACGGAGGACGCGGGCGTGCCCTTCCATGAGCTCCAGGCGGACCAGATACGGCTGTTCCGCGAGTCATGGGCCGCGGCCGGGCATGAGCGCGAACCGCGGGTCTCCGTCAGCCGAAGCATCTTCGCGCTGGTCGACGACCGCGACCGCACCTATTTCGGGCGCGGCAACCAGGATGCCGACCAGGTCGGCTACATCGACGCCCAGACGAAGGCGATCTTCGGGCGCTCGTACGCCGCCGAGCCAGACGTCCTTGTCAAGGAGCTCGCCAAGGACACGGCGATCGCGGCTGCGGACACCCTGCTGCTGACCGTGCCCAACCAGCTCGGCGTCGAGTACAACGCCCACGCGATCGAGAGCGTCCTCAAGTACGTGGCGCCGGAGCTCGGCTGGCGCTGACGGACCGATCCAACGGCAGGCGGCGCATGCCGCGAGGCATGCGGATCAGGAATTGGTGGAGATGGGGGAGAGTCGAACTCCCCGTCCAGGACCCTTCGCCAGTGTCCACTACGAGCGTGTCCGATCATTTTCGTCAACCCCGGGGCCGAGGATCGGCACCCTGCCTCGAGGTCCAGTCACGTGCCCCTAGATCGGGCTTGATCCCGGATTACGCGACGCTCATCCGGTCTGCAGCCCCGCTGCATGACGCTTCCACAGCCCGCGGGACCGAGGCTGCTTCCACGCTCACCTTACGGCCTAAGCCGCGAGGGCGAGAGTCGACTGCTTGTTGGCAGGTACTTCGTTTTGCCGTCTGTTTAACGAGGCCTGACGGCGACCTCGGCTCGCGTCCGCTGACAACCAGACCCTGTCGAGACCACGCATCCCCACCGGTCGAACGGCTGTTCGCGTTCGAGTGCATAGTCTACCCCATGCCGTCCCGGGCTCCGGACGAGTCGATCCCGCCCGAGGCGTTCCTGACCGGCTATCCGCCACCGATCAAGGCCCTCGGCCAGCGTCTGCGCGGGGTCGTCAAGCGCGCCGTGCCCGACTCGATCGAGCGTGTTCGGCCGGGCTGGCGGCTGATCGGCTACGACCTGCCCGGGCGCCGGCGAGTGTTCTTCGCCTGGGTCTGGCCCGAGCTCGAGCACGTCCACCTCGGCTTCCCGCACGGCGTGCTGATGGATGACCCGAAGGCCGAGCTCAAGGGCAAGGGGATCACCAAGAAGGCGCGCTGGCTTACCTACCAGCCCGGCGACCGGATCGACGAGCCACAGGCGCTCGCGCACGTCGAGGAGGCTGTCCGGGTCGCGCTGATCCCCAGCTCCCTGCGCTGAGGCTTGCGTAGGAGCCGAAATCGCCAGATCGACACCCGGGGCAAGCTATCAAGGGATCGGCGCCTCTCCAGCGGGTGTTGGAGCGCCCGTCGGCCCGCCAGCGCCATCCGTGAACGTGGGTGGAGGCCGTTTCGGCGCCCCGATGACCGAGGCAGGCACGGCCGGCGAGATAGCTTGCCTCGGGTGAAAGTTGGACGAAAAGAGCGCCCGAGGCGAGAGAACTCGGTCGAGGATCGGTTCAGCGCCGGCCGGCGTCGGCCAGCTCGCGCTCGACCTCGCGCCGGGCATCACGGGCCGCGATCTCGCGGCGACGGTCGTACAGCTGCTTGCCCTTGCCCAGCCCGAGCTCGAGCTTGGCCTTGCCCCGCTCGGTGATGTAGATCTTCAGCGGGATCAGCGTCAGGCCCTTGGCTTTCGTCTTGCCGAGCAGCTGATCGATCTGGCCGCGATGCAGGAGCAGCTTGCGGTCCCGCTTCGGCTCGTGGTTCAGGCGGTTGCCGCCCTCCCACGGCGCGATGTGCGCGCCGACCAGCCAGGCCTCGCCCTTCTCGATCCGGGCGAACGCGTCGGCCAGGTTGACCTTGCCGGCGCGGATCGACTTGATCTCGGTCCCGGACAGCACGATGCCGGCCTCCATCGAGTCCTCGATGGAGAACTCGTGGCGGGCGCGCCGGTTCAGGGCGATTGTCTTCTCAGGCAACGTGGCGAGAAGCGTACCCGCGGTGGACGCACGAACGCCGGTCCCGAAGGACCGGCGTTCGGTTTGCGGCTTGCCACCCGCGTGGAGTGACCGGCTAAACGGCCATCTCCTGCGAGGTGGTGCAGCGACTGTGTTCTGACACTGCACATCACCTCCTTTCGTTCGCGGGGAACGCTATCGGAATGGCGCCAGTCACGCAAGCGGGCTGATCAGGCCGCCCGCAGCATCGCCCACGGCGCCAGCGCGCTGGCGCCGAGCACCTGCAGGGCCTTGTCGAGGACCGGGTCGCTGCCCGCCGGCTGGTCGGCCGGCACGGTCACCGGAAAGTCCGGCGTCAGGCCGATCTTGTGGATCCAGCGCTTGTCCGGGGTCAGCCACTTCTCCACGGTCAGCTTGACGCCCCCGACGGCACCCAGGTCGTACCACTCCTGGACGGTGCCCTTGCCGAAGGAGGTCTCGCCGATGAGCTTGGCGCGGCCCCGGTCCTGCAGGGCGCCGGCCACGATCTCGGACGCGGACGCGGTGCCGCGGTCGATCAGCACGACGACCTGGATCGACGGGTCGGTGGCGACCCCGCCGGGATCGGCATCGGTCTCGGTCTGGTTGCCCTGCGCATCCTCACGCCAGAACACCGGGCCGTCGGCGATGAACTGGCTGGCGACGCTGCGCGCCGCCGTGACGAAGCCGCCGGGGTTCCCCCGCAGGTCGAGCACGAGCTTCTTGATGCCCTTGTCGACGTCGGCCTTGATCGCGGCCTGGAGCTCCTTCGCGCCGGCCTCGGAGAACCCGGACAGCCGGACGTAGCCCACGGTCCCGCCGGCGAGCTCGCGGGCGCTGACCTCGCGTCGCTGGATCTTGGCGCGCACCAGCGTGACGTCGAACTCGTCGATCGGCTTGCGCGCCGGTGCCGGCGACGACGCTGGTGCTGGTGACGAGCCCGGCGAACCGGCGGGCGTGCTCGTCGGCAATGGGCCGCTCGACGCCGGAGGCGGCGCGGCGAAGCGCTGGATGTGCAATGTCAGCTCGGTGCCGGCCGCCCCCCGGATGCGGTCGCGCGCCTGGTCGGGGGTCAGCCCGTCGAGCGTCTGGCCGTCGACGGCGGTGATGACGTCGCCCGGCTTGAGGCCGGCCGCCTCGGCCGGCGAGCCTTCGATCGGCGCGATGATCACGAGGTGGCAGGTCGGCCCGAACGTGCTGCAGTCGCTGGCTTTGCCGGCGGCATCGACCGATCCGATCTCGGCGCCGATGCCTTCAAACGTGCCCGAGATGTCATTGATCGTGCCCTGGAAGTCCTCCGGGCTCAGGTATGACGAGTAGGGATCGCCGACCGACTGGACCATGCCCCGGATCGCGCCCTCGACCAGCGTCTGTCGATCGACCGGCCCGAGGGGATAGCGCTTCTCGATCGCGTCGTAGATGTCCCAGAACGGCTGCCACGCCTGCTGCTCGGTGACCGAGCTCCCGGGCGTTCGGCCCTGGTCGCGCCCGACGGTGTAGCCGGACAGGAAGAGCGCGCCGCCGGCCATGACCGCGACGAGGACCATCGCCACCGCGAGCGGCCAGCTCCGGCGGCGCTCGCCGGGGGAGCGGAGCACGGGCGTGAGAATCGGCGCGTCGACGAGGCCGGTCGGTGCCGGCCCGTCGCTCACGCTCGGGGACACGTCGGGATCGCTCGGCTGCCGATCGGCGGCCGAGCCGTCAGGGTCAAGGGGGAGCATTGCTCGGGGGTCCTCTGAAAACGCCGGCCAATCGCGCGCCCACCGCGCCGCCGGGGGCCGAAAGCCTATCGCGATGCCGTCTGAGAGGCGTTCAGCGGATCAGGTACGTCCGCACCGACACCCATGCGCCGACGACGCCCAGCCCCGTGCCGGCGCCGACGACGAGCAGCGTGACATCGCGCGAGATCGAGCCGACGTTGATCGGCAGGATCTGGAAGAAGCCGACCATGAACCGGGACAGAGGCTCGGCGGCACCCACCAGCACGCCGAGCGAGATCGCCGCCCCGAGCAGGCCGACGAGCGCGCCCTCGAACACGAACGGCCAGCGGATGAACGCGTCGGACGCGCCGACGAGGCGCATCACCTCGATCTCCTCGGCTCGACCGAGGACCGCCAGCCTGATCGTGTTGATCACGATGAACAGCACGATCGCGCCGATGACCGCGAGCAGGAGCACGCCGAAGGTGCGCAGGAAGGTCGTGATCTGCACCAGCCGGTCGGTGGTGTCCTCGATGTTCTGGACCTTTGCGACCACGGGCTCGATCTCGAGCAAGCCGGCGACCGTGCGGTAGTCCTCCGGCTTGCGCAGCTTCACCTCGAGGCTGGCCGGCAGCGGGTTCGTGGGCAGGAACGAGGTCAGGTCGTCCTGGCCCTGAGCCGCCCGCTCCTCCCGGTACCGTTGCAGCGCTTCGTCCTTCGAGATGTACTCGACCGAGCGGACCTCGGGCATCGCGCTGAGGCGCGCCATCACGTCCAGTCGATCTGCGTCCTTGATGTTGTCGTGCAGGTCGGCGACGACGCCGACCTTGTCCTCGACATAGGTCAGGCTGGCGAGGAAGCCCGCCTGGATGATCCAGAACCCCGCAAGCAGGAGGAGCATCAGGGTCATCGTCGCGGTCGCGGCCAGGCTCATCGCGGCGTTCCGCCAGAAGCCCTGCCAGGCCCGGGAGATGCTGAAGAAGAGGAAGGACAGCATCGTCAGCCGGCCCGGTGGTAGCCGCCGCCGATCTCGTCCCGGATGACCCGGCCCTCCTCGAGGGCAACCACGCGCTTCCGGAGCGCGGTGACGATGTCGGCGTCATGGGTCGCCATGAGCACGGTCACGCCCAGCTCGTTGATGCGGAGCAGGAGCTGGAGGATCTCCCAGCTGATCAGCGGGTCGAGGTTGCCCGTGGGCTCGTCGGCGATGACGATCTTCGGGTCGTGGACGAGGGCGCGGGCGATCGCCGTCCGTTGCTGCTCCCCGCCCGAGAGCTGCTTCGGATACTGCTCGGCCTGGGCGGTCAGCCCGACGAGCGCCAGCGCTCGCTCGACCGCGGGCCGGATCCGCCGTCGGGAGGTCCCGGTGACCTCGAGCGCGAACGCGATGTTCTCGCGCACGGTCTTGGTCGGCAGCAGCTTGAAGTCCTGGAAGACGATGCCGATCTTGCGCCGGACCATGGGCACCTTCCGCCGTGGCAGTCGGGCCATGTCGTCGCCATCGAGGATGACGGTGCCCTGGGTGGCGAGCTCGTCGCGGATGAGGAGCTTCATGAGCGTGGACTTGCCCGCGCCGGATGCGCCCACGAGGAACACGAAATCGCCCTCGGGCACGACGAGGTCGACGTCCTTCAGGGCGTCGCGCCCGTTCGGATAGGTCTTGGTCACGTCGTTGAGGACAAGGACGGGGCGGCGGGTGTCCACGAACCCGTAGCCGTTCGCGGCCGACAGGCCGGCGGGATGGCCGGTGTCGACGGGCGCGTCGAGGCGTGCGTCGGGGCTGCGCAGAGCGGTCAAGATCGTCGAGAGGCTAGCACCGGTTCCTGTAGGCAACATTAGCCCGATCAGATCAGGCCGGGTGACGTTGGTACGTATCTGGTGAAGTCGGCGAACGGCCGCGACCAGCTTGCGAGGATCGGGAAACCCTCGATCCTGAGGCCGGCCCGGATCGCCACCCGGATCGCCTCGCCCGCGTCGCCGGGCAGCCAGACCGAGGACGCGCCGCGCGGCTCCACGGCGGCGAGCAGATGGCCCAGCACCGGCGCCAGGAGCGCCGGGTCGGTCACGGCGATCGGCCCCACCCGGCCAACGTCGCCGGCGTAGCCGTACGCCACCAGGCCGCCGTCCGGGGCTCGATAGGTGAACGCGCGACGCGGCTCGCCGAGCACGAAGGCGTGGTCCTCGGGGTGGGCGAACCCGAGGATCGATCGGTCGAGGGCGTGGACCTCCGGGTCGCCGCGCCAGGCCTCGTATTCCGCGACTCGCTTGGCGACGACGCCCGTCGGCAGCGCCGGCCAGTCGAAGCCGGGCCGCGGCCGCCCGATGAGGTTGAACAGCGGCATCCGGGGCACGATGCCGAACGAGGCATACAGCCCGTTCGAGATCGGCTGCGCCGAGTCCGTGCAGGTAGCCAGCACGCGGCTGTCGAGCGGCGCGGGCAGGATCTGGGCGAGCAGCCCACGGCCGACGCCGCGCGCCTGCTCTCCGGGCTCGACGAACAGCATCGACAGGAACCACAGCGGCCCTCGCTCCACCGCCGAGCCGAACGCCACCACCTGGCGGCGCCCTGCCCGCTTCCGGCGCTCCGCGACCACGAAGCGGGACGGGTCCGTCGCCATGGTGTGGGCGTGCAGCCGCCGCAGGCTCGGGTTGTCCTCGGGCAGCGGCGGGAGGCCCATCGGCAGGAGGTACGCGTCGATGCTCTCGCGCCAGATGCGGTTGCACGCCGGCAGGTCGCGTTCCTCCCCGGCCCGGAACGTGATGCCGGACGGCGCGCCGTCGGTCACGGCGCCAGCCCGCTCCCTACGCCGAGCCGGCGCCGCTGCCATTGGTCCCGTCGTCGCCGCCGGTGGCCAGCCGCTCGAGCTCGGCCTGCATGAACACGTCGAGGTCGCCGTCCAGGACCGCCGTCGTGTTCGACGTCTCGACCTGCGTGCGCAGGTCCTTGACCATCTGGTACGGGTGCAGGACGTAGCTCCGGATCTGGTTGCCCCAGCCGGCCTCGACGTGCTCGCCGCGCAACCGGCGCATCTCGGTCTCCTTCTCCTCGAGCGCCCGCTCGAGCAGCCGTGCCTTGAGCACCTTGATCGCGGTCTCCTTGTTCTGCGTCTGGCTTCGCTCGTTCTGGCTCTGGGCGACGATGCCCGTGGGGAGATGGGTCAGCCGCACCGCGGAGTCGGTCTTGTTCACGTGCTGCCCACCCGCGCCCTGGGATCGGAACGTGTCCACCCGGATCTCGTCCCAGTTCAGCTCGATCTCGACGTCGTCGTCGACCTCGGGCATCACCTCGACCAGGGCAAAGGTCGTCTGGCGCCGGTTCTGCGCATCGAACGGGCTGATCCGGACGAGCCGGTGGACGCCGCGCTCGGCGCGCAGCCAGCCGTAGGCGCCGGGACCGTCGACAGCGACGGACACGCTCTTGAGGCCCGCCTGCTCGCCCTCCTGCTCGTCGATCACCTCGGTCTTCCAGCGGTGCCGCTCCGCCCAGCGCAGGTACATCCGGAGGAGCATCGCCGCCCAGTCGGTGGCCTCGGTGCCGCCGGCGCCGGCGCTGATCGACAGGATCGCCGGGCGCCCGTCGTACTCGCCCGAGAACAGGAGCTGGGTGCGCTCGCGGTTGAAGTCACGCTCGAGGTCATCGACCGTGCGGTCGACCTCTGCCTCGAGCTCGGCGTCGCCGGCCTCCTGGGCCAGCTCGAGGGCAGTCTCGAGATCACCGGCACGGGTCAGCAGGCCCGTCCACAGCTCGATGTCGGCGCGCAGGCCGTCCGCCTCGCGCAGCACCTCCTGCGCGGTCCGGCCATCGTCCCAGAAGCCCGGCTCCGAGGCGCGTGCCTCGAGACCGGTCAGTCGCGCCTGCCTGGTCGGGAGGTCAAAGACGCCCCGAGGTCGATCGGATCCGCTCCACCAGGTCGCGGACGCGCGCGGCGTCCACCTAGTTCTTGGGGACCCGCAGGTCCTGGAGCAGGATCGGACGGAGCTCGATCAAGCGCAGCGCCGACTTGCTCCGGACGACGACGGGGTTCACGCAGGGACAATAGCCGTTGTGGGGGCAGACCCCGCAGTTGCCGTCGCAGTCGAGCGCAGCAGCGTAGCTGCAGGTTCGGCAATCACGTTCGCAGGCGATCAGGTCGACGAAGGTCGTTTCCTCAGCCTGCTTCACGAATCCCTCACTTCGATGGCATGCCCGGATTCGATTTCACGGCGCGCGGCGGTCTCGGGTTCGAACCACGGGGGAGCGCTTTGGGCGTCGCGTCGGGGAATTACCCGGGAGTATAGGTGCCGGTCTTGCTCACGCCAAGAGGGAAAAACGCGTGGACGGCCGCCACGTCGACCGTCCAGCCTTCGTCGTGACCGCTCAGGCGGCGGGCGGTGCGGCGGGAGGTGGCGCGGCGGGCGGTGGCGCGGCGGGCGTCTTTCCCTGCTCGGCCTGGTACGCCTGCCAGCCGAACCAGAGCAGGACGAGCGAGGCGACGAGCCCGATGTCGAAGAGGATCGAGAAGATCCGGGTCAGGGCGAAGACGTAGTTGATGAAGGTGAGCCCGGCGATGACGAAACCGCCCGCGGCGAGGGCGCCCGCAACGAGCAGGACGGTCCCCTTGCTCGCCGGCAGCTTCACCGTCGGGGCGACCTGTGGCTGGACGGCCACGAACCCCGCCAGGAGCCCGCCCAGGATTCCGACCAGCACGACTGCGCCCCAGCTCCCCGACGGATCGAGGAAGCTGAGCAGACCCATCAGCGCGACCAGCGCGCCCAGGATCAGGTACCGACGATCGCCCGCACCGAGCATCTGCATGTTCATCGTCCCTCTCCTCCGCCACCGCGGGCGCCGGGCCCGGTCGTGGGGCCCGAACGGTAGCCAGCGGCGCAGGGCGAGTCAACGCCGCACAACGCCGTATCGGCGCGGGTGCGCCGCACGATCAGGGCGTCGTCGCGGTCGCCGGATCCTCGAAGAGGTGGCCGCCGCCGACGTAGTACGTGGCGAGCCCGGCCAGCTCGTGCACGATCGCGCGCCAGCGCCGGTCCGGCTCGAGGTCGCTCGGGCTGGTGCGCGTCGGCGAGCCCCACGCCCTCATCCCGAGGTCGGAGGCCATGCGCAGGACGCGCAGCATGTGCGTCTCGTCGCTCACGAAGACGGCGCTGTGCAGGTCGTTGCGGGCCATGATGGCCTCGACTCCCTCGAGTGACTCGAGGGTGTTGCGGCCCCGGTACTCGCCGAGGATCGCCTCCTCGGGCACGCCGTGGGCCATCGCCCAGGCACGCGCGGTCGCCGCCTCCGTCGTGATGTCGGCGGGCAGCTTCCCGCCGGTGACCACGAGATACGGCGCGACGCCGCGCCTCCACAGGTCGACGGCGTGCTCGAGGCGCGCCTCGAAGATCGTGCTCGGCTGGCCGTTGAACTGGGCGGCGCCGAGGACGACGATCGCGTCGGCGGGTCGCGCCTCGTCAAGGTCGCCCTGCGCGGCGATGCGGTAGATGGCGTAGGCAACGAGGAGCAGGAGGCCCGCCATGGCGACGGCGAGCACCTCGATGATGATCCTGCCCAGGAGCGGCCGGGTCACGGGCTCACGGCCTCAGCGGCCGTGGCACTTCTTGTACTTGAGCCCCGAGCCGCACCAGCAGGTGTCGTTGCGGCCGATCTTCGCGCCGGTGGGCGTGTAGCCGGGCCGTGCCTGCTGGCCCGCGCCCAGCGCGGCGACACCGGCCGTGCCGGTCACGCCCGGCCCTGCCATCGCGCGGATGCCCTGCCGCCCCGCAGCTCCACCCGATGCGCCGGCACCGTTCGTCGAGGCCGCGCCAACACCCACGGGCAGCGCGCCGCGCGCCTGCTGGCCCGGGCCGGGCATCGCGAAGACGCCCGCGGGCGGCTGCGGCTGCTGCTGGATCGACACCCGGAAGACCGTGCTCGCGACCTGGTGCCGGATGAACCCGGACAGCTCCTCGTAGAGTCGGAACGCCTCCTTGCGGAACTCGTTCAGCGGGTCCTGCTGCGCGTAGCCGCGGAGGCCGATGCCGCGGCGCATGTCGTCGACCTCGGTGAGGTGCTCGACCCAGAGCGAGTCGATGGTCCGCAGCAGGACGAACCGCTCGATGGTCGCCCACGCCTCCGGCCCGACGTCCGCTTCCCTGGCCTCGAGCATCTGGTCGGCGACGTCCTTGACGTGCTCCGCGATCGCGCCGGCGCTGTGCAGCTCGAGGAGCTCGTGCGGGTCGATCCGATCGCGACCCATGCCCGTGCGCTCGAGCTCGAGCACCAGGCCCGCGATCCCCTCCTCGGTCGCCGCATCGTGGGTGCTGCCCAGGTGGCGCTCGACGACCTCGTCGAGGTCCTCGTCGAGGAAGGCGCGGATCGTCTCGGTCAGGTCCTCGTTGCGCAGGACCTTGTCGCGCTCGGCGTAGATCGTCTCGCGCTGGCGGTTGATGACGTCGTCGAACTCGACGACGCGCTTGCGGATGTCGAAGTTGAAGCCCTCGACCCGGGACTGCGCGCTCTCGATGGTCTTGCCGACGATGCCCGACTCGATGTAGTTGTCCTCGTCGAGCCCGAGCCGCTCCATCATCCCGGCCACGCGGTCCGAGGCGAAGCGCTTCATCAGGTCGTCGTCGAGCGAGAGGTAGAAGCGCGAGGAGCCGGGGTCCCCTTGCCGCCCGGCACGGCCGCGCAGCTGGTTGTCGATGCGCCGGCTCTCGTGGCGCTCCGTGCCGACGATGTGCAGCCCGCCGGCCTTCACGACGCGCTCGTGGTCCTCGTCGGTGATCTTCCGCGCCTCGGCGAGCGCCTCGTCGTAGGTCGCCTTGTCGACCTCTGCCGGGTTGAGGCCCCGGCGGTGGAGCAGCTCGGAGGCGAGACCCGCCGGGTTGCCGCCGAGCAGGATGTCGGTGCCCCGGCCGGCCATGTTCGTGGCGATCGTGACCGCGCCGGTCCGGCCGGCCTGGGCGACGATGCCCGACTCCTTCTCGTGGAACTTGGCGTTCAGGACTTCGTGCTTGATCCCGCGCTGCTCGAGCAGGTCGCCGAGCCGCTCGGACTTCTCGACCGAGACCGTGCCCACGAGGACCGGCCGGCCCTGCTCCTGCATATCCTCGATCTCGTCGATGACCGCGTTGAACTTGGCCTTTTCGTTGAGGTAGACGAGGTCGGTGTCGTCGTCGCGGACCATCGGCCGGTGGGTCGGGATGCCGACGACCTCGAGCTGGTAGATCTTGTGGAACTCCTCGGCCTCGGTCAGCGCGGTGCCGGTCATGCCGGCCAGCTTGTCGTACAGCCGGAAGTAGTTCTGGAACGTGATCGTGGCCATCGTCACCGTCTCGCGCTGGACGCGGAGGCCCTCCTTGGCCTCGATGGCCTGGTGCAGGCCCTCGGCCCAGCGGCGACCCGGCATCTGCCGGCCGGTGAACTCGTCGACGATGATGATCTCGCCGTCCTTGACGATGTAGTCCCGGTCGCGCTTGTACAGCGCGTGCGCCTTGAGCGCCTGGTCGAAGTGGCGGGCGAAGCGCGGGTCGGCGTCGTACAGGTTGTCGACGCCGATCAGCTTCTCGATCTTGTCGACGCCGGCCTCGGTCGGTGAGACCGCGCGGTCCTTGAGGTCGATGAAGTAATCGCCCTCGTCCTCGTCGCCCTCCTGCCACTCCGCCGGCCGCTCGCGCAGGCGGGGCACGAGGCGGGCGAAGGTGTAGTACAGGTCCCCCGACTCCTCCGCCTGGCCGCTGATGATCAGCGGCGTCCGCGCCTCGTCGATCAGGATGTTGTCGACCTCGTCGACGATGCCGAAGAAGCGCTCGCGCTGTACCCGCGACTCGAGGTCGGTGACCATGTTGTCGCGCAGGTAGTCGAATCCGAACTCGTTGTTCGTGCCGTAGGTCACGTCCGCGGCGTACGCCTCGCGGCGGGTCACCGGGCGCAGGTTGATGAGCCGCTCATCGTTGGTCGGGTAGCCCGGCTCGAACACGTACGACGCCGCGCCCCCGTCCGACTGCTGGCCGAGGATCATGCCCACCGACAGCCCGAGGAAGTGGTAGATCGGGCCCATCCACTGCGGGTCGCGCCGGGCGAGGTAGTCGTTCACGGTGACGATGTGCACGCCCCTGCCGGCGATGGCGTTGAGGATCGCCGCGAGCGGCGCGACGAGGGTCTTGCCCTCGCCGGTGCGCATCTCGGCGATCTTGCCCTGGTGCAGGACGATGCCTCCGACGAGCTGGACGTCGAAGTGGCGCATGCCCAGGGTCCGGACCATTGCTTCGCGGGCCATCGCGAACACGTCCGGCAGGATGTCGTCGAGCGCGTCCTGGATCAGCTGGTTGTTGCGCTTGCGGCGCGCCTTGGCGAGGTCGCGCCGGCGCTCGAGGTCGGGATGGTGGAGCTCGTCGTCGGACGGCTCCTCCTCGACGAAGCTCTCGCGGAACTCATCGCGCAGCCCGAGGAAGCGGTCCTTGATGTCCTCGTCGGACAGGGCCTTGATCTCGGCTTCCAGCTCGTTGGCCTCGTCGACGAACGGCTGGATCCGCTTCAGCTCACGGTCGTTCGAATCGACGAACCGGGAAAGGAAACCAAGCATGGATCGCAAAGTATATGGGCGAGCGTTCGTGGCACCCCGACACGGCTTCCGAATCGGCCGTGCGCGGCGTCAGATGCGAACCACGTTAGAGCTATCCAGCGACTGTCACACCGCGGCAAATTGACGTGAGCGTAAGCGGGAGTCATCCGCGAACGAGAGTGCAACTTTGGGACCCGTCTGGATCGACCCCGTCGGACACGTCGAACCTGGTTCGAATCTGGGTCCAAATCGGTGCATCTTCGTCGATACCACGAACTGGATTCGAATCTGGCGGCGTCGCAATCGCTGCGCCTCTCCCGCGGCGCGGATGTCGAGGTTCAGGCCGGAAACTGCCAGAAACCGATCCCGTACCCGACGACGATCAGCGCGAACGTCGCGAACGCCAGCCCGAGCCAGAACAGCACGGCGATGACGCGCGACGTCGGGCGCATCTCCGGATTGCTGAGCGCAGGCATCCGCCCGCCCCTGAGCGCGGCGCCCCAGCGTGGCGAGCGAAGTTGCTCGCGGTAGTCCGGCGCCGGACCGGGCTCGGGCTTGAGGACGCCATGCTCGTCCGGCCGGTGGAGCTGGAGCGTCATCGCTCCTCACCTTCGCCGGCGCCGGTCGTCGCGAGTTGCCGAAGCCAGGCTGCCGGCCGATCCTCGCTCGAACCACCTTGTTCGTCTTTCGGGCCTGGAGGCCGAGGCCCTTTCCCTTGACCGCCATCGCGCCCGCTGTCGCCAGTTGAGTCAGGGCCCTTGTCAGGGGCGTCTCCACCTTCCGTGACGTCAGGCCCGTCGGGACCCTCTCCCGGTTGAATGCGGATATCGAGCTTTTTGGCGATGCCGTCCTCCCACAGGAGCATCTCCTGGGTGAACTCGACCTCGCTCGAGAAGAGCGCGCCGACGGACTCGCCGCGGTGGATGCGCTTGATCGCCTCGCCGATGAGGGGCGCGATCGACAGCGTGGTGATCTTCGGGACTTGCTTGCCCGGCGGCAGCGGCACCGTGTCGGTCAGGACCAGCTCGCGCAGCGCCGAGTCGTTGATCCGGTCGACCGCCGAGCCGGACAGGACACCGTGCGAGGCGCACGCGTAGATCTCGCTGACGCCCTCACCGGTGAGCGCGTTGACCGTCTCGATGAGCGTCCCGGCCGTGTCGACGTCGTCGTCGACGATGATCGCCCGCTTGCCCGCGACCTCGCCGATGACGTTCAGGACCTCGGCGCGGTCGAGGTTGTCGCGGCGACGCTTCTCGATGATCGCCAGGGGCGCGTCGAGCAGCTCCGCGAACGTGCGGGCGCGCTTGGCGAACCCGAGGTCGGTGACCACCACCAGGTCCTCGAGGTGCTTGTGCTTGAAGTAGTTCGACAGGATGTGGACCGCGGTCAGCTCGTCGACCGGGATGTTGAAGAAACCCTGGATCTGGCCCTGGTGCAGGTCCATGGTCAGGACCCGATCGGCGCCGGCCACGCTGATCATGTCGGCGACGAGCCGGGCCGTGATCGGGACCCGGGGCTGGTCCTTCTTGTCCGAGCGGCCGTAGGCGTAGTACGGCACGACGGCGGTGATCCGCCCTGCCGACGCTCGCTTGAACGCGTCGATCATGATCAAGAGCTCCATGATCGACAGGTTCACGTCGCCCCGGCCGTCGGCGGGGCTGCACGTGGGCTGGACGATGAACACGTCCTTCTCGCGGACGTTGTCCAGGATCTGGACGAAGATGTTCTCGTTCGCGAACTGGAACACGTTGACCGGGCCGGGTTCGATGCCGAGGTAGCGGCAGATCTTCCGGGCCAGGTCCGGGTTGGCATTGCCGTGGTAGATCTGGAACTGGTCCGCGTACACGGGCGAGTCCTCCGGTCTGCCGCTGCCGACGTTCACAAGCTGCTCACGAGGTCCCGCCGACCGACGGGCCCGGGCCACCCGGACTCGCATCCGGGCCGCCATTGTCGTCGCTGTCGAGCGCTTCCGCCAGTCCCGGACGGAAGGCGGCGATGCCGACGACCCGGTCGCCCTCGTTGAGGCGCATCACGATCACGCCGCGCGCGTTCGGGGAGTACCGGTTCACGGTGTCGAGCTCGGTGCGCACGACCTGGCCCTGGGCGGAGATCAGCACGAGCTCCTCGTCGAGGTCCGTGACCTGTTGGACGGCTGCGACGAGGCCCGTCTTGCGGCCCTCGAGGCTGATCAGGCGCACCCCCTGGCCGCCACGGTGCTTGATCCGGAAGTCGTCGATCGACACGCGCTTGCCGTAGCCCGTCTCGCTCAGCACGAGGAGGTCCGCGCCGGGCTGGACGACGCTCATCGCGACGACCTCATCGCCCTCGCGCTTGAGCAGCCGGATACCGATCACGCCGCCCGCCTCACGGCCCATCGCCCGGACCTCGTTCTCGTGGAACTTGGCGAGCATGCCCTGGGCCGTGGCGATGATCACGTCGTCCTCGCCCGAGGACACGTCCACCCACGCCAGCTCGTCCTCCTCGTCGAGCGTGATCGCCCGGATCCCGGTCGACCGGACGCGCTCGAACTGCTCGAGCGGGGTCTTCTTGATGATCCCCCGCCTGGTGGCCATGACGAGGTACGAGCCTGCCGCGAACTCCGGAAGGGTGATCGTGGCCATCGGCACCTCGCCGGCCTCGACCTGCACGCCGGGCATGTTGATGATCGGCAGGCCCTTCGCCTGGCGCGACGCGTCGGGGATGGCGTGGACCTTGGCCGAGAACACCCGGCCGCGGTTCGTGAAGAACAGCGCCCAGTCGTGCGTGCTCGCCACGAGCAGGTGTTCGACCGCGTCCTCCTCGCGGGTAACGTGGCCGATGATCCCCTTGCCACCGCGGTGCTGGCGGCGGTAGGTGTCGACCGGCTGGCGCTTGATGTAGCCGCGGCCGCTGATCGTGACGACGACGTCCTCGTCGGCGATCAGGTCCTCGTCGGTGAGCTCGCGCGAGGCGTCGTCGGCGACGCGGGTCCGGCGCTCGCCGGCGTAGCGCTTCTTGAGGTCGAGGAGCTCGTCCTTGATGATCGCCAGCACGCGGGCGGGATTCGCCAGGATGTCCTCGAGCTCAGCGATGAGCTGGATGACTTCGAGGTACTCGTCCTCGATCTTCGTGCGCTCGAGGGCGGCGAGCCGGGCGAGCCGCATGTCGAGGATCGCCTGGGCCTGCAGCTCGGACAGGTCGAACTTGGTCATCAGGTTCGTCCGGGCGACGTCGGTGTCGGCCGACGCCCGGATGGTCTTGATGACCTCGTCGAGGTGGTCGAGGGCGGTCTTGAGGCCCTCGAGGATGTGCGCCCGGGCGCGTGCCCTGCCGAGGTCGAACTCCGTGCGGCGCCGGACGATCTCGCGCCGGTGGGCGACGTGGTGCTGGAGGACGGACTTGAGCGGCAGCGTCTGGGGCTGCCCGTCGACCAGGGCCAGCATGTTCATGTTGAACGCGGCCTGCAGCGCGGTGTGCTTGAACAGGTTGTTCAACACGCTCCGCGGGTTCGAGTCGCGCTTGACCTCGATGAACATGCGCATGCCGTCGCGGTCCGACTCGTCCCGGAGGTCGGCGATGCCGTCGATCCGCTTGTCCTTGACCAGGTCGGCGATCTTCTCGAGCAGGGCTGCCTTGTTGACCTGGTAGGGCAGCTCGGTGACGACGATCGCCATGCGGTCGCCGCGGGTCTCCTCGAAGGCGACCTGCGCCTGCATGACGACCCGACCGCGCCCATGGGCGTACATCTGGCGGATCGCGTCGACGGTCTCCCACTCGCCGGTGATCGCGTTGCGCTGCTTCTCGAGCCGGAAGATCGTCCCGCCAGTGGGGAAGTCCGGCCCGGACACGTACTGGCACAGCCCGTCCGAGGTGATCTCGGGGTCCTCGATCAGGGCGATGGTCGCGTCGACGATCTCGCCGAGGTGGTGCGGTGGGATGTTCGTGGCCATGCCGACGGCGATCCCCGAGGAGCCGTTGACCAGCAGGTTGGGGAGCTTCGCGGGCAGCACCGTCGGCTGCTTCTGGGTGCCGTCGTAGTTGTCCTCGAAGTCGACCGTCTCCTTGTCGATGTCGGCGAGCATCTCGCCGGCCACGGCGGTGAGGCGCGCCTCGGTGTAGCGCATCGCCGCGGGCGCATCGCCGTCGACCGAGCCGAAGTTGCCCTGGCCGTCGATGAGCGGGTAGCGCATCGAGAAGTCCTGCGCGAGCCTGACCAGGGCGTCGTACAGGGCGACGTCGCCGTGCGGGTGGTACTTGCCCATCACCTCGCCGACGATCGCGGCGCACTTGCGATAGGAGCTCGTCGCCGAGAGCCCCATCTCGCCCATCGTGTACAGGATCCGGCGGTGCACCGGCTTGAGGCCGTCGCGGACGTCGGGCAGCGCGCGCGACACGATCACGCTCATCGCGTAGTCGAGGTACGAGACCTTCATCTCGTCCTCGACTCGGACCGTGCGGATGTTGCCCGGGTTATCGATCACGTGGCGCGGCTCCTCTCGTCACGATCGGTTAGGCGAGCGGTGGGTCGGGCATCTGTCGCCCGAGCCCCATGCCGGCGAAGCGGCCCGCCAGCTCGGCTGCCGCGGAGGTCGCCGGCGCTCCGGTCCGGCGGCGAACCTTCGCCAACCGATCGCGAAGGCGCGCGGCATCCGCCGGCTCGAGCTTGGACAGGCTGTCGCGGACGACCCACGCCCGATGCCCGTCGTCTTTCGCCGCGGCGGCCTCCGCTTCACGCTCGAGGGCGGCGGTCGTTGCCGGGAGGTCGACGATGGCCATGGATCGATAGGCCCACGAGAGTGCCTTCTGGACGTCGGGCTCGGCGTCGCCGACGAGCGTGGCCAGCAGGGAGAGCGCCAGGGCGGCGACCTCCGGCGAGCGGCCGAGGCGCCGATTGACGAAGGGCATCGTGGCGATGGTCGACCCCACGAGCCGCCGCTCCCACCGCGAGGGCGAGACCGTCAGCTGCTCGAGCTCGGCCCAGCGGTACGGCTCCGCGAGGATGCCCTTGCCGTACGGATGCGCG
>VBGT01000057.1:561-14927 GCA_005889475.1 Chloroflexota bacterium | reverse complement strand
GCGCACCGGCGCGAAGCCGATCACGACCGCCCCCACCAGCGGCAGGAACGTGACCGCCGTCAGCCATGGCACGTTGGTCATCGCCTAGCGCCCCAGGATCACGAAGTACGAGCCGGCCATCGCGATCAGGCCGAGGGCGATGCCCAGCGCATAGTTCTGGACGCGCCCGGTCTGGACCCGGGCGAGGTCCGACCCGCTCCGCCTGGTCAGCGCGCCGATCCCGTTGACGATGCCGTCGACGACGTGCTGGTCGAACCACGCCAGCGCGTTCGCGAATCGGCCGCCGATGACGACGAACAGCAGGTTGTTGATGTCGTCGAACCACCACTTGTTGGCCGAGGCGCGATACAGGAACCAGAGCCGGTTGCTGAGCTGCGTGACCAGGCTCGGTCGGCCCGCCACGCGTAGCAGCCCGATCTCGACGCCGAACAGGCGCCATGCCGCGAGCGTGCCGCCGACCGCGACCGCGATGCTGATCGCGATCAGCAGGCCGTCGATGCCGCCAAGGTCGAACGCCCCTTCGGGATGACCGAGCAGCGCCTCGGCGTGCTCGAAGATCGGGGCCAGCCAGCCGGCCAGCAGACCCTGGCCCTCGACCCCGAACAGCGGCCCGAGCGGCGGTCCGGGCCAGCTCAGGATCGCCCCGAGCACGACCGATGGGATGGCCAGAAGCCAGAGCGGCACGGTCATGACCCGCGGCGACTCGTGGATCCGTGGCTCGACCTCCGGGTCGACCCGGCTCTTCCCCCAGAACGTCAGCCCGATCAGCCGGAACATGTAGAACGCGGTGAGCACCGCGACGACGACGCCGATTGCCCACACCCACTGGAAGCCAAGCTTGTAGGACTCGCCGAGGATCTCGTCCTTGCTGAAGAAGCCGGCCAGCGGCGGGATGCCCGAGATGGCGATCGCGCCGATCAGCATCGTCCAGTAGGTCTGCGGGATCTTCTTCGCCAGCCCGCCCATCCGGCGCATGTCCTGCTCCTCGTGGACGGCGTGGATCACCGATCCCGAGCCGAGGAACAGGAGGCCCTTGAAGAAACCGTGGGTCATGAGGTGGAAGATCGCGGCGGTGAACGCGCCGACCCCGAGCGACGCGAACATGTAGCCGAGCTGGCTCAGGGTCGAGTAGGCCAACACCCGCTTGATGTCGTTCTGGGTCATGGCGATGGACGCGGCGAGGATGGCCGTGAAGATCCCGATCGCGGCGACCAGGGCCATGACCTGCGGCGCGCTGGCGAAGATCGGGTTGGCCCGGGCGACGAGGTAGACCCCGGCGTTGACCATCGTCGCGGCATGGATCAGGGCCGAGCAGCCAGACATGCAGCGGGAACTGGGCGCTCTTGCCGACCGCGCCGGCGAAGATCAGGAGGGCGATGATCCAGATCGGGATCGGCAGGGCGACGAGGTGCTGGGCGCCCACCAGGTTCTCGATCGAGTCACGGATGTTGAGCGTGCCGGTGTCGACGAAGATCGCCATGATCCCGAGCGCGAAGCCGACATCACCGACGCGGTTCGCGATGAACGCCTTCTTGCTGGCCTCCGCGGCGGTCCGCTTGCGGTACCAGAACCCGATCAGCAGGTAGCTGCACAGGCCGACGCCTTCCCAGGCCACGAACACGACGAGCCAGTTGTCGGCCAGGACCAGCAGCAGCATCGAGACCATGAACAGGTTGAGGTAGGCGAAGAAGCGCCAGTAGCCCGGGTCGTGGCGCATGTACCCGATCGAGTAGACATGGACGAGCATCCCGATCGTCGTGACCACGATCAGGAGCACGGCGGTGAGGTTGTCGACGAGGAACGCGACGTCGACCGAGAGGGCGCCGGCCGGGATCCAGTGCCACAGCGTGACCGCGACGCCCGCCTCGCCGGCGCCGCCACCGAGCACGGCCGCGACGACGAGCATCGCCGCCACCCACGACAGCACGACCGCGGTGACCGGGACCCAGAACGCGTCGGGCCCGAGCCGTCGCCCGATCGTAGCGGTGATCAGGAAGCCCGCGAGCGGCAGGGCGATGACCAGGACGACGAGCAGCTGCTCGAGGGTCACGCGCCGGCCCTCATCGACGCATCGCGTCGTACTCGTCGACGAGCGGGGTCTTGCGATTGCGGAAGATGGCGATGACGATCGCCAGACCGACGGTCGCCTCGGCGGCCGCCACCGCCATGACCATGAGCGCGATCACAGCGCCCTGTCCCTGCAGTGATGGGACGAACGCGCCGAAGGCGACGATCGAGAGGTTGACTGCATTGAGCATGAGCTCGATGGACATCAGCATCGAGATCGCGTTGCGGCGGGCGAGGAAGCCGAACGTGCCGATCGAGAACAGCATGCCCGACAGGGTCAGGTAGGTGTTGAGCTGGTCGGCGATGCCCATCAGGCGGACTGGTCCTTCTCGCGCTTGGCCAGGAACACGCCGCCGATCACGGCCGCGAGCAGGAGCACGCTGACCGCCTCGAATGCCAGGGTGTACTGCTCGAACAGCAGGTTGGCGAGGTCGTTCGTCGCGATCCGGACGTGCTCACCCATCGCGCCCCAGTTCGTGCCGGCCGCGGCGACGGACACCAGCACCGCCACGATGATCGCGGCGACGGCCGCCGGCGCTGCCTGGGTCTGGAACACGAGCCGGCTCGGGGCCACCTTGTCCTGCGTGAGCATGATCGCGAACAGGATCAGGACGCTGATCGCCCCGATGTACACGATCACCTGCGCGGCCGCGACCATCGGCGCGCCCAGGGTCACGTACAGGCCGGCGAGGGCGCAGAAGCAGACGATCATCGCCAGGCCGCAGCGGATGATGTCGCGCATCGTGACGACCGCGATGCCGGCGGTGAGCATGAGCGTGGCGAGGCTGGCCACCAGGGCGTCGTTGAACGAGCCGCCCAGGAGGATGAGCACGAACAGGGCGGGCGTCGTGACGATCGCGCCGGCGATGGCCGCGGCGAGGAGGTAGAGCCAGGCCCGCATCGTTCGGCTACTTCAGGTGGGCGTGCGAGCCGCCATTCGACCCGGCGCCCGCGCCATGCCCCGTGCCGTTGCCGTGGCCAGAGCCGTTGCCCGAGTCGCCGCCCCGGGAGAGCGTGGCGGGCAGGACGGTGAGCAGCCGGTCGGACTCGATGAACCGGCCGGCCTCGATCGCCCGCTGCAGCCAGTCGCGCTCCTTGCGGATGTACGTGACCTCCGTCTCGCGGTCGATCTGGGCCATCGCCATGAGGTCGATCATCGGCTCGGCGCGGCTCGAGTGGGCGAGCTCGAACTCGCCGCCGTCGCGCAGGGCGTCGTACGGGCAGGCGTCGACGCAGATGCCGCACAGGATGCACCGGCTCTCGTCGACCTCGTACTTCTGGAGGACGCGCGGCTTGGGCATCAGCGCGCCGGTCGGGCACGTCTCGGCGCAGCGGCCGCAGGACACGCACGGCGTGTCGTTGAGGCTCATGTCGAGCGGCGTCGTCACGAGCGTGTCGAAGCCGATGCGCATGAAGTCGTAGCACGCCGCGCCGACGACCTCGGCGCAGACCTGGGCGCACCGGCCGCAGTCGATGCAGCGCGACGGCTCGCGCAGGATGAACGCGTGTGAATCGTCGCGGACGTAGTCGTG
This sequence comes from Chloroflexota bacterium, assembly GCA_005889475.1. Classification (GTDB taxonomy): domain Bacteria; phylum Chloroflexota; class Limnocylindria; order Limnocylindrales; family CSP1-4; genus UBA5189. The sequence continues at coordinate 11,328 of VBGT01000057.1, read as the reverse complement.
GTTCACGCCCGTAAAGCGGTTCTCGTTGACCGAGCGCAGGCCGGCGCCCTGGTGCGGGTTCGGCTCGAGGGTGGTGAGGGTGGTCTCGTACTCGATCCCGAGGCGGCGCAGGTCGCAGTACCCGATCGCCTCGCAGGTGCACTGCAGGCAGCGCGTCGACTCGGCGACGATCTCCTCGCGCGAATAGGGGATCTCGTACTCGACGTAGCTGTGCTTGCGCTCCTCGGCCTCGAGCGCCTTCAGCCGGTAGCGCGGCTCCTTCACCTCGGAGGTAAAGGGCACGATCGACAGGAAGATCGGCTCGGGCTCGGCGAGCGTCTGGCGGGTCCGGATCTGGGACAGGTCGTTGCCGCGCAGGAACGCGTCGGCCGCATAGGCCGCGCGGCGGCCCTCGGCGACGGCCTGGACGACGGTCGAGGCGCCGATCCGCACGTCGCCCGTCCCGAACACTCCCGTCCGGCCCGTCTCGAAGGTGACCGCGTCGGCCTGGAGCCGGCGGTTCTTCGTGGCCTGCACGCCCTGTGAGCCGGGGCCGATCCAGTCGAGCTCGGGGCCTTGCCCGATCGCCAGCAGCACGCGGTCGCACGGGATCGTGAACTCGGTGCCCGGGGCCGGCTCGGGGCGGCGCCGGCCGGAGGCATCCGGCGCTCCGAGGGCCATCCGGATGAACTCGACGCCAGTGACCTTGTTGGCCTCCCCGGTGATCACGCGGACCGGGCCGGCCTGGAAGATCGCGGTGACGCCTTCCTCGATCGCCTCGTGGACCTCGTTCGACGCGGGCATGTCCTTCATGTCGCGTCGGTAGACGAGGGTCACCGCCTTGGCGCCCTGGCGGACCGAGGTGCGCGAGCAGTCCATCGAGGTGAACCCCCCGCCGATGACCACGACGCGCTTGCCCTTGTGCTTCGGGTAGGGCAGGCCGAGGGTCGCCGTGCGGAGGTACTCGAGCCCGTCGAGCACCTCCGGCGCATCCTCGCCGGGGATGCCCAGCTTGTTCGTCTCGTAGCAGCCGATGGCGGTGACGATCGCGTCGAAGCCCTGGTACTGCAGGTCGTCGAGGGTGAAGTCGCGACCGAGGCCCTGGTTGCACACGATCCGGCCGCCGAGGCGGGTCACGCTCTCGTATTCGGCCTCGAGCACCTCGACCTTGGGCAGCCGGTACTGCGGGATGCCGTAGCGGAGCATGCCGCCGGGCGCCGGGTCGCGCTCGTAGACGGTGACCTCGTGCCCCGACAGGAGCAGGTAGTAGGCGGCGGCCATGCCAGTCGGGCCGGAGCCGATGACGGCCGCCTTGCGGCCGGTCGCGGGCTGGCGCTCGAACGGGACCGGGGGGTCGAGGTCGTCGTCGAGCATGGACTTGATGACCATGTCGCCGGCGTACCGGTGCGCGTCGCGGATGGCGATCGCCTCGTCGACCTCGTCGCGCCGGCAGTGCTCCTCACACGGCGCGGGACAGACGCGGCCGAGGACCGAGGGGAACGGGATCGTCCGCTTGAAGATGCGGGTCGACTCGCGGAAGTTGCCCTCGGCGTTCTGCTTGAGGAAGCCCGGAATGTCGATGTGGCTCGGGCACTTGTTCTGGCACGGCGGCAGGCAATACGCGTTGTGGTCGCTGAAGATCAGCTCGAGGTTGGTCCGCCGGAGCCGGCGGATCTCCTCGGTCTGGGTCTGGACGACCATGCCGTCCTCGCACGTCCGCGAGCACGAGATCGGCGGGTGCTCCTCGCCCTCGACGTCGACGACGCACATGCGGCACGCCCCGAAGCCGGGCAGCTTGGGCTCGTAACACAGGGTCGGGATCTCGATCCCGTTGTCGCGGCAGACCTCGAGGATCGTCTGGCCCTCGAGGCCCTCGACGGTGCGCCCGTCGACCTCGATGCGGATGCGCGGCGTCGACTGCGGGCGCTGCGGCGCCTGGGTCGTGATGAGGGTCTCGGCCGGCGAGTCCTCGAGCGGCACCAGCGTGTCGCGCTTGATCGGCTGGTCGGGCCGACTCTCGGGCCGGCTCTCGTGCTGCCGCGGGACCAGGGGCTCGCGCTGTTGGCCGGGACCGTCCGGGCCGGGGCGCGTCGCCTCGCTCGGGGGCCGCTCGATCAGGTCGGTCATGCCTGCGCCCTCGCCGCCGTGGTTGAGGGGACCGGGCGGGCTGCGCCTCTGCCGCGGGTGGTGCGTGCCGCTGCCGGGACACCAAGCGAGATCGGGCGACACACGCCGGCGGGGCACTCGCCGCGGAGGTAGTGCGCGTCGACCTCGTCGCGGAAGTAGCGCAGGCCGCTGAGCATCGGCAGCGTGGCCAGCCGCTCGTGGTCGCACAGGCCCGAGCCGACGACGTCGGCGGCGAGGTCGGTCAGCAGCTCGAGGTCGCCCGCCCGCGAGGTGCCGGTCGTGAGGCGCTCGCCGATCTCGGCGATCCGGCGGACCCCGATCCGGCACGGGATGGTCTTGCCACACGCCTCGTCCGCCGAGTAGCGGGTGAGCAGCCGACCGAGGTCGACGACGCAGGCGCGATCGTCGGCGACGATCACCGACCCCGAGCCGACGTGCGCGCCGGCGCCCCGCAGCGCCTCGAAGGTGTACGGCGTGTCGAGCGCGGCCGCGGGCAGGATGCCGCCCGTCGGCCCACCGACGAGGACAGCCTTGAGGCTGCGACGGGGGCGGGGCCGGCCGCCGAGAGCGACGATGTCACGTAGCGGGGTGCCGAGCTGGACCTCGGCGACGCCGCTGCGCTGGTGCCCCCGGACGTCGACGAGGATCGTGCCCGGCGCATCCTCGGTCCCGATCGCGGCAAAGGCGGCCGCGCCCTTGCGCAGGATCCAGGGCACGGCGGCGAGGGTCTGCACGTTCTGGATGACCGTCGGCGCGTCGCGGAAGCCGCGCGTCGCCGGATGCGGCGGGCGCTGCTCGGGCTGGCCGCGCTTCCCGTCGAGCGCCTTGAGCAGCACGGTCTCCTCGCCGAGCATGTACGCGCCCTGGACCGGCCGCACCTCGATCTCGATGCGAACGCCGCTGCCGAGCACGTCGTCGCCGATGAAGTTGCGGGAGGAGGCGGTGTCGACCGCGGCCTGGATCCGGCGGAGCGCCTCGGTCGCGGTGGTCCGCACCGAGATGAACGCCTCCTCGGCGCCCACCGCGAAGGCCGCGATCGCGACGCCTTCGACCACTGCGTAGGGATCCGTCTCGAGCAGGGTTCGGTCGGTGCTCGCACCTGGGTCCGCGCCGTAGCCGTTCGCGACGACGTACCGGATTCTCGCCGGCGTGCTCGCCGCGGCGCGCCATTTCGCCGCGGTCCGGTGGCCTGCGCCGCCCCGGCCGCGCAGCCCGCTCGCCTCGACCTCGGCGATCGTCGCCGCCGGCCCGAGCTGGCGGATCGCACGGCGCAGCCCTTCGAATGCCCCGGCCGCGAGCGCCGCGTCCAGATCAGTCGGATCGGCAGCACGCGCTCGCGCGAGCAGGATCGACGGCCAGCCCCTGGGCCGGGGCAGGATCGCGGTCACCGGCGCCGGCCCACGACCGACGCCCCGAGCGCCGCGAGATACGTGTCGTCGGACGGTCGGCGAGCGCTCACCTCCGCCGCCTGCGCCGCGGCCCCGGGCGGCTCGAAGCGCAGGTGGCCGTAGTACGTCGCGGTGCCATAGATCGTGGCGTACCAGGCCCCGGTGCGCTCGCTGATCCGCTTCATCGCCGCGACCGGCAGGTGCCCGAACGCCGCCTGCGTCGCCTCGAGGATCCGGAGCATGTGCTTCGGGTCGTGGTTGTGCGCCTCGAGAATCTCATCGACCGTCGCAAGGTCGAACGGCACGAAGTGCACGTAGGCGGGATCGGGCACGGTCCGGCCCGAGCGGCGAAGGGCGGACTCCTCGCGGCGCTCGCCATACGTCTCGGGCGGGCCCCAGTGAACGTGGAACCGGCCTTTCGTGTCCAGGCCGCCCATGTCGATGCACTCGATCGGACACGCCTGGGCGCACTGAAAGCACGTCTCGCACTTCAGCAGGCCGTGCTCGTCGTACAGCAGCTGGAGCCGGCCGCGGAACTTCGTCGCGACGTCGGCGGGCATCTCGGGGTACCTGACCGTGGCCTTCGGCGCGAAGAACCGGCGCAGGGTCAACGCCATGCCCTTGACCAGGCCGAGCCCCGGGACGAGGCCGGGCAGGACGCTCACGCCGGGCCACCGCGGAGCGCGTCGGCGACGAGGACGCCGAGCGCGGTGACGAACAGGTTGAGCAGCGACGCCGGCAGCAGCCACTTCCAGGCGAAGCCCATCAGCTGGTCGATGCGCACGCGCGGCAGCGTCCCGCGCATCCACACGAAGACGAACACGAGCGTGAACGTCTTGCCGAGGAACCAGAACAGGCCCGCGACCCAGTCGAAGTTGATGTACGCCCACAGCCCGAACAGGCCGCCGGCGACGACGTTGAACAGGACGAAGCCGATGATCAGCGCGACCCACCACCGGGTCTGGCTCCGGAACAGGTAGAACGGCGCGGCGAGGAGGAGCGTCCCGAGCAGCGGCACCAGCGCGACGACGAACAGCAGCCCGATGCCGAGCGAGCCCGGATCGACGAGCCATGAGATGCGCGGGAACGGGAACGGCGCGTTCCAGCCGCCGAGGAACAGGACGGTCGTGAGCGCCGAGATGATGAACACGCCGATGTACTCGGCGAAGAAGAAGAACCCGAAGCGCATGCCCGAGTACTCGGTCGCGAAGCCCGCGACGATCTCGGAGTCGGCCTCGGTCAGGTCGAACGGGGTGCGGTTCGCCTCGGCCGTCGCGGCGATGGCGAAGATCAGGAACGCCAGCGGCTGGCGGAACACGTACCAGTCGAGGAACCAGCCCGAGCCGTGCGAGCCGGTCGCGTCGACGTACACGCCCTGCTGCTGGACGATGTGGTTGAGGCTCATGGTGCCGGCGAGGATCACGAGGCCGACGACGGACAGCGTGAGCGGGATCTCGTAGCTCACGATCTGGGCCGCCGAGCGCAGGCCGCCGAGGAGCGAGTACTTGTTGAAGCTCGCCCAGCCGCCCATCAGCAGCCCGACCACGGTCAGGCCGCCGATGGCGAAGAAGTAGAGCAGCGCCAGGTTGAAGTCCTGGGCGAAGAGCCCGGGCGCGAACGGGATCACGAGCACGCTCAGCGCCATCGTCGCGAAGACGACGACCGGTGCCCAGGTGAACACGACGGGATCGGCCCGTGTCGGGGTGAAGTCCTCCTTCATCAGGACCTTGAGCCCGTGGATGGTGGACAGGAGGGTGCCCCACGGGCCCACCCGGTCCGGCCCGATCCGGAGGTTCATCAGAGCGATGATCTTCATCTCCATGTAGATGATCACGAAGGCGATCGGCGGCGCGAGCAGGAGCAGCACCGTCGCGGCGAACACGAACCGGACGATCGGCAGGTTGAAGATCAGGATGTCCAGGATCTGCTTGCCGAACAGCGCGATCACGACGATCAGGCCGGTCGTGAGCAGCGCCAGCAGCGGGATCAGGATGAACAGCGCCTTCCCCGGCAAGGTCAAGTGGTCCCAAGTCCGCGCGAGCGCCGTCACTTGTCAACCCCGCCCATCACGGGATCGAGGCTCGCCATGATCGCCATGGTGTCGGCGAGGAGGTTGCCCGGCAGGAGGGCGCCCACGGCCTGCAGGTGGATGAAGCTCGGGTCGTGGATCTTGAGCCGGAACGGCTGGTCGGTGCCGTCGCTGATGGCGTAGGCGCCGTAGACGCCGCGCGGCCCCTCGACCGCGGCCCACGCCCGGCCCGGTCGCGGCCGGAGCAGCCGCGGGAGCTTGGCCATGATCGGCCCGTCGGGCATCTTGTCGAGGCACTGGTCGATGATCCGCAGGCTCTGCTTGACCTCTTCCATCCGGAGCAGGTAGCGCGCGAGCGAGTCGCCCTCGGAGCGGGTCGGGATGTCGAACTCGAGCTCGGGGTAGATCGAGTACGGGTGCGTCCGGCGGAGATCGAACGGGATCCCTGTCGCCCGCAGGTTGGCGCCGGTCATGCACAAGCGGATCGCGGTCTCCTGGTCGACGACACCGAGGCCGCTCGCCCGGCGGACGAAGATCTCGTTCTCGTTGAGCAGCTTGGTGTTGGCCTCGACCTGGCCGACGGCGCGGCTCATCCAGTCGCCCAGGCGGCTCAGGAACTCGTGGTTGAGATCGCCGTTGACGCCGCCGATGCGGAAGTAGTTGAACAGCATCCGCTGGCCGGTCAGGGCGGCCAGCATCTCGACGATCTCGTCGCGCTCGATGAACGACCACAGGATCGGCGTGAGCCCGCCGAGATCGAGCGCGAACCAGCCCATGAACAGGGCGTGGCTGGAGATCCGGTTCAGCTCGCCCGACAGGACCCGGATGTACTCGGCGCGGCGGGGCACCTCGACGTCCAGGAGCTTCTCGTAGGCCGTGACCGGTGCCCACTCGCAGAACAGCGATGAGATGTACTCGAGCGGGTCGACCTGGCTGATCGTCTGGTGGTAGTCGGCGTTCTCGCACAGCTTCTCGACACCGCGGTGGAGGTAGCCCAGGACGGGGTCGAGGTCGACCACCTTCTCGCCGTCGAGCTTGAGGACGACCCGCAGCACGCCGTGGGTCGAGGGGTGCTGCGGCCCCATGTTGATGAACATCTCGCCGTCGCCGAGCGTGTAGAACTCGGCCTCGCGCTCGGTTCGCGGCGGGTAGGGCGGGATGGGTTCGAAGACGCCGACCCCCTCGTCGAGCGTGATCCGCGGATCGTCGGTCGAGCGGTGCTCGGAAGCGGTGGGCGTGGGCGTCGTCATTCGGCTGCCTTCGACCGTCAGGCCCTGGCCCGGCGCAGCGTGTTGCCGGGCGTCGAGTTGCGCGGGTCGTGGACGCGCTCCATGTGGCGGACGCCGGCGCCCGGCGAGCGGGCGCTGTCGTCGGCCAGGTAGAAGTCCTTGCGCAGCGGGAAGCTCGTGTAGTCGGGTGGCATGTAGATCCGCCGCAGGTCGCGGTTGCCCTCGAAGGTGATGCCGAACATGTCGTAGGCCTCGCGCTCCATCCATTCGGCGCCCTTCCAGAGGAACGTCACCGAGGGCACGCGCGGGTCCTCGCGCGACAGGCCGTCGGCGATGACGCGCAGCCAGTCGGACGTCGTGTCGCTCCAGAGGTGGTAGACGACCTGCATGTACGTGCCGGTATCGACGCCGGCGAGGTCGCTGAGGAACTCGAAGCCGAACGCGGGATCGTCGTGCAGGGTGCGCAGCGTGTCGGTGACGTCCGCCGCGGCGATCCGGATCTCGGTTTCGTCGTGGCGCTGCCGGACGGGACCCGTCAGCCGCTCGGCGAAACGGCCCTCGAGCCGCCGCTTGAATGCCCGGTCCATCGGCCTCAGACGCCCTCGGGGACCGTCGGACCGATCGGCCGCTCCGGCCAGTGGCCGCGGCGGTCCTTGATGAGCTGCTGGAGCTTCATCATGCCGAAGATGAGCCCCTCCGGTCGCGGCGGGCAGCCCGGCACGTAGACGTCGACCGGCATGACCCGGTCGATGCCCTCGACCGTCGAGTAGCTCCGCTTGTACCGGCCACCGGAGCACGTGCAGTCGCCCATCGCGACGCACCACTTGGGCTCCGGCATCTGCTCCCAGAGCCTCACCAGCGGTCCGGCCATCTTCGTCGTCAGCGTCCCGGCGACGATCAGGACGTCCGCCTGGCGCGGGCTGGCCCGGAACGGGAACATGCCCCAGCGATCCATGTCGTTCTTCGACGTCGCCGCGGACATCATCTCGATCGCGCAGCACGCCAGCCCCGAGAGCAGCGGCCAGAGGCTGTTCGCGCGGATCAGGTCGAGGACGTAATCCGCCTTGGTCGGGATGATCTCGAGCATTCCCGACCAGCGCGCGTCGTCGTGGCGGGCGATGCCGGATGCCTCGACCTCGCGGAGGTGGGTGATCTCGGACGCCCGACCGCCGGCATAGGCCGCCGGCTCGACCGACTGCCAGAGCGTGTTCGGGACGACGATTGGCTCGACGAGGTCCCGGGGCTGGGCGGCGACGAGGGCACCGGGGCGGTTGCCCGGCTGATCGCTGGCGAGCTGGGTTACGTCCGCCGGACCGGTCCCGAGACCCTTCACCGCGCGGTTTCGGGCGCCCTTGCTCACCGCCATGACAGGACGCCCTTCCGCCAGGCATAGGCGAGGCCGAGCAGCAGGATGGCGACGAAGATCAGCATGCTCACGAAGCCGCCGAGCAGCAGGTCGCGGAAGACGATCGCCCAGAGGTAGATGAAGATCACCTCGATGTCGAACGCCACGAACAGCAGCGCATAGATGTAGAACGACAGGCCGAACCGGCCGTGGGTGTCGCCGTAGGTGTCGATGCCCGACTCGTACGGCAGGCCTTTGTGGATGTCGCCGCGATTGCGGTGCGAGATGAGCCATGCGGCGGCGATCGTCAGGAAGACGAACGAGATGCCGGCGAACGCGAACCCGACGACGTAGAGCAGACCGGTCAAGGGAGCCTCGCGCCTCCGTGGCCTGCGGCGGCCGTGATCCTCCGGGGCCACCGCTTCGTATCGAAAAATCGAGCCGGGCACGCTCGCGACGCGACGACGCGAGCGGGCGCGCCACGAGGTCATTCTATCAGGGGGTCACGTTCCGGCCGCCCGTGGGCTCAGCCCCGCTTTCGTCATTTACCCGCCCGCTGAATGTTCGTCAGAAGGGTTTCGGCGGGTAGTCACTTCATGCATGAGCGCCGGCCAGGGAAGGCTCAAATAGCCGAATTCGGGCCCATCCAGGTCGATTCCCGTGACTAGCAGGCACCGCACGGGTAGGTGACGAAACGAGCCGCGGCGGCAGGGCGGGGGGTGGGCACGCGCCCGCGGGCCGGCCGGTGGATCGAGGGAGTCGGGGAGCGGCCGCGCCGAGCGCGCGTGCAGGTCCGCGACCAACTCCCCGTAGCGGCCGTCTCCGGCCGGAGTCGAGGGTGGCGCGCCGCGGAGAAGCGGGGCAATAGGGCCTTCGACCTAGTCGATCGGGGCACCGTCCACGAGCCGGAATCCAAAGCCGCGTAGCCTCGCACGAACAGGCAGGCCGCGCCCGAACGCCATCACGGCGAACCGCCCGGTTGCCGCCGGATCCACTAGCCGAACGACCGACGACCGAAGCCCCAGGTAGCTTTCGATCGACGTCGACGGATCCGCCTGGATCGCGCTCAGCAGTTCGCCGATGCCGAGGCCGACGAGGAATTCGGCCTGCGTAGTCACGCCAAGGCGCTGCAATCCGGCTCTTTCGGCGGCTCGCTCGACGGCGGTCAGATCGACGTGCGCCGTGAGGTCCTGGCGGCCCACGTTTTGGAGCAGATCGTGGTGAGCGCGGTGGCGGACGTAAGCAAGAAGCGTGCCCGCGGCGTGCCGCGGGCCGTACAGCTCGCGGGCGGGGTAGCCGTAGTCGATGAGCAGCAACAGCCCACGGTCGAGCTCGGCCGCGACGCGCGCCACCCAGTCGTCGAGGGCGAGCGAGATCTCGGCTCGCTGGCCGTCCGGCAGGCCGATGTCCTCATCGCGCAGCCGCGCCCCGAGACGCGCCGTCGACGGCTCACCCTCGTGCTCGACGAACCGCTCGCCGGACCAGTCGACGTAGAGCTCGCGCAGCGTTCCACCGCGCGCGACGACCCGATGAACCGGCAGCGCGTCGAGGACCTCATTGGCGAGGATCGCGCCCACGACGCCCCTCGGGGCAGGTCCTCGGTCGAGCGCGTCCGGATGGCCGACGGCGCTGACGCGGGCGCGGAACGCCTTGACGCGCCGCTCGTCGACCTCGACCGCCTGGTACCGAATGGCGTCGCGGAGGGCCGATCGATCGCGCGCGAGGCCGTCGAGGATCGCGACGGCGAGCGGGCCGCTCCCCGCCCCGTGCTCGCGGACAACAAATGGCACCGGCTCACCCAGGAGATGCCACAGCTCGTCGAGCTGGCGGGCGAGCGCCCAGCCGAATACGGGATGCGTCTCGGGGGCGGTCAGGAAATCGCCGCTCCGCCCCGGACCCGCCGCGTCACCGGTGTAGTAACCCAGCCCTGGTTCGTAAAGCGCGCGCTCCATGAATCGGGCAAAGGTGATCGGGCCGTTCGTCCGGATCTCGTCACGCAGGAGCTCGACGAGCCGCGGCTCATCGCCGACGTCGAGCGTCGGTCCCTCGTCGCGCCGCAGCGCGGGCTCGAACGGCGTCATGACAACCGAAGCGCCAGTCGAACGCCGGGTCCCACCAGCGTGTGACCCCCAAGGACGATCGGGATGGGCGCGGAGCGGGCGGATTCGGTGAGCTCGCGCAACCATGGATCGGCAATCGATCCGGGCCGTCCTCCGTCGCGGGCCAGCGGGCCTCGTCCGCGCCGAAGCGGTGGGCGAGCAGGACCCGGCTGTCGATGAGGGCCGCGTCGGCGAGCTCGGCAACGGTGGCGCCCAGGGCCCGAGGCCCGTCGCGATCAAGGACGAGGCCCAGCACGGATCGCGGCGGCCGCTGCGCGCCCTCACCGCGGAGCGCAAGCGGGCTCGACGCGCGGAGGCCTCGCTCCTCTGCCAGCACCCGAACACGCGCTGCGACGTTCCGCTCGAGCCAGCGCATCGTGGTCGCCGAGGTCCGGCCCGCGACGAGCAGCTCGGCCCGACGATCTGCCGCAACTGCGGCAACGCGAGCGAGGCTCTCATTGCCCTTGCCGATCAGGGCAACGTCGAGCGGCGAGTCGAGGTCGATTGCCAGCCGCCAGCGCCGCCCGAGGTCGCGCACCTCGTACCCGGCCACCTCGTCCAGCCAGCGGGG
>VBGT01000057.1:0-443 GCA_005889475.1 Chloroflexota bacterium | reverse complement strand
AGGGCCGCGGGTCAGCCTCGCGCGCGAGCGCCAACCCGCCCGAACCCAGCGCCACGATGCCGCCCGGCCGCTCCGCCGTGACCACCGCCCGAAGCCGCGCACCGAACGATGTACCGTCCGACGCGCCGGCGATGATCGCGACGTCGGCCGCGCCGACCCGGCGGAACGCGGCGGCGTGGCGTTCGGCGAGGGCGACCCTGGCGTCAGCCAGCGCCCGCTCGAGCGCGCCCGCGCGCGGCCCCGGCTGCGGGTGGAAGATGCGGACGGCGACCGCGCTCATCGGCCGAGTCTATCGAGCGGAGGGCAGCGACCTGGCTGGTCGGGTTCGGGCGTACGTCGGCTTGGGGGCGAACGTCGGCGACGCGGCGGCCACGATCGCGGCTGCGATCCGGGCCCTCTCGGCCCTCCCCGACGCCCGCCTGAGAGCCGTGTCCCGTCTCTAT
>VBGT01000016.1 GCA_005889475.1 Chloroflexota bacterium | reverse complement strand
TCGTCTCCCGCGCGATTCGCTGGACGGCCGCGAAGTCGCCGGGGGACGCGGCCGGGAAACCGGCCTCGATCACGTCGACCTTGAGCCGCGCCAGCTGGCGCGCGACCTCGAGCTTCTCGGCCGCGGTGAGTCCCGCCCCCGGGGCCTGCTCGCCGTCCCGCAGGGTGGTGTCGAAGACACGCACCCGATCAGGAGGAGCGAGCGGCCCCGAGGGGCGGGGTACGGAGCGGACGGCGGGCGCCATCAGCCCGCCGCCCTCGGCGTCGATGTTGGTCGCGTTGCCGGGACGCGGCCGCCGCCGTCCGGCGACTCCCCGGTACCGACCATCGCCTGCGCTTCGCCGGCGTGGATGACGACGGGGTTGAGGAACGGCATCTGGGCCCGGAGCTCGGCGCCGACCTTCTCGATCTGGTGGTTGCGGTCGCGCTGGCGGAGCTCCTGGAACTCGGCGCCGCCTGCTTCCTGCACCGCGATCCAGCGGGTGGCGAAGGCGCCGCTCTGGATGTCCCCGAGGACGTCCTTCATCGTCGCCTTGACGCCCTCGGCCACGCGCGGGCCGGACACGTAGTCGCCGAACTCGGCGGTGTCGCTGACGCTGAAGCGCATGAAGTTGAGGCCGCCGCGGTACATCAGGTCGACGATCAGCTTCAGCTCGTGCATCGTCTCGAAGTACGCGAGCTCGGGCTGGTAGCCGGCCTCGACGAGCGTCTCGAAGGCGGCCTTGATGAGCGCCGAGACACCGCCGCAGAGCAGCGCCTGCTCGCCGAACAGGTCGGTCTCGGTCTCCTCCTTGAACGTCGTCTCGAGGACGCCCGCGCGCGTCGCCCCGAGCGCGCGCGCGTAGGCGAGCGTCCGCGCCCGCGCGGTGCCACTCGGGTCCTGCTCGACCGCGAACAGCGCGGGCACGCCGCCACCGGCCGAGTAGACGCTGCGCAGCAGGTGACCGGGGCCTTTCGGCGCGACCATGCCGACGTCGACCGAGGGCGGCGGCTTGATGCGCTCGAACCGGATGTTGAAGCCGTGGGCGAACATCAGCAGCTGCCCCGGCCGCAGGTTCGGCGCGATCTCGGCGTCGTACACGGCCTTCTGCGCGGTGTCGGGGACGAGGAGCATCACGACGTCCGCCTCGCGGACCGCATCCGCGACATTGGCGACACGGAGCTGGGCCTCCTCTGCGAGGGCTCGGCTCTTCGATCCCTCGGCCAGCCCGACGATCACATCGAGCCCGGAGTCACGCAGGTTCAGGGCGTGCGCGTGCCCCTGGCTGCCGTAGCCGATGACGGCCACCATCTGCCCTTCCAGGGCCGATTCGTCGACGTCGCTGTCATCGGACCGTCCTCATCGCTTCACCGCCTCCTCGATCGAGCCCGAGCCGCGTGCCATGACCACGGCCCCGGTCCGCACCAGCTCCTTGATCCCGAAGCTGCGCACGAGCCCGACGAACGCGTCGACCTCGGCCTCCGTGCCGCTCACCTCGGCGATTACGGCCTCGGTCGCGACGTCGAGCACCCGCCCGCGTGCCAGCTCGACCAGCTTGAGCATCTCGGCCCGGTTGCCCTCGGTCACCCGGACCTTCACCAGGGCGAGCTCGTGCTCGACCGTCGGCTCGGCGGTGACGTCCTGGACCTTGAGCACGTCGATCAGGCGGTAGAGCTGCTTCGCCGCCTGCTCGACCGCGACGTCGTCGCCGTGGAGGCTGATCGTCATCCGCGAGAAGCCCTCGCGATCCGTCCGGCTGACCGCGAGCGAGTCGATGTTGAAGTTGCGCGCGCGCATGAGGCTGGACACGCGGTTCAGGACGCCCGGCCGATCGACGACGATCGCGACGAGTCGGTGCAGCTGCTGCTGGCCGCCGCCGGGCAGTGCCCGAGCCGGTGGCGCGACGTGGGCCGGCGCGCCCTGGGCGGGCTGGGCCTCGGCCGTCACTCGGCCGTCCCCCACTCCTCGATCAGGTCGGACAGGCCCTTGCCCGCCGGCATCATCGGGAAGACATTCTGCTCGCCGGCGATCTCGAACCAGACCAGCGCCGGACCCTTGACGTCCTGCGCGAAGCGGATCGCGTCGTCGACCTCGGCCGGCGTCGAAGCCTTCATCGACGGGATGCCGTAGGCCTCCGCGAGCTTCAGGTAGTCAGGCCCGAGCAGGTGCGCCGAGTGGTAGTTGCCGGCGTAGATGATCTCCTGCCACTGCCGGATCATCCCCAGCTTCTTGTTGTCGAAGAGCGCGATCTTCACCGGGATCTCGTCCTGGACGAGGGTCATCAGCTCCTGCGACGTCATCTGGAAGCCGCCGTCGCCGACGATGGCCCAGGTCTCGCGCTCCGGGACCCCGAGCGCCGCCCCCATCGCGGCCGGAACCGCGTAGCCCATCGTCCCGAGGCCGCCGGAGCTCAGGTGCGTGTTCGGGTGGCGGAAGCCGGCGTAGCGGGCCAGCCACATCTGGTTCTGGCCGACGTCGCCGACGTAGATGCCCTCGTGCCGGGTCAGCTCGCCGATCCGCTGGACCACGTAGTCGGCGGAGAGGTCGCCGTCGCGCCAGGCGCCGGAGCCGTGCCACGACGAGCCCTCCGAGTCGCGCCGCCACTCGGTGAGCTGCTCGAAGTAGGCGGCACGGCGCTCCGCGGGCACCGGCTCGACCATCCCCAGCATCGCCCCGAGAACGCGCTTGGCGTCGCCCACGATCGGCACCTCGACGGCGACGTTCTTGCCGATCTCGGCCGGGTCGATGTCGACGTGCACGATGCGCGCATACGGCGCGTACGTGCGCACGTTGCCGGTGACCCGGTCGTCGAAGCGCATGCCGACGGCGAACAGCAGGTCGGCGGACTGGATCGCCCGGTTGACGTGCTTCCAGCCGTGCATGCCCATGAACCCGTAGGCGAGCGGGTGCCGCTCGTCCAGCGCGCCGACGCCGAGCAGGGTCCACGCGACGGGTGCGTTGATCTTCTCGGCGAACGCCTGGAGGTCCTCCTCGGCCCCGGCGTGCAGGACCCCGTGGCCGGCGAGGATCACCGGCCGCTCCGCGGCGGCGATCTCGGCCGCGGCGAGCTTGAGCTGCTTGTAGTTGCCCTCGATCGTGGGTCGGAAGCCGGGCAGGCCCGCGATCACCTCGTCGTCGGAGGGATGCACGGCCTGGGTCGCCTGCTGCAGCGCGTCCTTGGTGATGTCGATGTGGACCGGCCCGGGCCGGCCGGTGCGCGCGATGTGGAAGGCCTCGGCGATCACCCGAGGCAGCTCGTTCGCGTCGCGGACGAGGTAGTTGTGCTTCGTCATCGGCAGGGTGATGCCGTTGATGTCGATCTCCTGGAACGCGTCCTTGCCGATCAGCGCCGAGGGCACGTTGCCGGTGATCGCGACGATCGGGATCGAGTCGAGCATCGCCGTGCCGATGCCGGTCACGAGGTTGGTCGCGCCCGGCCCCGAGGTGCCCATGCACACGCCGACCTTCCCCGTCGCGCGCGCGTAGCCATCCGCGGCATGGGCGCCGCCCTGCTCGTGGCGGACGAGCACGTGCCGCAGCCCCGGGTAGTCGCCGAGGACGTCGTACAGCGGCAGGATCACGCCGCCCGGGTAGCTGAACATCACGTCGACGCCCTGGCGCAGGAGCGCCTCGCACACGACGTCGGCGCCGATGCGCGGCCGGGTCCCGTGCTCGGCGGTTCGGACGGAGACGGTCGAGGAGCCCTCGTGGAGCATCTCGCGCTGGGCCCGCTCGACCGCGGCGGCGTGCTCCGTGCCCGCCGCCGGCACGTGGCTCCGGCGCGCGCGGTCGCCCTTCGTCAGGGTCACTCTCCGCCCTCCCGCTCGCTCACGTCGCTCCGGCCCCTTTCGTCCCCGGCGCCCTTGCCGGGAGAAATCAAGACCCCCGCCTCTCGGCGGGGGTCCGGTTGGTCTTCGGTGTTCGTGATCGCTAGCTGCGATCGCTCCGCCGCGTCCCTCCGTGCTCCCGCCGATTGCCGGCGATGAGGCCGATGAGGTCCTCAAGGCCGACCAGGATCGACCGGATAAGGGAGAGGACGGGTACCTCGCGCGTCTCGACCGGCACGTATGCACGCCGGCCGTCCGCGGTCACGACCACGGCGACTGAGCGGCGATCCGGCAGGTTCGAGATGCCCACGGTCTGCGCAGTCTACGAGCGGGGTTATTGATTCTGCAACCGGACGATCGGGCCGAGCCTTGCAGCGATGGTCCACGCCCGAAATCTCCGCCTTGCACGGTGCGCGAGAGGGACTACCCTCGCCATCGCCCCAATGAGCGCCCAGAGCGTCATCAGTCCCGTCGCGTCCCCGCTCGCGATCGAGCGCGGACGTGCACGAGCCTGGCGTCACCTGCGCGCGAACCCCACGTTCTGGCTCGGTGCGATCGGGGTCGTCGTCATCGTCGGTGCGGCGGTGTTCGCGCCCGTGCTCGCTCCCTACGACCCGAACTTCCAGTTCCGCGGCGAGGGCCTGACGCCCGGCGGCGACCCGCTCGGACCTTCGGCCAGGTTCCCGTTGGGTACCGACAAGCTCGGCCGCGACGAGCTCAGCCGTCTCCTGTTCGGGGCGCGGACCTCCCTGTCCGCGGGCATCGCCGCGAATTCGCTCGCGACGTTCATCGGGCTCACCGTGGGCGTCGTCGCCGCGTACTTTCGAGGCCGTCGGCTGCAGCTCACCGCGTTCGGTCGCCGCCTCGACCTGCCGATGCCGATCGAGGCCATCCTGATGCGCATCACCGATGCCGCACTCGCGTTTCCCGCGCTCCTGGTCGCGATCGCGCTCGTCGCGATCATCGGCCCGAGCCTCGGGCTCGTCATCGTGGTGATCGCGGGCGTGCTCTGGTCGGGGACCGCCCGGATCGTGTACGGCCGCTCGCTGGTGATCCTGTCTTCCGACTTCGTCCTCGCGGCCACGGCCGTCGGGGTGGGCGGGGTCCGGATGGTGGCCCGGCACGTCCTGCCCCATCTCGTATCACTCGTTGTGGTCTACGCGACGCTGGGAATCGCCACGACCGTGCTGTTCGAGGCGACGCTGTCGTTCCTCGGCGTCGGCGTCCCGCCGCCGGCGCCGTCGTGGGGGTCAATGCTCATCGAGCACGTCGGCTACTACCGCACCGACCCCCGGGTCGTGGCGCTGCCCGGCCTCGCGATCATGGCGACGATCCTCGCCTTCAACCTGCTCGGCGATGCCATCGACGACGCGCTCGACCCGCACCAATGGCGCTGACGCGGGTCGAGCAGACGGTGCCGCAAGCGCGCGGCAAGGCGGTGCCGATGAGCTGATCGACACGCAGGTCGCTGCGTCATGCGCATGGAGGAGGACAGACATGCATTCCGCCCGCTCATCTGGTCGTGCGTTCACGCTCGCTGTTGCGGCCGTGCTGCTCGCGAGCGCCTGTACGCCGGCGGCCTCGACCGCACCCACCACGCCGACCGGGACCACGGGCCCGGCCACATCGGAGGGACCCGGCGGCTCGCCCGGCATCCCGAGTGGCGGCACGCTGTCGATCGGCTGGAACGGCGAGATCCAGTGGCTCGACCCGGCCGTCGGCTACGACGTCACGTCGTGGCCCGCGGAACGGCTCGTGTTCGAGGGCCTGCTCGACTACGACGAGGGCACGAACCTCGTGCCGCTCCTGGCCGACGGCATGCCGACGGAATCCGCCGATGGGAAGGCGTACACGTTCAAGCTCCACACGGGCGTCAACTTCGTCAAGTCGGACGGCAGCGTGCTCCGCGCCATGACGGCCGACGACATCGCGTACTCGATCACCCGCAACCTCAACGGGAAGCTGAAGCCCAGCCCGTCGCCGGTCGGGTCCGGGTTCTTCGGCAACATCGTGGGCGCGGCTGACGTCCTCGCCGGGACGGCGACGACTGCGTCCGGCATCAAGGTCATCGACCCGACCACGATCGAGTTCGACCTCATGAAGGCCGATCCGACGTTCCTGAACGTCCTCGCAACGCCGTTCGCATCCGTTGTCCCGAAGGAGCTCGCCGGTGAGGACAGCACCGCGTTCTCCGCGGCTCCTGTCGGGACCGGCCAGTTCCTGTTCAAGAGCTATACCAAGGCACAGGGCGCATCGTTCGTCCGCAATCCTGCCTACTGGCAGCCGGGCCTGCCCCACCTCGACGCGATCGACTACCGGACCGGCCAGGACGACAACGCGATGCTCCAGCAGATCGAGGCGGGCACGCTCGACCTCATGGGCGACCCGTTCCCGCCCGCCCAGTTCACCGACGTGACCACCAACCCGGAGTTCGCCAGCCAGGTCCAGCACATCACGCTCGCCAACGTCGACTACGTGTTCATGGACACGCAGCAGCCGAACGCCGGGCCGTTCACCAAGCTCGCCGTCCGGCAGGCCGTGAACTATGCGATCGACAAGAACGCGATCCTCCAGATCACGCACGGCGCGGGCCAGCCGGCCAACTGCATCTATCCCCCGGTCCTGCCCGGCTACGACGCGAGCTGCAACCCGTACCCGCGCGACGTCGAGAAGGCCAAGCAGCTCATGAAGGATGCGGGCTACGCGGCGGGCTTCGACACGAAGTTCTACACCGACACGACCGATCCTGATCCCCAGATCGGCGCCTCGATCCAGCAGGACATGGCGGCCATCGGGATCCGGACCGAGATCGTGTCCCAGGAGTTCGCGACCTTCCTGAACACGATCGAGACGCCGCACACGGCCCCGATGGGCTGGGTTGGCTGGTTCCAGGACTATCCGGACCCATCCGACTTCATCGAGCCGACGCTGACCTGCGCGACCGCGGTCCCCGGCGGCGCGAACGCCGCCCTCTACTGCAATCCGGCGGTCGACGCGCTCATGGCGCAGGCCAAGGGTGAGCTCGACAAGACCAAGCGGCTGCAGGAGTACCAACAGATCCAGACCAAGATCATGGCGGACGCACCCTGGGCGCCCTTCCGGCACCAGGAGTGGTACACGCTCGTCGGCAAGCGGGTCGGCGGGTACACCATCCACCCGGTCTGGCAGTACAACGTTCGGGCGCTCTGGATCAATCCGGCGACCTGAGCAGTACCTGATGGGCGGCTATATCCTGCGCCGGCTCGGCTGGTCGCTGGTTGTGGTCGCGGCCATCGTCGCCGTCACCTTCTTCGCGACCTACATCCTGCCGGCCGACCCGGCGCGCATGATCGCGGGCATCCGGGCATCGCCGCAGGACGTGGAGCGGATCCGCGTGGCGCTCGGGCTCGACCAGCCATTCCTGGTCCAGCTCGGGCGCTACGTGAGCCGCCTCTTCCAGGGGGATTTCGGCCAGTCGTACATCCAGAACAGAGCCGTGCTGCCGCTCATCCTTGAGCGCTTCCCGGCGACGCTGCAGCTCGCGGCGGCCGGCCTCGCGGTCGAGCTGCTGATCGGGCTGCCGCTGGGCATCCTCGCGGCAACGCGGCGCGGAACCCGCTCCGACCGCCTGTCGACGATCGTGTCGATCGTGCTGGTGTCGGCGCCGTCGTTCCTCGTCGGCTACCTGCTCCTGAACTTCCTCGCGTTCCAGCCGCAGATCCGGCTGGGCATCACGATCTTCCCGATCGGCGGCTACAAGCCATTGGACCTTCGCTACCTCGCGCTGCCGGCGATCACGCTGGGCTTCAGCGGCGCCGCCTACTACACCCGGCTCATGCGCACGGCGATGCTCGACGAGCTGCACCGCGACTATGTCCGGACGGCGCGCTCGAAGGGGCTCGGCGAGCGCGCGATCCTGTGGCGCCACGCGGTCCGCAACGCGCTCGGGCCGGTGCTCAGCCAGATCGGTCTCGACCTGGGCTTCTTCCTCGGCGGCGTCGTGATCGTGGAGCGGGTTTTCAGCTGGCCCGGCATCGGCAAGCTGGCCGTCGATTCGATCGTCACCGCGGACGTGCCGCTGATCCTCGGGACCGTGCTCTTCGGGACGATCTGCATCGTCACGGCGAACCTCGCCGTCGACGTCCTCCAGGTCGTCATCGACCCCCGAATCCGTCGCTGATGGAGGCGCTCGACCCATGACCTACTCGATCGTCGCGCGCGACCCCGCCACGGGCGATCTCGCGGTCGCCGTGCAGTCGAAGTTCCTCGCCGTCGGCGCGGTCGTGCCCTGGGCGCGTGCCGGCGTGGGCGCCGTCGCGACGCAGGCCTACGCGAACGCGGCCTACGGGCCCGATGGCCTGGCCCTGCTCGCGGGCGGTGCATCGGCCGGCGGGGCCCTCGATGGGCTCGTCGCGCCCGATCAGTTGCGGGACCAGCGCCAGGCCGGCATCGTCGACACTCACGGCGAAGCGGCAAGCCATACCGGGCCTGAGTGCTTCGCCTGGGCGGGTGGTCGGACCGGGCCGGGCTTCGCGGCGCAGGGCAACATCCTCGCCGGGCCGGGGGTCGTCGACGGCCTCGCCGACACGTTCGTTGCCGGCGGACGGCCATTCCCCGAGCTCCTGGTCGCGTGCCTCGCCGCCGCGGATGCCGCCGGCGGCGATCGGCGCGGCCGCGAATCGGCGGCCCTGCTCGTCGTTCGCGAGGCGGGCGGCTACGGCGGGGGCAACGACCGCTGGATCGACCTTCGGGTCGACGACCACGACGACCCGATCGGCGAGCTTGGGCGGCTGCTCGGCCTGCAGCGGCTGTATCTCGATCGCCCTTCGATCGACGAGCTGATCGCGATCGACGAAGCGTCGGCCGCGGAGCTGCGCGCCCTGATGTCGCGACTCGGAGCGGAGCCCGGCGGACGGTTCGGTGGCGTCTACCAGCCGATGAGCGTGCTCATCGGCGACGACGCACCGGCCGCGGATCCCGCGAGCCGCCCGATGACCGGCAGCCCCCGACCACTGCCGTCCAACTGGGACATGGACTGGCAGTCGGCGCTCGAGGACTGGATGGCCGTCGAGAACCTCGAGGAGCGGACTGCCGCCCCGGGTTGGATCGATAAGCGGGTGCTCGACTTCCTGCACGACAAGGCCGCCGCAGCCTCGCGCTAGGAATCACGAGGCCGCCGATCACTCGGCGGCCTCGTGTCCCCGATCGTGCCCGCGAGGGCACTTGTGCAATTAGCGCCAGCGATGCCCCGCTTCGAGAACGAGCGCCGAGCTGGCGAGCATCGAGACCACGACGAAGAGGCGGAAGGCCTGAGCCTTGAGCGTCTGCATCATCACGACCACCGGATTCCCGCGCCCAGCGTCAGCGCCGTACATGCGAGGAGCGCGACCGCGAAGGTGAAGCGCGCCAGGATCTGCTTCACGAATGCTTCCCTTTCGAAGCCCGGTAACGTCATCAGGATCGGCAGCTGGGCCGTCTCCGGTACCGGGAGACCCCTGGCTTTGCGTCCCCGCTTCACAGCGGGTTTGCCCTGGACAATCCTGCGACGGAGGGCGAATGACCTCGATGAGGACGCTAGGGGACCTTCGAACCATGACCCATGGCCGCGAAGTACTACCCGCGGCGTGGCGTTCGGGGGAGTTTCCGCTGCGCACCACTCCCGGATCACACTGGTCTGGTTGCCTCGTCGTAGTTCGGGTGCGGTCCACCTGACGCCCGGGCGCCGCGCATCGATGCGACGATGATGACGACGACGCCGAGCCCGATGAGCATGTCGCCGACGCTGAAGATGTTGGCGAAGGGGATCCACGCGGGTAGCGCGAAGATGTCGGTCAAGGGCTCGAGCGCTGGGTGGGCGACCACTGCACTATTCGAATAGAGGGTCGGGTCGGTCTTGCCAAGCGCCGCCATCGCGGCACCACCCGCGGGCATGTACCCCCCGTTTGCGACGATCGCGGCGAGGTTGGACGCGGCGCCGAGCGCCACCAGGGGCATGCCCGAGATGCGGACGTTGCGAAGGACGCCGCCGAAGACGGCCGCGGTCGAGCCGACATAGATCAGCGCACCCGCGCCGCCGATCCGGGCTGCCACGAAGTCAGTGAAGAGGATGACCTGGATGAACAGCCCAGCCAGCACGAGCCACGGCCATCGAAACTCGAGCCGTGCCAGGCCGGCCGGCCGACCACCCAACGCGAAGCCGAGGGCGAGCCCGATCGGGATGGCGTAAAGAATGAACATCGTGTCGCCTCCCTTGGCCCGCTAACTACTGACGGGCTTGATCAGCCGGGCCGCCGCACGCACCGTTGCAGCCGGCGCAATCGCCGCGGGATGCCGAGCCGCGACGTAGGCCTCGAACCCGGCGGCGTCCGTCGGCCGGGCGAAGTAGTAGCCCTGCCCGAACTCGCACCCGAGCGACCGCAGGCGCTCGAGCTGCCACGGCTGCTCGATGCCCTCCGCGACGATCCTGAGCCGGAGTGTCCTGCCGAGCGCGATGATCGCCGCGGCGAACGCCCCTTCGTCGGAATCGTCGCCGACGAACTCGCGTGCGATCTTCAGGATGTCGACCCGGAACCGACGCAGGTACCCCAGCGACGAGTAGCCGGTCCCGAAGTCGTCGACGGCGATCCGGATCCCGCGGGAACGGAGTGCCTCGAGCCGAGCGATCGTGGTCGCCGTGTCATGGAACATCGCGGTCTCAGTCATCTCGAGCACGAGCTGGTCAGGGCGCAGCCCGCTCTCGCTGACGATGCGGTCGATGTCGTCGACGATTGAGGGTTCGCGAAGCTGCGCCGCGGAGAGGTTGACCGTCAGCGTCAGGCCGGCGCGAGGTCCGAACGCTTTCCAGGCGGCGACCTGCCGGCAGGCCTCCTCGAGCACCCACTGACCGAGGGCCAGAATCGCGCCATTCTCCTCGGCAAGCGGGATGAATTCGTCGGGCAGCACCAGGCCCCGCGTCGGATGCCGCCAGCGGACGAGCGCTTCGACCCCTTCGAGCGCTCCTGTGGCGAGGGCGACGATGGGCTGGTAGAAGACGACGAGCTCACCTCGCCCGAGGCTCCTCGACAGTTCGGCGCTGAGCGCGTGACGCTCGACGATCGCGGCATGCATCGTCGGCTCGAAGACGGCGGCTCGGCCCTTGCCGTTCGCCTTGGCGATGTACATGGCCACGTCCGCGTTACGCAGCAGCTCGTCTGCCCGTGTCATGTCGCCCTTCGCGGCGGCGATGCCGACACTCCCGCCGACCGTGATCTCCTGGCCCTCGATCGGGAACGACAGGCGCAGCGCCTCGATGATCCGGTTGGCGACGGCAATGGACCGGCTCAGGTCGGGCTTGTCCTCGACGAGGATGGCGAACTCGTCGCCGCCGAGCCGGGCCGCGACATCGTCGGTGCGAACGCAGCCCCGGATCCGGTCGGCGGCCGCGGCGAGCAGACGGTCGCCGACGGCGTGGCCGAGCGTGTCGTTGACCACCTTGAAGTCGTCGAGGTCAAGGAACAGGACGACCGGCACCAAATCGCCCACCGGCTGCTCGAGGCGGGCGTCAACCCGCTCCACGAACAGGCTCCGGTTGCCCAGGTTCGTGAGAGAGTCGTGGTAGGCCTGGTAGCGGAGCTCCTCCTTGAGCCGCGACAGCTCCGCCAGGGATTGCTCGAGCTGCCCGTTCTCGAGCGCGATCGCCGACTGGTTCGCCAGCGTCTCGAGAAGCTTGAGGTCCTCGCTCGTGAACGCGGTGCCCTCGGTGAGCCTGTTGGCGATGACGATCGAGCCCATCAGCTCCGACTCGCCGCGTAGGGGCGTGACCATCGCCTGCCGGATCCCACTCGCCGCGCGCTCGGCAGGCGAGGGGACATACAGGAATGCGCGGCCCTCGCTCCTCACCCGCCGATCGACGGGATCGGCCTCGAGGTTGGCGATGGGGACCATGATCTCCGCGGGCCCATCCTGGCGCGACACGGTCCGCAGGGCTTCGTCTGCGGGCATGCGTGGATACAGGATGATCTGCGCCCACTCGGCGCGGAACATGTTCCGGGCGTGCTCGAGCAGGGCAACGAGGCTCGAGTCGAGCTCGGGCGAGTGCTGCAGGATCCGGCTGGACTGGTACAGGAGCTCGAGGCGCTCGTGCTTCTCGCGTTCCGACACATACGCCCCGTACGCGGCGAACACCGTGCCCAGCGGGACGGCGAGCAGGATCAGAGGAGCGCGAGGCTCGTGTTCGCGACCGCGACGATGCCCCCGAACTGGAGCATCTCCGGCAGCTTCTCGTACTGCGGCGCGCCGCCCGAGATCGTGATCACGGTGGCCGTCGTCAAGGCGCCCACGACCGTCGCTGCGAGCGATGCGGTGAATGCGGCGACCCAATCGATCGGGTCGAGGGTCGGATCACCGGTCACGATCCGATGGAAGACCGCCAGCGACAGCACGCCCGTGAGCGCGAAGTTCGAGAGGTTGAACGCGAGCTTGACCGGCGCCTGGCGCTCCGCGACGACGAGCGCGACGGCCGATCCAACGAGCAACGCGAGGAGATAGTCGAGCGGCGACAGGAAGAACAGCCCGATCACCGCCGGGAACTCCGACAGGGAGAACGAGTGCGTCTCCCGCCGGAAGTGCACCGACACGACCTTCATCTCGGCGACGCAGAACCCGGCGGCGAGCAGCGGCCAGGGCAGGACGACCGCGGCGAACGGCGCCGTCCGACCGGTCAGCTCCAGGGCGAAGAGGGCCGTCGCCGCCGCGCTCAGTGCGGCGACGAACAGCACGATTCGATGCGCCGCCGGCATGCCGGTCCCCGCACCGACGAGCCGTTCTCGCGCGCGTACCGCGATCGCGGGCACGTGACCGCGCCCGCGCAATACAGCCACGGTCTAGGTGTCCCTCGGCAAGTACCTGATGCTCCAGCGGGGTGGGTGTCGGCGATCCCGGTTGTACGCCCGGCTGGCGCGCCGATGCGCCATCCGCTGGTCCGGGTGGTCATAGGCCGTTCGGGTGTGATCCGAAGTACGGTTCGAGCAATCGCGGATTGTCCTGCAGAATGTGCGGCCATGACCGGCCCGCGGACGCTCGTCGACAAGATCTGGGACGACCACGTCGTCGCCGAGGATCCGGGCGCGCCCAGCGTCCTCGCGATCGACCTCCACCTGGTCCACGAGGTCACCAGCCCGCAGGCGTTCACGGGGCTCCGCCGGCGGGGCCTGAAGGTCCGGCATCCGGAGCGAACGGTGGCGACCGCCGACCACTCCGTCCCGACCACGCCGCGCAACCTGCCGATCCTCGATGAGCTCGCCGCCGCCCAGGTCGCCCAGCTCGAGACGAACTGCCGCGAGTTCGACATCCCGCTCCACGGCCTGGGCTCGCCGAGCCAGGGCATCGTCCACGTCATCGGGCCGCAGCTCGGGCTGACCCAACCGGGCATGACCATCGTCTGTGGCGACTCGCACACGAGCACCCACGGCGCGTTCGGCGCCCTCGCTTTCGGGATCGGCACGAGCGAGGTCGAGATGGTCCTCGCCACGCAGTGCCTGCTCCAGCGCCGCCCGCAGACCTACGAGGTCCGGGTCGACGGCCGGCTCGCGCCCGGCGTGAGCGCCAAGGACGTGATCCTCGCGCTGCTGTCGCGGATCGGCATCGCCGGCGGGACGGGCCACGTGTTCGAGTACCGGGGTGAGGCGATCGAGGCGCTGTCGATGGAGCAGCGCATGACGATCTGCAACATGTCGATCGAGGGCGGCGCTCGTGCCGGGCTCATCGCGCCGGACGACACCACGTTCGAGTACCTGGCGGGCCGGCCGCATGCACCACAGGGAGCGGCCTGGGACGATGCCGTCGCCCGCTGGCGCGCGCTGCCGAGCGACCCTGAGGCGGCGTTCGACCGCTCGGTCACGATCGACGCGGCGTCGCTCGAGCCGATGGTCACCTACGGCACCAACCCGGGCATGGGCCTGCCGATCTCGGCGCGCGTCCCGGATCCTGCGGCGGCCGGTGACGATGCCCGCCGCCGAGGCCTCGAGCAGGCGCTCGCCTACATGGACCTGCAGCCCGGCCAGGCGCTGCTCGGCCAGAAGGTCGACGTCGTGTTCATCGGCTCGTGCACGAACGGCCGGATCAGCGACCTGCGGCTTGCCGCCGCCGCGCTGAAGGGCCGGCACGTCGCGGACGGCGTGCGGATGATGGTCGTGCCCGGCTCGGACGAGGTGAAGCGCGAGGCCGAGCGCGAGGGCCTCCACGAGATCTTCCGCGCCGCCGGCGCCGATTGGCGCGAGGCCGGCTGCTCGATGTGCATCGCGATGAACGGCGACCAGCTCTCGCCCGGCCAGTACGCGGTGAGCACGTCGAACCGCAACTTCGAGGGCCGCCAGGGCAAGGGCGGCCGCACGTTCCTGGCGTCCCCGCTGACCGCGGCCGCGTCGGCCGTCGCCGGCGCCATCGCCGACCCGCGCCTCCTGCCGGGGATCGAGTCCCTGGCTGCCGTGGGCGGGCGCTGACCGATGGCCAGACCCTTCGCAGGCTTCGCCAGCCGGGTGATCCCGCTGCCCGCCGAGAACGTCGACACCGATCAGATCGTGCCCGCACGGTTCCTCAAGGCTACCGATAAGTCCGGCCTCGCCGAGGCGCTCTTCCGCGACTGGCGTTTCGAGGCCGACGGCTCGCTCAAGGAGCCTCGGTTCGTCCTCGACCAGCCGGACATGAGCGGGCGACGGATCCTGCTCGCAGGCGAGAACTTCGGCTGCGGATCATCACGCGAACACGCGCCGTGGGCGCTCGTGTCGTGGGGCATCCAGGCGGTGATCACGACCAGCTGCGCCGACATCTTCCGGACGAACGCCCTCAAGAACGGCCTCCTCCCGATCGTGGTCGATCACGAGCGTCATCGCCAGCTGTTCGAGCTACTCGCCCGCGACCCGGACGTCGAGCTGACGGTTGACCTCGCGGCGCAGGTGGTCCACCTCCCGGGTGACGAGGACCTGCCGTTCAATGTCGACCCGTTCTCGAAGCTGATGCTGCTCGAGGGCACCGACGAGCTCGGCTATCTGCTGGGCAAGTCGACCGAGATCGATGCCTGGGAGGGGCGACACGTCGCCCGCGTCGACACGCGTGGGCCGTCCGGAACCACCGCCTAGGCCGCGGCGTCTCGCGGCCATGCTGACGACCCGAACGCTCCCCGCCGTTCTGCTCACCGTCGTGACCCTTGCCGCGTGCGGCGCCGCGGCGGGACCGAGCCCCACTCCAGCGGCCACACCTGCGCCCACGCCGACCGCGGTCCCCGGCAACGGCGGCACCGGTGGCGGCGCCGCGGGTGGCGGTGGCGCCGTCGGCGGGCCGGCCCTCGACCCGATCCTCGGCCAGGCCACGTTCGTCGGCCCGACTGACGGGCTCATCAACCAACATCCCGTGAGCGTCCAGCTCGTGCGCGCCGCGGCCGACGACCAGGGCGCCACCGCCGAGCTGCGCTGGTGGAGCGGTGTCGCGCCGTGCAACGCGCTCGACTCGGTCCAGATCGACAAGG
>VBGT01000015.1 GCA_005889475.1 Chloroflexota bacterium | reverse complement strand
CTGTGAAGGTATGGCGTCGAACGCGCCAGCAAGACGAAGACGGCTCGCGGGCCGATTACAGCCGCGTATCGGGCTTGACAGCATGGCGACAGATCTCGGTGCCGGGCTGCAACGGGGTCGGTTCGAGCGCGCGATAATCCAAATGTCTCCTTCGGGGAGGATGAGAGTTGCTGTACCAGCGCGCAGCTGAGGAAGTACTGGCGAAGTGGCGCGAGGTCGAGCGCGCCCTTGCGGAAGCGCAGCCTGATTCATCCGATGCCGAGTATCTGACCTCGGAAGCCGCACGCCTGCGCGACGAATACCAACTGCTGGTGCAGGAGGAGCTGGATCGCGGTCGGGAACCCCCGCCGGGACTCCCCGCGCCGAAAGAGGTCCTCTAGCGACGGATGGCCGGGGCGAGAACCTGATCGCCCCGATCAGCCAGGGATCGCTACACGGCGCATAGGTGACGGCGGCGTCCCGGTCCGGGACAATGCCACCGTGACAGCGCTCGCGGACGTGCTGCTGCCCGAGGGCACGCGTCTGCTGCACATCGGCCCGCACAAGACCGGCACCTCGTCGCTCCAGAGTGCATTGCATCGTGCGCGCCGGACCGCTGCGGGCCACGGCGTGCGGTACGCGGGCCCGAATCGACAGCCCCTCCGGGCCGCGCAGGCCGCGGCGGCCATCGGGTCCCCCGACGCCTTGGCGCGCCCCATCCGGCCCTGGCACAAGCTCCTGCGCGAGATCCGAGCGAGCCGGGCCCCGCGCATGGTGGTCAGCAGCGAGTGGTTCGCCGACGCCCGGGATGACGCGATCCGTCGCATCGTCGACGATCTCGATCCGACGCGCGTGCACATCGTCATCACCGTGCGGCCCCTCGCGAGCATCCTCCCCTCGCAGTGGCAGCAGCACGTCCAGGCCGGCCTGGAGGTTGCCTACGAGACGTGGCTCGCGTCGGTCTTCGAGGGCACGTCCGCGCTTGCGACGACCTTCTGGCATCGCCACCGGCACGACCTCCTCGTCGAGCGTTGGGCTGCGGCCGCCGGCCCGGCCAACGTCAGCGTGGTCATTGCCGACGATCGGGATCACGGCGCAGTCCTCCGGACTTTCGAGCGGCTCGTGGGGCTGCCGGCCGGGCTCCTGGTCGCTGAGCGCGATCGCTCGAACCGCTCGTTGACCGGCCCGGAGGTCGAGCTGATTCGGGCGCTCAACGTTGGCCTGGGGGAGTGCCGGATCGACCCGAGCGTTCGGCTGGACCTCGTGCTGTTCGGCGCGGCCGGACATCTGCGCGGTCGCGTGCCCGCGCGCGACGAGGCGCGAATCGAGACGCCCGAGTGGGCCGTTGCTCGAGCGGTGGAGGTCGGCCGGGAGATCGCCGCCGGCATCTCGGACTCTGGGGTGCGGGTGCTCGGCGACCTCGAAAGTCTCGCGGCAAACACCTCGACGCCACCGACTCGAGCCGACGCCGCCGATGCGGCCGGGCCGACTACTTGGCCCGACATCGCCGCGACCACTGCAATGGGCGTGCTGCTCGCGACCGGGCTCGCGCGGAACGCGCGAGCCGACCTCGACGACTTGGGCTGGCCGGACGCCCTTGCCCCGACTCGCGATCGGCAGGCCCCGGCGAACAGCCCTGCGCTCAACGCGCTGTCCACCCCGCGCATTGCCGCTGCGCTGTCGGCGCGCGTTCGCGAGAGATTCCGGCGCCTCGCCCGAGGTCCGCGGGCAGACTACCCGGCCGCCACCGAATCGGGGCGGCGTGGCCGGACGACGCCGGAGCCGTCGGTCCACCCTGACACTGCGGAGCTGGCGTGATCGGAGGGGAGGGCGACTTGCTGCTACCGGCAGGATCGCGACTGCTGCACATCGGTCCACACAAGACCGGCACGACCTCTGTCCAGAGCGCCTTCCACACGAACCGTGCCGAGCTCGCGGCGCAGGGCGTCCGCTACGCCGGGACGCAGCGACAGCCAATGCAGGCCGCCCATGCCGTGACCGAACGGGCATCGCCGTATGCGGACGGCAAGACCCCGCCGATCGGGCGCTGGCTCGCGCTCGTTCGCGAGGTCCGGGGCGCTCGCGAGGGCCGCGTGGTCATCAGCAGCGAGGGCTTCGCGGACGCCGACGACGCAGCCGTGCGCCGGGTGATCGGCGATCTGGGCGTCGGGCAGGTCCACGTCGCCGTCACGCTCCGACCGCTGGTCGAGCTGCTTTCCTCGCAGTGGCAGCAGCAGGTCCAGTCCGGGATGACGATGGCCTACGAGGACTGGCTCGAGGCGGTCTTCCACGACCCCTCGAATCGGGTGAGCCAGGCGTTCTGGCACCGCCACCGGCACGACGAGCTCATCCGTCGGTGGGCGTCGGAGGCAGGCCCAGCCAATCTCACGGCGATCGTGGTCGACGGTGCCGATCGCGACCGGGTGCTGCGCGTTCTCGAGTCGATGGTCGGGCTGCGCGCGGGGACGCTCGTCCCGGAACCGGAGCTCAGCAATCGATCCCTCACGCTCGCGGAGGTCGAGACGATCCGGGCGTTCAACGCCGCCTTCCGGGCCGAGGGGCTCGGCACGCAGCTGCACGCCAAGGTGATGCGATTCGGTGCGGCGGAGCTGATGAAGCGGCGCGTCGCGGATCGCGACGAGCCCCGGATCCAGACGCCGAGCTGGGCGGTGGATCGCGCCGCCGAGGTGGGCCGGGAGATCGTCGAGGGCATCAGGTCGAGCGGGGTCAGGGTGATCGGCGACCTCGCGAGCCTGGTGGCGCCGTCAGCGACCGCGGCCGCTGCCGACGGTGCGCGTGCGATGAGCCACGCAGCGCGTCGAGCCGCCGAGGACGCGTGGCCGACGATCGGCGCGACCGCCGCGCTCGGGATCGTGCTCGCGAGCGGACTCGCGCGCGATGCGGCGTCGGTTGCAGGCGTCGAGGAGGCGTGGCCGGACGGCCCGCTCGATCGGGGCACGCCCCCGCCGCGCCCCCGGGTCGAGCCGCTGGAGCTGGCGCGAGTGTCGACGCCGCTCCTCGGTCTCGTGCTCGTGCGCCGTCTGCTCGGCGCGGCGGTGTCCCGGCTGCCCCTGCCGCGGCGGACGGCCTGATCGCGCCCAGCCCGGCGGTGACCGTCGTTCAACGCGCGAAGCTCCTCCTGCCGGAGGGCACCAGGCTCGTCCACATCGGACCGCCCAAGACCGGTACGACCGCGGTCCAGGGCGCGTTCCACGCGCGCCGGCGCGAGGTCCTGGCCCAGGGCGTTCGCTACGCCGGCCGATCTCGCCACTCCGGCGCGGCGGTGCTCGCGGTGGGGGGCCGGCCGTCGTTCCAGCGCGACTCGGGCCCGCCGCCGATGCGGCGCTGGAACGACCTCGCGGGCGAGGTCCGGCGGTCAACCGAGGCGCGAGTGCTCCTCAGCAGCGAGTTCTTCGCCGACGTCGAGGCCGATCGCATCCCGCGCATCGCCGACGACCTCGGGCGGGAGCGCCTCCACGTCGTCGTCACCCTTCGGCCACTCAGCCGGCTCCTCGCCTCGCAATGGCAGCAGTACGTCCAGAGCTTCATGCGCCTGTCGTACGACGACTGGCTCGATGCCGTGCTCAACGGCCCGCCCGGCAAGGTCACCCCCACGTTCTGGCGGCGGCACCGGCACGACGAGCTGATCGAGCGCTGGGCCGCGGTCGTCGGGCCGGAGCGCATGTCGGTGGTGGTCATCGACGAGGACGACCACGATCAGGTGCTTCGGGTGTTCGAACAGCTGCTCGGCCTGCGGGCGGGCACGCTCGTCGCGGAGGACGACGTGACCAACCGGTCGATGACGCTCGCCGAGATCGAGGCCGTGAGGGCGTTCAACAACGCGTTCTGGGACGCCGGCCTCCGCAACGCCCTGTACCACCGGGTCATGCACTTCGGGGCAGCGGCGTACATGAAGCAGCGCCAGCCGAAGCCGGGTGAGCCTCGCATCGAGACACCGCAATGGGCGCTCGACCGGAGCGGCGAGATCGCTCGGGAGATGGTCGCCAGGATCGCCCCGAGCGGCGTGCGGATCATCGGCGATCTCGAAGCGCTGACGGTCGTCCCGGCGAGCGGCCTGTCGGGCGATCGCAAGCCCGGCGTGTGCATCCCGCCGGACATCTCGGCGGCGATGGCGACGGGCATCGCGGTCGTGAGCGGCGCAGCGCGCGGGGACGCGCGCGTGAACACCCTGGTCGAGGCCGGTGGAGCGATCGGTCTGGACGCAATCCCTCGCGCGTCGGGCGCTGAACCCCCGGGGCTGCACCGGTTCGGGGCGTACCCCCTCGCCGGCTCGATCGGGATGCGCCTCGCCTCCGGGATGCTCCGCCGGGTCGATCGGTTGATCGGCAGGGGCTGGTCGAATGGCCCACAGGCGGCGGGGCCGACCCCGCCGCAGGTCGATGTTGCGGTCGAGGCATTCGATCGCTGGACCGCCTCGGCCGAGCTGCCGCAGGCGACACGCGAACGGCTTCGATCTGGCGCGCTCGCGGGTCGACGCTGGGCGAAGCTGTCGATCGACGGTGACGAGACGTGCATCGACCCATCGGTCGCCGCGAGCCTCGCCCTCGGCGTGCTCGTCGAATCGGGCCTGGCGCTCGAGGCGAAGGACGGCCGCCTGCGCGCCGCGCGCCTCGCCTGGTCGGAGCCACCCGAGCTGGCGGTCGTCCCGAGTCCGATCCTCGCCGGGGTCGTGGTCAGCCGACTCCTGCGCGACATCGCTCGGCGGCTGACCAACCGGTAGTCCCTGGACCTGGGCCCGCGCTCGCATCTCAGGGAAGTCCATCAACAGATCGGAAGTTCTGGGCTGCAGCCCAATCCCCCGAGGCCCGCCTTAGGTCGACGGTCGATCCAGCCCGGCACAACGCCGGTGCGCTGGGAGGATCGTCGATGCAGGCATGGACCGGCCACCTCGTCGAAGTGGCCTACACCGAGCACCAGCCGATGCTGGTGCGCTTTCTGACCCAACTGACGCGCGACGCCGAGACCGCACAGGACCTGGCCCAGGAGGCGTTTCTCCGACTCGCCTTCGAGATCCAGGCAGGGCGACTCCCGAACGACACGGGAGCCTGGCTGCGCAGGGTCGGGGCGAATCTCGCTGTGAGCCGGGGCCGCCACCTGCAGGTCGTCGACCGGCATGCGGGCTGCCTGCCCCGGCCCGCCGAGCCGCAGGGCCCGGAGCAGGTCGTCGTCCAGGGTGAGCTGGTCGCGGCAGTTGGCGGCGTGATGGCGCAGCTGTCCGGGACCGAGCGTCGTGCTCTTTCGCTCGCCGCGAACGGCTACGGTTCGCGGGAGATCGCTGCATCGGTCGGGCGCTCGCCCGGGGCGACCCGGACGCTCCTGTGCCGCGCTCGCTCGAAGATCCGCGACCGGGTTCGCCTTGCCGGCTTCGCCGGGGTTTGAGCGACCACCTGGACCACCTACGGAGTCTGTCGCAGGGACGCTGGAACGGGTTGATCGCCCGCGTATGATCCGGGCGCCTTGGCCGACCTGCCGCGTCGCCGACCATTCATCGGCCGGGCGACCGAGCTCGCCCGGCTCAGGTCCGCGCTCGACCGCGTCGCCGAGCAGCGCGAAGGTCGCACGGTCGTCATCGGCGGCGAGGCCGGCATCGGCAAGAGCCAGCTGATCGACCGATTCGTCGCGCAGATCGGCCAGGCGGCGCGGGTCGTCGAGGGCGCGTGCATCGACGTCGCGGACGACGCCCTGCCCTACGCGCCGATCGTCGACATCCTGCGCGACCTGGTTCGCACGACGCCCGCCGGCCGACTCCCCGCGCTTCTCGGCCCAGGCCGGGCGGAGCTGACCCGGCTGCTGCCGGAGCTGGCGACGCGGGCCGCGGATCTCGGCCCCGCGATCGAACTCGAGCGGGCGTCGCAGGCGCGACTCTTCGAGCTGTTGCTGGGCGTCTTCGAGCGCCTTGCGACCGACGGCCCGCTGGTCATCGTGATCGAGGATCTCCAGTGGGCCGACCGATCGACGCGCGACCTGGTTGCGTTCCTGTCGCGCGCGCTCCGGGACGACCCGGTATTGCTCGTGCTGACAGAGCGGACGGGCGAGGCAGCGGCCGAAGCGGGCAGCCTCGGGTTCCTGGCCGAGCTCGAGCGGGAGGAGCACGTCGACCGCATCGACCTGCGCCCGTTCGATCGAGACGAGGTGGCCGAGCTCGTCGCGGCCGAGCAGGACGAGCCGCCCGGACCGGAGCTCGTCGACCGCCTCCTGGCGCGCAGCGACGGGAACCCCTTCTTCCTCGAAGCGCTCCTCGCGGGCATCGGGAACGTCGACGCCGCGTTGCCGCCCGTCCTGCGCGACATCCTCGCCGCGCAGGTCGCCGGGCTCTCCTCGGGCACGCACGACATGCTCCGCGCCGCCGCCGCGGCCGGGCGTCGGGTGGACGACGAGCTGCTCGCCGAGGTGCTCGGTCTCTCGGCGGGACGCCTTGCCGCGGACCTGCGCGAAGCGGTCGGAAGCGGGATCCTGGCACGTCGCGAGACACCCCTGGGAACGGTTCTCCCTGGCCGAGCTCTTCCCGGGGGAGCGCATGGCGCTCCACGCAGGCCTGGCTGAGGCTCTCGAAACCCGGCTGGCGGCGGGCGATCGGACTGTTGCGGCGGTGGACCTCGCCCGGCACTGGGCACAGGCCGGCCAGCCGGCGCGCACGCTGCCCCACGCGGTGCAGGCGGCGGTGGCCGCGGAGGGCGTCTACGCCTTCGCCGAGGCGCTGCCACTGTGGGAACGCGCTGCGGCGATCGTCGAGGACCTCGCGGGTGAGCCGGCGGTCGCCGGCCGCGACCACGCGGAGCTGCTCACGCGTGCCGGCGACTGCGCACTCCTCATCGGTGAGCCGAAGCGGGCGGTCAACCTCCTGCAGCGCGCCCTCGTGCACATGTTTCCATCCGGCGATCCCGAGCGCGTGCGGATCCTCGAGAACCGTCTGCGCTGGCACCTGTGGTGGTCCGGCCAGCGCGCGGACGCGGTCGCGGCCGTCGAGGCGGCGGTCGCGGCGATCCCCGCCGAGCCGCCGAGCGTCGCCCGATCGCGGGTGCTCGGCCAGCTGGCCGCCGTGCGCATGTTCGCCGGGGACTTTGCCGCCTCGGCGGCGGCGGCACGGGAGGCGATCGACGTCGGCCGGCGCGCCGGAGCGATGGCCGAGACCGCGCTCGCCCACGGCGTCCTGGGCTGGGACGTGGCCATGCTCGGCGACATCGATGGCGGCATTGCCGAGTACCGCAAGGGTCAGGAGATCGGGGAGGCGATCGGCTCGGTCGAGGGCGCGGCCTTGGCGGCGACCAACATGGCGGCATTGCTCGATCGGGTCGGCCGGTCGGAAGCGTCGCTCGAGGCCGCAACGGCAGGCTATGCCCTGACCGAGCGGCTCGGGGTCGCTCGGACGTACGGGGCGATCCTCCTCGGCCATGCCGCGAAGGCGCTGCTGGCGCTCGGCCGTTGGGACGAGGTCGACGGCGTGACGGCCTCGGGCCTTCGTCGCGGCGCCGTCGACGCGGGCGCGGCGTGGCTGATGATCAACCGGGCGCGGGTGTTCACCGGCCGCGGGAGGTTCGACGAGGCGGCTCGCCTCCTGGCCAACGCTCGCGCGATCGACGAGCGGGTCGGCGGCACGGACTACCGCACCGCGCTGCTCGCCGCGGAGGCGGAGCTCGCGACCTGGACCGGGCGGCTAAACGAGGTGCTCGACCTTGCCGAGGCGGGTCTCGCTGCCTTCGCCCTGAGCGGGACGCCCGACCCATCGCTGGCGTGGCTGGCGGCGCTGCTGCTGCGGGCACTCGCCGACGCCAGGGAGGATCCGGGTCGGGCTCGACGACCGGTCGACGAGGCACTCGCCGCGCGATCAGGCCAGGTGCTGAGGAAGGTCGAGGCCGCAATCGAGGGCGTCGTCGGGAACCCCGGGTTCGTATCCGGGGAGCGAGCCCGAGCGCTCTTCGCGCTCACGAACGCCGAGCGGGACCGCGTTCGCGGCTCGAGCTCGGCCGAGGCGTGGAGGGAAGTCGCCCGGGCCTGGTCCGGATTGCATCGTCCATACCACGTCGCCTACGCCCGGCTGCGCGAGGCCGAGGCGACCATGGCGGCACGTGGGCCCCGCGACGCGGCGTCGGCTGCGCTCGCCGAGGCCGCGGAGATCGCCGGCCGCCTCGGGGCGCGTCCGCTCGCCGATCTCGTCGCGCGATTCGCCGCGCAGGCGCGAATCGCGCTCCCGACCGCGGGTTCCGCGGGAGCTTCACCGCCAACGCATCAGAACGAGCGCGGACCCAACGACCTCACCGCTCGCGAGGCAGAGGTGCTCCGCCTGGTCACCGAGGGCTGGACGAACCAACAGATCGCGGAGGCGCTCTTCATCACGCGCAAGACGGCGAGCGTCCACGTCTCAAACATCATGGGCAAGCTCGGCGCGAGCAATCGGGCCGAGGCGGCCGCGATCGCGCACCGGCTGGGCATGGTGAACGAGCCGGCGACGACGGGCTCGGCCATCGCGGACGGAGGCGTACCGGCCGGCTAGGCCTCGTCGCGCGCCTGGCCGGCTTCCTCGAGCGCCTCGTCGAGCGCCGCGCGGATCGTCGAAACAGCGTCAGACACGGCTGTTTGCGTCGTGTCGATGACGAGGTCCGGCTCGATCGGCGCCTCATATGGCGAATCGATGCCGGTGAACTCGGGGATCTCGCCGGCTCGGGCCCGCCGGTAGAGGCCCTTCGGGTCGCGCGCCTCGGCGACGTCGAGCGGCGTGCTGACATACACGAGCAGGAACGGCGCGGACTGCTCGACGATCTCGCGGGCCTCGACTCGTGCGCGCTCGAAGGGCGCGATCAGGGCGCTGATCACGATCTGCCCCTCCGTGGCGAATCTCGCCGCGAGCTCGGCCGCACGGCGGACGTTGGCCTCACGCGACGCGGCGTCGAAGCCCAGGTCGGCCGAGACCTGCTGCCGGAGCACGTCGCCGTCGACGATCGTGACCGCGCGCCCGGTTGCCCTGAGATCCGCCGCCAACGCCTCGGCGATGGTCGACTTGCCCGATCCGGAGAGGCCGGTGAGGAAGACGACCGCACCGCGGCGTGAGCCGGGATCGGTCACGACGGTGCGGCGCTCGACTCGCGCGCGACGTCGGATTCGCCCGTCCCGATGCCGCCTGATGTCGTCGTGCGCCGCAGTCGCACCGTCCGGCGGATCACCACCCAGGCGAGGCTCCCGCCCACGAGAGCGGCGACGGCGACGAGCAGGACCGCCTCCGTGCTCAGCCCCAGGAGTCGCAGCCCGGAGGCGAGGAGCAGGACCGCGAGGGCGCGACGAATCACGCCGCCGGGCGCACGGCTCGAGATCTGGGCCCCGATGAATGCACCCGGGATCGCGCCGATGAGCAGCGAGACCGTGATGGGCGCAGAGAAGCTGCCGAAGAGCACGTGCCCGAGCGCGGCCGCGCCGACGAGCGGGATCGCCTGGGTCAGGTCCGTGCCGACGAGCGACGACGCCTTCAGCCCCGGGTAGATGAGCAGCAGCACGACGATCACGATCGAGCCGGATCCGACGGACGTGATCCCGACGATGAACCCGGCCACCGCGCCGAGGATGATCGTGGGCACCGGTCGGAGGACAACTTCCGGCCGCGAAGGACGTGCAGCGCCCTCGCCGAGCGGCAGGGCGTTCTGCCACATCTGGTACAGCGCCCGGAGCACGAGCCCACCCGCAGCCACCAGCAGCGCGAGCCCCAGGAGCGTCTTCAGCAGGGCATCGAGGTCGGCGCCGCGCGGCTGCTGGCTGATGAACCAGGCGCCGAAGAACGCCGCCGGCACCGATCCAACGACGAGCAATCGGACCAGGCCGAGGTTGACCGTCTTGTTGCGGAGGTGGACGAAGGCGCCCGCCGGCTTCATCACGAAGCTCGCCACGAGATCGCTCGAGATCGCGGTCAGCGGGTCGGCACCGAAGAAGAACACCAGCATCGGGGTCATCAGCGCGCCGCCGCCCATGCCGGTGAGCCCGACGATGATGCCGACGAGGAGGCCGCCCAGCGCGAGCGGCAGGTCGAGGGTCATGCCGGGACGGGGACCACGTCCCGATGATACCTTCGGCCCTCCGTCCACCGAGGTCCCGTCGAGGCCCCTTGAAGTCCCACGTCCTGAGCAACCTGCGCAGCCTCGAGGCCGAGAGCATCTACATCTTCCGCGAGGTCGCCGCGGAGATGGCTCGGCCGTGTCTCCTGTTCTCGGGCGGCAAGGACTCGACAGTCATGCTCGCAATCGCTCGTAAGGCGTTCGCACCCGCGAAGATCCCGTTTCCGATCATGCACATCGACACCGGGCTCAACTTCCCCGAGGTCCTCGCGTACCGCGACCGATGGGTCAAGGAGCTCGGCTTGCAGCTGATCGTGGCGTCCGTGCCGGACGCGATGGAGCGCGGCGTCGTCCAGGAAGAGCCAAACGGGTCGCGCAATCGGATCCAGACGCCGGTCCTTCTGGAGGCGGTCGAGAAGCACGGCTTCGATGCCCTGTTCGGCGGTGCGCGCCGCGACGAGGAGAAGGCGCGGGCAAAGGAGCGGGTGTTCTCGTTCCGTGACGAGTTCGGGCAGTGGGACCCGAAGAACCAGCGGCCCGAGCTGTGGAGCCTCTACAACAGTCGCGTCCACAAGGGCCAGAGCATCCGCGTCTTCCCGCTCTCGAACTGGACCGAGCTCGACATCTGGACCTACATCGCCGCCGAGAGCGTCGAGATCGCCGACCTGTACTTCGCCGCCGAGCGCGAGGTGATCACCCGCGACGGGATGCTGTACATGGTCAACGAGTTCACGCCGAAAAAGAACGGCGAGAAGTCCGAGCGTCGGCACGTCCGCTACCGGACGATCGGCGACGCGAACCTGACCGCGGCGGTCGATTCGGAGGCGGACACGCTCGAGAAGATCGTGGCCGAGATCGGCGCGGTCCGCATCACCGAGCGCGGCGCCACGCGCGGCGACGATCGCGTGAGCGAGACGTCCATGGAAGACCGCAAGCGCGAGGGATACTTCTGATGCCTGGTGCCGAGCCGGCACGCCCGCCCGGCAGGCGGGAGACTGATCTCCTGCGGCTCGCCACGGCGGGCTCGGTTGACGACGGCAAGTCGACGTTGATCGGGCGCCTGCTGTTTGACTCGAAGACCCTGTTCATCGACCAGCTCGCCGCGGTCGAGCGGGTCAGCAGGGAGCGCGGCCACGACTTCACCGACCTCGCGCTGCTGACCGACGGCCTGCGCGCAGAGCGCGAGCAGGGCATCACGATCGACGTCGCGTACCGCTTCTTCGCCACGCCGAAGCGCCGGTTCATCATCGCCGACACCCCGGGCCACATCCAGTACACACGGAATATGGTCACCGGCGCCTCGACGGCCGATGTGGCGGTCCTGCTCCTCGATGCCCGCCGAGGAATCACCGAGCAGAGCCGCCGCCACGCGTTCATCGCCAGCCTGCTGGGCGTGCCCCACATCCTCCTGTGCGTCAACAAGATGGATCTCGTCGACTGGTCGGAGGACGCGTTCGAGTCGATCCGCGAGGAGTTCGTCGAGTTCGCCACGCGCCTGCGAGTGCGAGACCTGTCGTTCACCCCGATCTCGGCGCTCCATGGCGACAACGTCGTCATGCAGTCGACCAACATGCCCTGGTACGACGGCCTGCCCCTCCTGCGCCATCTCGAGCGCCTCTACGTCGCCTCGGACCGCAACCTCGTCGACGTGCGCTTCCCGATCCAGTACGTGATCCGGCCGCAGTCGCACACGGTCATCGACTACCGCGGCTACGCCGGGACGGTCGCCTCGGGCGTGCTCAAGCCGGGCGACCCGGTCATGGTCCTGCCGAGCGGGCTCGAGACCACGATCGAGTCGATCGAGACCGCCGACGGGCCCGTCGACGAGGCGTACCCGCCGATGGCCGTGACCGTCCAACTCATCGATCACCTCGACATCAGCCGGGGCGACATGCTGTGCCGGCCGCACAATGTGCCGACGGTCGCGCAGGAGATCGACGCCCAGGTCTGCTGGATGGATGAGTCGGCGACGATGACGAAGGGCGCCAAGTACGCGATCAAGCACACGACGCGCTGGGCGCGGGCCCTTGTCCGCGACATCGCCTACCGGATCGACGTGAACACGCTGCACCGCGTCGAAGGGATCGATGCGCTGGCCCTCAACGAGATCGGCCGGGTACAGCTGCGCACGACACAGCCGCTGTTCGTCGACACCTACCAGGACAACCGTCAGACGGGCTCGTTCATCCTCGTCGACGAGCGTTCGAACAAGACGGTGGGCGCGGGTGTGATCGGGCGGGCGACCGTCGCTGCCTGATCCCGGCTAGCGGATCGCCCAGGCGTCGACCTCGACCTTGAACTCGGGTCGCGCGAGCGCCGCCACGAACACGAGGGTGCTGGTCGGGAGGTGATTGCCGAGGACTCGATCGAGCACTGCTCGACGCTCGTCCGGGTCGAAGTCGCCCACGACATAGGTCGTCACCTTCACGAGATCACCCGGCTCGAAGCCCGCAGCTTCGAGATTGCGCAGCACGTTCTCGAGCGCAACCCCGAGCTGGGCGTCGGTTTCGGGTGGGACTGAGCCGTCGGCCTTCATGCCCAACTGCCCTGACAGGAAGAGCAAGCGGTTCTCGCCGCTGACCTCGATCTGATGGATGTATCGCCCGCGCGGCGCATGGATGGTGTCGGGATTGCGCGGCGTCTTCATCCCGGAAGGGTAGGTCGATCAGTCCTTGCAGTCGCTGCCCTTGCCCTTGCCGTGGCAACCCTTGCCCTCCTTCGTGGGCTCGGCGGTCGGGGTCGCGTCGGGCTCCGGGCTGGAATTGGCGAACGGCTGCCCCTGGCCGACACCGGGATTCGGCGTCAAGCCACCGGCGTTCCCGAGCAGGGCCGCGCCCGCGAGCAGGACGAGCATGGCGCCCGCTGCCGCGCCCGCCAGCGCGGACGTTCGCCGGCTGACGTTGATGCTGCCTCGAGGCCGGGGGCCAGACTTCGTACGCCCGTGTGCCTGCGCGCGCTCCCGTGGCTGCACGCGCTCGCGCACCGGCACGTCGCGTGGGTCCGGGACCGGCTCGACGACCGATCCGCTTGCCCACGCCTCAGAGTCGTCGGGCAGCGGCGGCGCGTCGTCCGTCAGCGGCGGCGCGTCGTTCGTCAGCCACGCGGGCACGGCGAGCTCCGCGGCGGCGCGCTCGAGATCGGCGGTCCGCATCACCTGCGTGTCGTCGAGATTCGCAGCCGTGCCGAGGCTACCCGAGGCGACGCCGGTGATCGGCGCGTCGGGGTCGGGAGCGGGGCGGCCCTCACTGCGGGCATGGCCGGTGTCGGCCGCCGCTGGGCGTCGCGTCGCGGGCTTGGCGCTTGATCGCTTCCTGGTCACGGGAAGGGCTTACCGCAGCGGCCGGTGCGTTCGGTCGATTCCGCGCCGAAATCCGGACTACAGGCCCCTTACAACCGTACGGGCCGAGCGAACAAACGACGAAGATCCGTCCTCCTGCCGCGTGGGAATCATGCCCGCAGCCCTCTTCGTTCGTCGTGTGTCGCCCAGACCGATCAAACGAGGAAGGTCAGCTGCCTGTCGCACGCGAATCAGGGTCCTCGCCCCGTCGCCTTCGTCGTTTGTCGCGCGGAGCCGTCACTCGCCTGAACGTGCGATTCGCTGTACGTCGACGCGCTCGAGGCCCTGCCACGCCGCGAGCTCGTCGAGCTCGGCCCGGGCCGCCTCGAGATCGGCCTTCGTGGCGCCGGCCTCCAGATGCCGGGCAGGCACGACGAGCACGTGCGCCTCCCCTCCGGCCGAGGCGCGCCCAGAGGACGAGGTGCTCGGCGCGTGCGACGGGCGCCGTCGGGTCGATCTGCAGGAAGCCCAGGTGGCGAACGACCTCGAGGATCGAGGCCGGTCGGTCCGCGTCCAGCCGCTGGGCCATCACCGCGATCTGGCGGGCGGGCATGCTCCACGGTCAGCCGCATCGTCGCCGCATGCTACCCTCGGCACACCCTTGAAGCCGGTCCTGTGAGGCCGGCGGACCGGTCCAGTGAGGCCGGGAAGGAGGCTCGATGGACGCGCGAGTCGCGAGCTCCGGCGCCAGCCTGCTTCCTTCCATTTCACCCTTCCCGCCGAGACCGCGCGCGAGCGCGATGGTCGACCCGCGGATTGGCGACCTCGGGCCCGCTCTCCTCGCGCTCGAGGACGGCACGATCTTCGACGGCGTCGCGTTCGGCGCACCGGTCGCCGGGGGCGGCGATCTGGTCGTCAACACGAGCCAGACCGGCTACCAGGAGGTCTGCACCGATCCCTCGTATGCCGGCCAGGTCGTGGTCATGACCTACCCGCTCATCGGCAACTATGGCCGGCTCCTCGACGACGACCAGTCGGCTCGGCCCTGGCTGCGCGGGCTGGTGGTCGCCAACGCCACGGCCGCCGTGCTCGATGACGGGGCCCAGCTGGCCCGCTTCCTCCGCGATGCGGACATCCCCGCAATCGCCGGCGTGGACACGCGCGCCCTTGCCCGACACCTGCGCACGAACGGCAGCGTGCGGGGCGTGATCCTCGAGCCGGGCGCCGTCGATCGGGGCACGGCAACCGAGCGGGCGCGGGCCGTGCCGCGCTGGGAGGACCAGGACTTCGTGGCCGAGGTCTCGCCGGCCGCGGTCGTGGAGCACGGGGCGGGGGAGCCTGGGCCGCTCGTCGCGATCGTGGACTACGGCCTCAAGGCCAACATCGTGCGCAGCCTCCGGCGCCGCGGCGTGCGCGTCCGCGTGCTGCCCCATACCGCCACGGCCGCCGATGCGCTCTCGAGCGACGTTGCCGGTGTGGTGCTCTCACCCGGGCCCGGCGATCCGGCGCGGCTCGCCGGCCCCGTGGCGCTGGCGCGGGCCGTGATCGACGCCGGCCGACCGCTGCTCGGGATCTGCCTCGGCCACCAGGTCGTCGGCCGTGCGGCGGGCGCGGACACGCGCCGACTTCGGTTCGGCCACCACGGCGCGAACCACCCGGTCCGCGATCTCGACACGGGCTACGTGCAGGTGACCGCTCAGAACCACGAGGTCCAGGTCGTGGGCGAGACGCTGCCCCGGAATGGCGGCTTCCGGGTGAGCCAGGTCAACCTGAACGACGGCTCTGTGGAGGGCCTGCGCCACGCCGAGCTGCCCATCGAGACGGTCCAGTACCACCCCGAGGGCGCGCCGGGCCCGCTCGATGCGCTCGCGGTCTTCGACCGGTTCGTCGCGGCGTGCTCGTGAGTCGCCCCGCGTCGGTCCTGATCATCGGCTCGGGGCCCGTCGTCATCGGCCAGGCGGCCGAGTTCGACTACGCCGGCACGCAGGCCTGCCGCGCCCTGCGGGCCGAGGGCGTCCGGACGATCCTCGTCAACAGCAACCCGGCGACGATCATGACCGACCCCGGCGTGGCCGACGCCGTGTATCTCGAGCCACTGACGGTGCCGGCGATCGAAGCGGTCATCGCCCGGGAGCGGCCGGAAGGGCTGCTCGCGGGGCTGGGCGGCCAGACTGCACTCAACCTGGCGGTGGACCTCGCCCGCGAGGGCGTGCTCGATCGATACGGCGTCCGCCTGCTCGGCACGCCGCTCGAGGCCATCCGCATGGCCGAGGACCGTGAGGCGTTCCGGGACCTGCTCGACCGGATCGGCCAGCCGTACGCGCCTTCCGCGATCGTCGCGGGCGCGACCGGCGAGGATCGCGAGCGATCTTCAGCGGCGGCGCTGGACCTCATCGGGCTACCGGCGATCATCCGGCCCGCATTCACCCTCGGCGGCACCGGCGGCGGCATCGTCGAGACCGAGGCGCAGTACCGCGATCGGGTGCGCGCCGGGCTTCGGGCGAGCCCGATCGGCCAGGTCATGGTCGAGCGCTGCCTCGTCGGCTGGCAGGAGATCGAGTACGAGGTCATGCGCGACGCCGATGACACGTGCATCGCGGTGTGCTCGATGGAGAACGTCGACCCGCTCGGCATCCACACCGGCGATTCGATCGTCGTCGCCCCGGTCCAGACGCTGCCCGACCCGGTGCACCAGCGGCTGCGCAGCGCGGCCCTCGCGATCATCCGCGCGCTCGGCGT
Organism: Chloroflexota bacterium; assembly: GCA_005889475.1. Lineage (GTDB taxonomy): Bacteria > Chloroflexota > Limnocylindria > Limnocylindrales > CSP1-4 > UBA5189. The sequence goes on along the minus strand of VBGT01000015.1, from coordinate 1,016 downwards.
CGAGGGCGGCTGCAACGTCCAGTTCGCGCTCTCGCCCGACTCGACCGAGTACGCGGTCATCGAGGTCAACCCGCGCGTCTCACGCTCCTCCGCGCTGGCATCGAAGGCGACCGGCTACCCGATCGCCCGGGTCGCGGCACAGATCGCCATCGGGCGGCGGCTCGCGGAGATCCCGAACGTCATCACGGGCACGACCGTCGCCGCGTTCGAGCCGGCGCTCGACTACGTCGTGGTCAAGCTGCCGCGCTTCCCGTTCGACAAGTTCCCGTCGGCGGATCGCTCGCTCGGCTCGCAGATGAAGGCGACCGGCGAGGTGATGGCGATCGACCGGACATTCGGATCGGCGCTGAACAAGGCCCTGCGCGGGCTCGAGCAGGCCGGCGCCGGCCCGCTCGCCGAGGACCCCGCCTGGGCGCCGACGCTCGACTATCTCGCGGCGGTGCTGACCGGCGACCCGGAGGAGGACACGATCATCCGCTGGATCGACGAGCGCGGCGAGGCGTGCGAATCGACGCGGTTCGCTCATCGCTCGGCGGCGCCGATCGTGCTCCGCGGCTTTATCGCGCCGTCCGACTCGCGCCTGTGGCGAGTGCTCGCGCTCCTGCGACGGGGCGTGCCGGAAGCGGTGGTCCAAGCTGCGACGGGCATCGCCTCGTGGTTCCTTGCCGAGATGGGCCGGAACGTGGCGCTGGAAGGCGAGATTCGGGCGATGGGCGAGGCGATCATTGCCGCCGACCGGGCCGGCGACGGGGAAGGCGACACGGACGCGGCGACCCTGCTGGCCACGGCGAAGCGGTTCGGGTTCGGCGACGGGGACATCGCGAATCTCGCCTCTGTGCCCCCTGAATCCGTGCGTGAGGCACGCCGCTCCCTCGGGCTCGCGCCGGGCTACGCGATGGTCGACACGTGCGCCGCCGAGTTCGCGGCGGAGACGCCGTACTTCTACGCGACGTACGCGGCCGCGGGCTCCGCGCCCGAGGCGCCGCCGGTCCCGAGGCCCGCCGCGCTGGTCATCG
>VBGT01000076.1:114900-123373 GCA_005889475.1 Chloroflexota bacterium | reverse complement strand
AGCCACCGCTTTCGGCAGCGGCGCCTGGTCCTTGAATGCGCCGAGGTTGCCTGACTTGTCGAGCGTCGATTTCCAGACCGAGGTCGAGGCTTTGCCATTGGCGTCCCAGCCGCCGGCGACGATCAGCCCGTCCGTGACCGCGACAGCCGCCGCGCCGGCACGCGGCGCAGGGAGCTTCAGGTCCTTGACCGCCGTCCACGAGCCGAGCGCGCCGGATGTCGGGTCCAGCCCGAGCGACCAGACCGTGTCCGTGGCCTTGCCATCCGGTCCGAGCCCGCCGATCAGGTAGCCCGTTCCGTTCAGGCTCGCGAAGGCGGCGTTGGAGCGCCCCTCGCGCAGGGCTGGCCCCTCGGCCCAGGGGCCGTAGTTGCCCTTGTCGACCTTGGCCACGTACGTGGTGGCGCTCGCCTTCGAGCCATCGCTCCCGCCGATGTACAGCAGGTTCGTCCCGATCTGGGTGGCGGCGCCTTCGGTGCGGCCCTGGGGCAGCGCGAGCTCGGCGGGCGAGCCCTGCCACGGGAGCACAGCGCCGGCTGGCACGGGGCAGGGCATGGTCGTGCTGTTCTCGGGCGGGCACAGGTTGACCGGCGTCCAGCCGAGGATGCCCAGGTCGATCGTGCGCGAGACGATGAAGTAGTAGGCGCGATCCGGGATGTAGCCGAGCGTGAGGATGATCACGAGCAGCCAGAAGATGGCCTTCGTGGTGGCCCACGCCCAGCCGTCCGGGTCGAACAGCCCGAAGACGGGGCGGCTGCGGATCGGTCGACCGGCGGGCAGCGCCTTGGCCATCGCTACTTGACCGTCAACGTGCCGTTCATGTTCGGGACCGACGGGTGCACCGAGCACTGGTACTTGTACGTACCGGCGGGGAGGGCCGGGATCACGTAGGTCGTCTCGCCGGGCTCGGACACGACGGGGTTGTCGACGATCTTCGTGCCGTCCTCCTTGAGGATGTCGGCGTCGTGGCCGCCGACGCCGGCGTCCTTCATGGTGAAGTCGATGCCGAACGCCTTGCCGGCCGGCGCCGACAACGTCAGCGGGCTGAAGGCGATGTTCTCGGCGGTCAGCTTGTCGACCGTAGCATTCGGTGGGAGGGTTGCCTGCGGGGCCGGCGTGCCGCCGCCGGCGGTCCCGGACCAGCAGTCGGGGAACGGGCTTGCGCTCGGCTCGGGCTTGAAGCTCGGATCGACCCAGCCCTTGAACGTCTGGACCTTGCCGTCGGGCCCCATGACCGGCTCGTTGAGCTGGGGGTCGTGCTGGACGAACTCCTGCGTGCTGGGCGCACGGATGAACGCGATGATGTCCGCGATCTGGAGATAGTTCAGCGGGCCGCCGTTGGTGTCCGCCCAGACCGGCATCAGGCTCTTGGAGTTGCCGCAGACGTACCGGCCGCCGACCGTCAGCACGTTCTTGATGTACTGCTCGTTGAGGTGGCTGAACAGCTTCGACTGGTCGTTCAGCACCGGGCCGATGCCGCCCTGGCCGCTCGCGCCGTGGCAGCGCGCGCAGTTCGCCTCGTACAGGTTGTAGCCCCGCTCGATGGAGGTGACCTGCTGGTTGTCCGCCTCGGCCTGGAGTCGCGGCGTGGTGTTGATGATCGGCACGCCGAGCTCGTAGAAGTAATAGAGGATGACGAACAGCGCGACGATCGCGACGCCGAGGAACGCCACCCAGCGCGCATCGCCGGACTGGCGGACGATCTTGGCCGCCCGCTCCGCAGTGAGCCCACCGATCGACCGGACCTGGCGGGGCGCGGTGAAGCGCTCGACCGGCCGGCTGGGGACCGGCTCGCTGGGTGGGCGACGCGCGGGGAGCCGTCGCTCGGGCTCGTTGCCGGGCCGGTCCCGGGTGGGATCGGTCATATGCAGCCGACGGGACTCTTCGGCGGGATGATCCCCGGCTGGCCAACCGCGACGGGCAGCGGTCCGAGCGTGATCTTCGAGGTGTCGACGATCAGCACGCCGTCAGCGTCGACCGTGATCGAGAAGCGGTCCATGCTTCGCGGGGCCGGGCCGAACTGGGCACCGAGCGCCTTGATCCCCAAGCGGTCGTAGCGCGAGCCGTGGCACGGGCACTCGAACCAGAAGTTCTTGAGGCACGGGTTGGGTCTGCAGCCGAGGTGCGGGCAGCGCTGGTAGAGCGCGCGGACGTTGAGCGCCGTGCCGTCGCCGGTCTTGTCCTCGCCGGGCGTGAACTCCTGGCGCGACGTGTCGATCAGCATCACGTACGTCCGGGCGTTCTGGAAGTACGCGGGAAAGCCCTGGTTGAACGGGATCGAGGAGTTCGCGGCCTTGATGTCGGCGATCGTGCCGATCTTGATGACAGCGCCGAAGCCGCCCTTGACATTGGGCCACAGGAAGCCGATCGAGCCGGCGGTGACCTCGGTCAGCCAGAGCAGGACCGCGCCGCCGATCGAGCGGCGCAGCAGCGTGCGCCGGGAGATGCCCTGGACCGGGTCCTGGCGCAGCGAGCGCAGGGCTTGCGGCGTGAGGGCCTGCGGCTTGTCGGCGGGCGCGAGGTGGTAGTTGCTCATCGGGTCCCTGGCATCACAGCGAGAAGTGCAGGCCGTTGGTGAAGTTGTCGAAGAACGGCAGGTACGGCGTGACGAGCGAATAGCCCGGCCCGCGGAAGAAGACGCCCACGAACGTCACGAACAGCCCGAGGATGCACAGCAGGCTGAACAGGACGACCGCCGTCTTGCGCTCCGACGGGCGCTTCCGCTCGGGATCCCGGTCAATGTATGGCAGGACGAAACCGGCGAAGAGGATGTACAGGAACGGGACCATCACGCCCGAGACCACCGGGTGGAAGTAGGCCAGCATCTCCTGCAGGCCCAGGAGATACCACGGCGCCTTCGCCACCGGGGGCGTGAGGTTGCCGTTCGCGAGGTCCTCGAGCGGGGCGTTGATGAACAGGCCCATCAGGAGCAGGAACACGCTCATGACGGTCGCTGCCAGGAACTCGATCGAGAGCAGGTGCGGCCAGGTCATGACCGTGTCGTCGGGCTCCTTCTGGACCCGAACGACCGCGTCCTGCTTGACCATCGCCAGCAGCCGGTACGGCCGCGCCGACATCGGCACGCGCTGCTTGTCGATCTCCGTCCGCCGGGTCGGGTCGACGGGCAGGACGACGCGCTTCTCCTGGTCCTGCTTGGTATCGGTCATCGATCGCTCACAGCGGGCCGGAGATGCCGCCGTCCTTGCGGATGCGCCAGAAGTGGACGGCGAGCAGGATGGCGGCAACCAGCGGCAGGACCATGATGTGGAGCACGTAGAACCGGAGCAGCGTGTTCTGGCCGACCTCGAGGCCACCGAAGATCAGGTTCTGGATCGGCGTGTTGATGACGGGCGTGTAACTGGCCATGTTCAGGCCGATCGTGATCGCCCAGAAGCTGATCTGATCCCACGGCAGCAGGTAGCCGGTGAAGCTCAGGGCGATGGTCATCAGGAGCAGGAGCACGCCGATGACCCAGTTGAACTCGCGCGGCGGCTTGTACGCCCCGTGGTAGAAGACCCGCATCATGTGCAGGAAGACGAAGAACACCATCAGGTGCGCGCCCCAGCGGTGGACGTTCCGAGTGAGCAGCCCGAAGGCCACGCTCGCCTGGATGTTCAGGATGTCGCTGTATGCGGACGTCGTCGACGGGATGTAGAAGAACATCAAGTACACGCCGGTCACGGTCAGCACCAGGAACAGGAAGAACGACAGGCCGCCGAGGCAGAACGTGTACGCGAACTTGACCGCGTGCTGACGGACCCGGACCGGGTGCAGGTGCAGGAAGACGTTGTTCATGACCGCGTACGCGCGCGAGCGCTCGTCGGTCGGGTACGGGTTCCGGAACAGCGACCGCCAGACTCCACTCCGGCGGATGGCGAGGTCCACCCGCTCCAGGAAGCTCAACGGGCCATTCCTCCTGCGACGCCGGTCGTTCCGGCCAGCTGCGCGTCGCGGTACGACTCTTTGTAGAGCCGCCCGTCAGTCGAGATCTCCTGCAGCTCGAACCGCTCCATCGTAATGGCGTCGAACGGGCAGCGCTTGACGCAGAGTGCGCAGCGGATGCAGCGCTCCTCGTCGAGGATCATGGCGGCGCCGTCCTGCCAGCCGTAGGCCTCGTCGAGCTCGGTCAGCAGCCCCTCCGACTTCATCTGGTTGATGTCGATCATGTGGATCACGCCTTCGGGGCAGACGTCGGCGCAGGCGCCGCAGAGCACGCACCGGAACGGGTCGAACCAGATGTTGAAGTTGCACATGAGGCAGCGGGTCGACTCGGCGACTGCCGCGGTGGCGTCATAGCCCTGCTCGACCTGGGTCGTGAAGTTGACGTCCGGATCGGTCGAGGGCATGCGCTCGGCGAGCGGCGTCATCGGGATGTGCTGGCGCGGCAGCACGTCGTAGAACTCGGGCATCTCGAAGATCCACGAGCTCGTCATCTTGACGTTGGCCGCGACCGTCACGTCGGTCCTGGCGGCGAGGTAGCGGTCGATCGCGTAGGCGCACTTCTTGCCGTGGCCGGCTGCCTCGATGAGCGTCGTCGGGCCGGTGACGAAGTCGCCGCAGGCGAACACGCCGCGGACGTTGGTCGCGTACGTCGCGGGGTCGACCTTGACCCGGCCCCGGTTGACCTCGAAGTCCGCTTCGACCGGCAGGAACGTGAGATCCGCCGCCTGCGACACGGCCGGGATGACGGTGTCCGCCTTGATCACGAACTCCGAGCCCGGGATCGGCACAGGTGAACGGCGCCCCGATGCGTCGGGCTCACCGAGCTTGTTGCGGATGAACTTCACGCCGGTCACGTGGCCGTCCTCGCCGAGGACCTCGACCGGGCTGGCGAGGAACTCCATGCGCACGCCCTCGCGCTCGGTCTCGCCGAGCTCCTCCTCGTCGACCACGAGCTCCGACCGGGTCCGGCGGTAGACGATGGCCACGTTCTCGGCGCCGTGCCGGAGCGAGGTCCGCGAGCAGTCCATCGCGGTGTAGCCACCGCCGATCACCACGACGTCCTTGCCGACCTCGATCGGCTCGCCGAGGTTCGCCCGCTTCATGAAGTCGACGCCGTACTGCACGCCCTCGAGCTCCGCGCCCGGGACATCGAGCGCGACCGGGTTCATCGCGCCGGCAGTGATCGCGACCGCGTCGAAGTCGCGCTGGAGGTCGTCGAAGGCGACGTCGACGCCGATGTTGGTCGAGTAATGGAACCGGACCCCGAGCCGCTCGACGAGGCGGATGTCCATCTCGATCGCCTCGCGCGGCAGCCGGAACGCGGGCACGCCGATGAGCATCGTGCCGCCGCCGTAGGGCAGGCTGTCGTAGACGTCGACGCCGAAACCGTTCAGGGCGAGCTCCCGCGCGACCGAGATCCCGGCCGGGCCGGCACCCACCACCGCAACTTTCTCCGGCCGAGCCTCGATGTGCGGCATGACGTCGGGGATGCCCGAGGCCTCGTGCCACTCGACGAGGAAGCGCTTCATTGCACGGATCGCGAGGGGCCGGTCGATGTCGCCGCGGCGGCAGGCGCGCTCGCACGGCGCGGAGCAGACGTAGGAGCACATCGCGGCCACAGGGTTGGGCTCCCGGGAGAGGATGTAGCCCTCCTCGAAGCGACCCTCGGCGGCGAGGTTCAGGTATCCCCGGCAATTCGTGCCGACCGGACACGCCTCCTGGCACTCGATGTTGCACTGGAGCCACGAAGCGTCGACCGGCTGGACGAGGAACTCCTGGCGGACGTCGAGGGTCAAGGCGAGGCTGACCTCTATTCGTCGTGGGCTGACGGTCGATGGATGGGGGCCGGCAGACCCTGGCAAGGCCGGCACGGTCAATCTACCACCGGCTCGCGAAGCGGTGCAGGCGCACTGGCTTCCGCGCTTCGCGCGCGCGGGTTGACGTGGCCCGAGCTCGCAGCTACGCTCGCTGGCAGCGACGGCGCCCCGGGAGGCGCCGGACAGCGAGGACCTTGACCCCGCGTGACCGCGAGCGAGCTGGCCTTCCTGGCCCTCGGGCTCCTCCTCGGCGCCGCGACCGGAGCGGCGATGATCGTGGTCCTCGGCAGCCGCTCCCCACGGCGCGAGATCCGGGTTACCGTGACCCGCGACGCGCTCCCGCGGAGATCAGAAACGCTGTCGCAGGACGCCTTCGTGACCAGCCCGGCCGAACCGGCACGGGGCGGTCCCGGCGACCGGCGGTGGTTCGATCGCGACGGCTTCTCGCCGGATCCGGGCATCGCTGCGGCCTTCCCGATGACGGTCCCGACGAGCGTCGGACGCCGGGTTGCGATTCCGATCGAGACGTGGCCCGGCACGGCTCCGGATCGAACGGCTGTTCCATATGTCGCGAGCGCGGTGGGCCTCGCGATCGAGCCCGACGCCGATCCGGCGCCCGAGGACCTGCGCGCCGGACCGATCCCCCAGACGCCGCTCGAGCGGATGTTGCGGGGCGAGCACCGGGCGATGGTCGAGGTCGTCGATGCGGTGGCCGGGGAGGACAGCCTGCGGCGTCGCGATTGGGAGCTGCTCCTGGGCGGGCTCGCGGAGGCCATGGCCGACATGGCCGTGCGCGAATCGGTCGTCGACTTCCCGATGGGCACCGCGTTCTGGGACGCCTTCACCGTCGAGCAGTGCCGGCGCATCGTCGCCGCGCTGTGGACCATGGGCTTCCGCTACGACGGCCGTGACGGCTGGGTCGAGCATCACGTCCCGGTCTATCGCGACCTGTCGCTCGCGCTCGCCGACATCGGCGAGGACCCGCGCCGGGTCCGTGCGTGGCCAAACGCCGCCGAGATCGCGGAGCTGTTCGTGGGCGTCCGCCCGGCGCCCGAGGAGCTCCTCGCCGCCGCCGGTCCCGACTATGGGGTCGAGGACGTGCAGGCGCTGGTCGGCGAGCACGCAACCAAGCTCCGTGGCCTGTGGATCGCGTGGGACGAGGTCCTTCCGCATCTCCTCGGTCAGGAGCGCGCAGCCTAGGACTCGGCGACCGCCGCCTCGACCTGACCGCCTGCCTCGGCCGCCTCGACCTCGTCGTCCTCGTCGATCATGACCATGTGGAAGCCCTCGGCAGCCTCCACGCCGACCTCCTTGCCGACCTCGGCGGTCCACTCGCGGGTCCACTTCTCGATCTCGTCGAAGTCCTTGAGCTGGCTCGCGTGCGCACGGAGTGCATCGAGCTTGCGGTCGACCGTGCCGGTCACGTCGACGCGCACGGTGGGCGTGTCGGACCAGAACAGGTAGATCCGCCGAACGCGATGTGCGGCGAGGCCCTGCTTCGCGAGCCACGGGAAGGCCATGGGGTTGCGCGCGGCAGGGTAGACGGCATCGACCGCGGCATACCCGGCGGCGCGGTGGTCGGTGTGGTTCACGCCGCGGTCGCGGTAGAACAGCGTCTCCGGATCGGTGGCGAGCACGGCGTCCGGCCGGAAGGTTCGAATCTCGCGCACGAGGTGCTCGCGCAGGATCAGGTCGTTGACCAGCGCCCCGTCGGGCATGTGGAGGAACGTCACGCCCTCATAGCCGACGACCTCGGCGGCCGCGCGCTGCTCGCGCTCGCGCAGCGCGGCGAGATCCAGCGGATCGGTGTCCGGGTCCTCGGCGCCGGCATCGCCGCTGGTGCAGCACACGAGCCAGCCGACGGAGCCCTGGTCGATCCAGGAGGCGACCGTCGCCGCCGGCCCGAAGTCGGCGTCGTCGGGGTGCGCGGCGACGACCATGAACCTGTCGGGGCGCCAGGTGTGGGGTCCGGTCTCGGTCTCGGTCATGGGGGCGTGCCGGCCGGGACTCGCAGGCGGGTCGCGACGGGCGCGCGGCTCACGAGGAGCGGGCGGCTCGTTCCTCGCCGAGCGCATGGAGCACCTCGGCGGCGTGCCCGTCGGCCTTGACCTTCGGCCACGCCCGGGCGATCCGGCCGTCCGGATCGATCAGGTAGGTCGACCGGATGATGCCCATGTACGTCTTGCCGAGCGTCGACTTCTCGCCCCACGCGCCGTAGCGATCGATGACGTCACGCTCCGGGTCCGAGAGCAGCGTGAACGGCAGGGAGAACTTCTCGCGGAAACGGCGGTGGCTCGCGGCGTTGTCCTTGCTCACGCCCCACACGTCGGCGTCCGTCGCGACGTAGTCCTCGTGCAGGTCGCGGAACTGGCACGACTCGGTGGTGCAGCCCGGGGTGTCGTCCTTCGGGTAGAAGTACAGGACAGTCCAGCGGCCGCGCTGGTCGGCGAGCCGGTGGATCGTGCCGGTCTCGTCGGGGAGGCGCACGTCGGGGGCCTGCTCGCCGACCTCGGGAACGATCCGTGTGTCCGTGGTCATGGCCGGACTGTAGCAGGGGTCTCGATCACGAGAAGCCGGCCGGCCGAGAGCGAGACCGAGGCGATCAGTGCCGTCCGGACGTTCGACAGGCCGCGCGACGACCCCGGAGTCAACGTCTCGCCGCTGAGTGGGTAGCGGAGCCCGCGAGTCGTTACTCCCTCTGCCGAGCCGCCGAGGGG
>VBGT01000076.1:82006-114818 GCA_005889475.1 Chloroflexota bacterium | reverse complement strand
CAGGCGGGCCGCCAGTCCCTCCAGCGCCGGGTGCTGCAGGAGCAGCACGTTGACCAGACCATGGTCGGTCCGGACGCCGCCGAGCCCGCCGAGGATCGTGATCTCGTCGGCACCCGACTCGACCGCCGCGACCAGCGCGAGCTCGGCGTCCGAAGCGTCCTTCTCCGGGTCGACCCGCTCGATGGGGACGCCAGCCGCCGCGAGGGTCGCGAGGTCGGCGGGATCGATCGAGTCGCCGTCACCCACCCACCGACCCAGCTCGAGCCCGAGGGCCGAAGCATGGCGGGCCCCTCCATCCGCCGCGATCACGAGCCACACGCCCGCGTCCCAGCCGGGCCATGCCGCGTCGATCTGCGCCCGGCTCGGGACAGCGCCGTCGGCGAGGACGATGGCATGGCCGCGGCGCGCAGCGAGCATCAGGACGCGGCCCGCTGTGTGGCGGCGGGCGTCCCGAGCAGGTCGTCGACGAACTCGGCCACGCTCCCGTAGACCGCCGTCGCGCCCGCCTCGAGCAGCTCCGCCCGGGTGCCGATCGACGACTCGATGCCGATCCCCAACGCGCCGACGGCGCGGGCCATGCGCATGTCGTCGGGGACATCGCCGACGTAGCGCGCGGCGTGAACGCGGTCCGCCCGCTCGAGTTGGCCGAGCGCCCGCAGGAGCGGCTCGGGGTGCGGCTTCGACGCGACGTCGTCGTTGCCGAAAACCCGGATGGGCAGCAGGCCCGAGATCCCGAACCGCCGCAGCTGGTCGTCGACGACGTCGCGATGGCCGGCGGTCACGAGGCCGAGGACATAGCCCGCCTCGGCGAGCCGCCGGAGGGACTCCTCGGCGCGGGGCAGGAGCTGCGCCGCGTCGGTCTGCCGGTACAGCTCCAGCCAGCGTTCCCCGGCCGCCTCCAGGGAGTCGTCGGACAGCCCGAGGCGCTGGTACATGAGCCGCCAGTCAGGCACGTACGCGGCGCGGTAGCGCTCCTCGTCGAAGGGCACGCCATGCTCCGCGAGGACCTGCAGGTTGGCCTCGAAGATGCCCGGCAGCGAGTCGATGAGGGTGCCGTCCCAGTCGAAGACGATGGCTTCCATCGCCGCCGATCCTACCTTCCGCCGGTGCTATCCTCGCCGCCGTGCCCACCGCCCTCGAGCACCCTGACGTGCAGCGGGTGCTCGAAGCCGCAGCCCGGAAGGGCGTGACCCTCGAGGTCATCGTCTTCGCCGACTCCACTCACACGGCGACCGACGCGGCGCGCGCCCTCGATGCGCAACTCGCCCAGATCGTCAAGTCGCTGGTCTTCGTCACGGCCCGGGAGGACGGCGAGCTCGAGCCGATCGTCTGCCTCGTCTCGGGCGCGGACCGGGTCGACCTGGAGCGCCTGGCGGCGGTCATCGGCCGCCGCGACGTCCGGCGCGCGACGGCTCGCGAGGCCGACGAGCTGACCGGCTTCTCGATCGGCGGCATCCCGCCGTTCGGCCATGTCCAGCGGGCGCGGGTGATCATGGATCCGGAGCTGGGCCGATTCGAGACCGTCTGGGCCGCGGCCGGCCTCCCCACCGCGGTCTTTCCGATCGCGCCGGGCAACCTGCGCATGCTCGCCGACGCCACCGTGGCGCCGATCGCCGAGGTGCCTGTCGAGCAGGCGAGCTGACGCCCGCCTCGGCGGCGGACGAACGCGACCGTGACGCACGAGCCAACCACGTGACCGCCGAGCCGCGCGACGCGACGGTCGCCTACCCGGGCGGGTTGCGCGCTCGATGGCGCTGGGCGGGCTCCGGCGAGGGCGCGGCGGTGTTCGCCCTGTCCGAGGTCGGCGGCGAGCTGCTCGACCTCGGGCCGGAGGTGAGCGACGAGCCCGATGCCCTGTGCCGCGCGGAGCTGCGCGTCGACGGGCCGGCGGGCGCCTGGACGGTCCGCTTCGCGTCGGCGATCAACGACGAGCCTGCGGCGCAGCTCTGGGACACGGCGGCACAGCTGGTCGTGAAGTACGGCTTCCACGGCTACGGGCTCGACGCCCGAACCGGGGCGCGTCGCTGGGTTCACCGGTCGGCGACGCCGCTCCTCGCGGTCTTCGCCTCGTCCCGGCTACGCCATGTGATCCTGCAGGGCGAGCTCGAGACGTTCGCGATCGAGCCCGACGGGACGGTCGCCTGGCGGATCGCCCACTCGGACGTCGTCACGGACGCGAGCATGATCGGCGGGCGGCTCGTGCTGACCGGGTACGGCGGCGGCGTGAACGCGGTCGATCCCGCGACGGGGCGCGCGACGGGCGGCTGACCCGCGATCCCGAATGTGGACCCGGCGTGGACAAGCCGGGCACCTCCACCGAATCTCGTGGACAGCTGGCATTGACCGCGACACCCGACGGGCCGTAGCGTACCGACCAGCCCGGAGGGGCCGAGCGACACTAACGGCGGCGATCGCATCAACGCCCACGTGTCGGGTAGGTTCCTCCGGGCCCTTGATTCCACGGGCACCTATGATCCCGGCGTGGGTCCCCTGCTCCTCGCCGCGGCAGGTGTGCTCGCCCTCCTCACGGCGGTCCTGGTCCAGGGCCGGTTCGGCCCGCGGGCTCGAGTCGGGCGGTTGCTGGCGGTCGCGCCCAGGGTCTCGATCGCGGAGGCGGCTCGCCTGGCCGAGGCGGGATCACCCCGCTACGTCCGCGTCGATGGCCGGCTCGACAGCGACGAGGCGTTCGAGGACGACGCCCATCGACCGCTGGTCGTCCGCCGGACGACGCTCGAAACGCGGCCCGCGGGGAGCTCCGGCGCGTGGCGGGAGGTGAGCGTCAACCTCGAGGCGGTGCCATTCGTCGTCCGCGAGGGGCTCGACGAGATCATTGTCGAGGGCACGGCGCTCGCCCATGGGCTCGTCGTCGTGCCCCGCGAGCGCAGCGGGGTTGCCCGAGACCTGGGCGACGGAGCGCCCGCCGGGGTCGCGCCGGATGCGCCGGTCCGGATGATCGTCGAGCACGCCTCGACGGTGGAGCACGCCGCCGTGCTCGGCGTGCCGCGGCGCGACGCCGATGGCCGTCTCATGATCGGGCCGGGCCTGGGCCGGCCACTGATCCTCACGACGCTCGAGCAGGACGAGGCCATGCGGGTCCTGACCGGGGGCGCAGCGGGTCGAGCGCGCCTCGCCGTGATCGCCCTCGGGGCCGGTGTCGTGCTCCTCCTGCTCGCCCTCTTGTGGGGCCTCGCCGATGCCCTCTTCGGCAGCGCGGCCACGGTGCTCGCCGCCTCGCCGGAGCCGACGCTCCGACCCGGTTCCGACACCCGCACGACCGGCGCCGGTCCGGGCCTCGTCGGGGCGCCGCTGCTGGCCCTGCTGATCGTCCTGGGGATCGCGCTCGTGAGCGTCGCGGCGAGCATCGCCTACGTCCGCCTGACCGGTGGCCCGAGAGGCAACGACAAGGAGCAACCACCCAAACCCTGGTGACCCTGGAAGTCCCGAATGCGGTCGGTGGTACTTTCGAGGCATTGGCAAGAAATGTGGGGTAGTTAGGCTCCCGCCGTAACTTCACGAATCTTCCGGGGGAACCAGTTTCTTGGCCAAGGTGGACTTGCAGCACCCGCGTCCTCTCGACGCGACGCTGACAGTCACGCGTGCGGCGGACGTTCTGGGCGTGCATGCCAACACGGTCCGTGCCTGGAGCGACGCCGGCCGGCTGCGCTACTACCGGATCAATCCGCGCGGCGACCGTCGCTATCGCCTTGGCGACCTCCATCGGTTCCTCGCCGCGAGCGACGCGTCAAATGTGCCCGCCGGCCCCGACGAGCCGCGACCCGCCCAGGGACGGCGGCGCGGCTCGGCACTCCCCGCCGAAGCGTCGGTCTCGCTCCACGCGCACCAGGCCATGCTGGCGCTCGTCGGCGAGCTGTCGGCGCTGAGCGCCTCGGCGATCGGCGATGCGCTGACGAGCCCTGAAGCGCCGCTCAATGCCGCGTTGCGGGTCATTCGTGACGCGATCGGCGCGGTGCACGTCTCGGCCTGGCGGAGCGACGACTCGCGCCTGAACCCGATCGCCATCTCCGGGCCCGCCGGTCGTGGCCTCGGCAAGCTCCCCAGCGCCTTCGGTGTGCTCGGCCTCGCGCTCGCCGACCCGGGGCTGGTCGTCGAGGGCGACCCTGCGCATGACCTGTCCGCCACGAGCCAGGTCGGCCGCGAGGTCGCCTGCACGATCCCGGGCGAAGACGGGCCGTGGGGTGTCCTCCTCCTGGTCCGCCGAACGGCAGAGTCGATCAGCGACCAGGAGCGGGAGCTCATCGGCATCGCGGCGACCTCGGTCGGCAACATCATCCGCGCCGCCTCGTCGGCGGCGGACGTCGCCCACCGGCTCCAGCGCGCCGATGCGCTGCGCCGGGTCACGAGCGACATCGGCAGCCGGCTGGACCTCGACGAGATCCTCGATCGGCTGGTCGATCACACCCAGGTCCTGTTCAGCGCCGACCGCGTGGCGGCGATGTTGTTCGAGGAGGACGGCAGCCGCCGGATGGCCGCATCGCGCGGCCTGTCGCAGGCGTGGATCGCCGCCGTCACGGCCGTCGAGGGCGCCACGCTTGGCACGGCGGCCATCAGCGCCCGACGGCCGATGTTCTCGGTCCACTACCGCGACGACCCGCGATCCCGGAACCTTCGCGCCGCGGTGATCCAGGAAGGCTTCGACACGGTGTGCATCGCGCCATTGCTCGACGGCGACCGGGAGGAGCCGCTCGGCATCCTCGGCGTGTACCACGATGACGCGCATCCATGGAGCGCCGACGAGGTCGAAACGATGGCCGCGCTCGCGACCCAGGCCTCGGTCGCCATCAAGGCCGCGCGCAACTACGCGCAGCTCGCCACGTGGACCGCCCAGCTCCAGTCCATCCAGCAACTGGGCACGCGTCTCAACCGGCTGACGAGCGTCAAGGAGATCGGTACCGCGATCGCCAAGGAGCTGCGCCAGCTGATCGACTACCACAACGTTCGCGTCTACCGCCTCTACGACCGGGACCTGATCCCGGTCGCGATGCAGGGCCGCGTCGGCGAGTACCTCGACGAGACGCCGGAGCTGCTCCGCGTCCAGTACGGTGCCGGGATCACCGGCTGGGTCGCCGAGCATCGCCAGGCACAGCGCCTGGACGACGCCTCCGCCGACCCGCGCGCCCAGACGATCCCCGGCACCGACGACGACATGGACGAGTCGATGCTCCTCGCGCCGATGCTCTTCGAGGACGAGGTGCTGGGCGTTCTCGTGCTGTCGAAGCTCGGGCTCCGCCAGTTCCGCGGCGACGACCTGCGCCTGCTCGAGATCTATGCGAGCTTCGCCGCGCAGGCGATGGCCAACGCCGACGCGACCGAGCGGCTCCGCGAGAAGTCGGTCGAGCTCGAACGAAAGGTCCGCGGCCAGCGCGAGCTGCTCGGCATCTCCGAGTCGATCCTGACCACGCTCGATCCGCCCGTCCTGCTCGGCACGATCGCCGACCGGCTGGGCGACCTGATCGGTTCGGACAACATCCTGATCGAGCTGGTCGACGAGGACAGCGGACAGCTGGCACCGGTCGTCGCGCGCGGTATCGATGCCGGGCGGTACCTGCGCCCATGGGCCCCGGGCCAGGTCGAGCTCGCGACGTGGGTGGTCGAGCACAACGAGCCTGTCCGCATCGACGACCAGTTCGACGATCCCAGGGTGCATCACGGCGCAGGCGGCCCGACCCACGGCAGTCTCATCTGTGCCCCGCTGCGCGGCGGTGGCGGTGCGATCGGCGGTCTGACGATCGAACGCATTGGCGAAGGTCGGCTGTTCACCGACGAAGAGTTCGAGCTGGCCCAGCTGTTCGCAGCGCAGGCATCGGTGGCGTTGCAGAACGCCGAGATCCACCTGGCGAGCGCGGATGCGACCGAGCGCCTGCGCGAGAAGTCAGGCGCCCTCGAGCGCATGGTCCGCGGCCAGCGCGAGCTGCTCGGCATCACCGAATCGATCCTCAGCACCCTCGACGCACCCGTGCTGCTCGGCACGATCGCCGACCTACTGAACGAGCTCATCGGCTCCGACAATGTCGCCATCGAGCTGCTCGATCACGAGCTCGGCGCGCTGTCGCCGGTGGTGGCCCGGGGAGCGGACGCCGACTACTACATGCTGCCCTGGGCGCCCGGGGAGACGGGCATCGCACCGTGGGTGCTCGAGCACAACGAGCCGGTCCGGATCGACGACGAGTACGACGACGACCGGGTCTCGCAGGCTTCCGGTGGCCCGGTCCACGGCAGCCTCATCTGCGTGCCCCTCCGTGGGCGTGAAGGTCCGATCGGCGTGCTCACCATGGAGCGGCTCGGGGAAGGCGGCCTGTTCACGGACGACGAGTTCGAGCTCGTCCAGCTGTTCGCGGCGCAGGCAGCGATCGCGTTGCAGAATGCCGAGGTCCACCTCGACGTTCGGCGCCGGGCGCAGACCGACGTGCTCACGGGCCTGCTCAACCACGGCACGTTTGGCCAGCACATGGACGCACTGATCGCGGCCGGCGAGCCGTTCAGCCTCGTGATGCTCGACCTCGACCGGTTCAAGCCGGTCAACGACGGCATGGGCCACCAGGCCGGCAATCTGCTCCTGCGCCAGGTCGCCGATGCCATCGTCGCCGCCAGCCGCGACTCGGACCGCGTGTTCCGCTACGGCGGCGACGAGTTCGCGGTGCTCCTGCCCGGAACCGAGCACGACCAGGTCGACCCGATCGCCGAGCGCATGCGCGCAGCCGTGAAGGGTTTGGTCGGGCCCGGCTCGGAGTGGCGCGGCCGGGCACGCTCGCTCGAGGCGTCCGCGGGCACCGCGTCGTTCCCGACCGACGGCGCGAACGCCGAGGAGGTCCTGCTCGCAGCCGACCGGGCGCTGTTCGTCGCGAAGCGATCCGGCGGCGGTCGCGTCGCGACCTCGGGCGAGGGCACCGTCCTCGCCGGTGAGTTCACGCTCCAGGCGCCCACCCCGATCGACCCGGTGCCCGCGCCGGCCTGACGCCCCGGCGTCGCCGATCCTTGCGCTCGCGCGTCAGACTCGGGCCATGACGTACTACGAGCCCCCACCTCGGCGCCGCCCGCAGCGGCGCTCGGTCCTCGACTCGCCGGTCGTGGCGGCCCTGCTGGCGGCCGTCGTGCTCGGGCTCGTCGGCGTGTACGTCCTGGGGTCGGGCCTGCTCGGCTCGCCATCGCCGACGACCTCGGCCGTCGGACCGTCCACGGGTCCCGGCTCGACGCCCGCCGGCCCGTCGACACAGCCCACCTTCTCCCGCCCGACCCCGAGCCCGGGGCCGACGTTCGCCACCTACACCGTCAAGCGGGGCGACAGCCTCAACTCGATCGCCAGGAGGTACCACACCACCGCTCGCTCGATCTCGTGGTGGAACCGGGGCACCTACCCCAGCCTGGATCCCGAGGCGCCCGGCTACGACCCGGGCACGATCCGTGTCGGCTGGAAGCTCGTGATCCTGCCCGGCATCACGGTCGACGAGAACAACCCGCCGACGCCGAGCCCGGCCCCGCCGACCCCGCTGCCAAGCCCATAGCCTGCGGCTGCGCCGCGGCCGAACGGACCGCTGGCTCCCTCAGCCCGGGATCATGAACGGCGGGACCCAGAGCAGCGCGCTCGACGTGGTCCACGCAGCGATCGTCGCGCCGATCAGGAGCGCCGCGAAGGCCACGAGCACGATCCGGTCGGTCCGATCGAACCTGAGCTCGTGCAGCCAGGTCCGCTTGCCGGTCCCGAATGCCCGCAGGTCCATCGCGTCGATGGTGTCCTCGGCTCCGGTGATCGCATTGACCACCGTCGGCACCACGACGGGCACCTGCCGGGCCAGGTTGGCGATCGGGTTCCGGCCTGTCGGCGACAGATCGAGGCCGCGGACTCGCTGGGCATCGATCGTCGTCCGGAAATCGGCGGCAAAGGACGGGATGAACCGCCAGGTGAGATCGACCGCGAACGCGAAGCGGTATGGGACGCCGAGGCGCGCGAACGTCACTCCGAACGCGCCTGGGTCAATCGCGAATGCCAGCGGAAAGCCCATCGCGATCATTGCGATGAAGCGCAGGAACTGGGTGGCTGCAAAGACGATCGACTCCGCGGAGACGGGCGTGCCGACGACCGGCAGGTATCCATACAGGTGGACCAGGTCCCCGGGGACCTGCTGGACCCTGCCCGAGGCGATGACCCCGTTCATGACGACGAGCAGGCTGACGAACGCGATCGCAAAGACCCACAGGCGGCGCACCTCGCCAAATGGGATGCGGGCGCTCCGGTACCAGGCAAAGGCGATCGCCACGAGGACGAGCATGAGCCTGATGTCCCAGACCTGGATCGCCGCGAAGACGAAGCAGACCAGGCCGACGACGAGAAGCCGCGGGTCCCGACGAGCGAGCCAGGACCCGCGGCCCAGGTAGCGCGGTACGAAGTTCACGGGCCCTTGCGCGGGAGGCCCGCGTCAGCCATCAGCGGCCCGTGCGTTCCGCGGTGGGCAACCAGACGTACAGAAGGGCCGGGACGAGCACCGCCGTGGTGATGACGTCGACGATCACGACCGGCAGGTACTCGGTGGTCAGGACTGCGTTGAAGTCCAGCTGGTCCTTGATCATGTCGTAGAAGGCGAGCAGGAAGCCGATGACGACGGCAATCGCACCGGCGACCGCAGCCGCTGTCGCACGATTGGCGAAGCTGCTGCCGGCGACCCAACGACCGATGTACAGGGGCCCGAGACCTGCGAGCAGACCTACCACGCCGTTGGCGAGGCTCCAGTTGTAGGACGTGAGCGCGCCCCAGCCCGAGATCTGGTCGCCGATCATGTTGCCGACCAGCCCGGTGAAGAAACCGACGATCGGGCCGAACGCGTAGCCGAAGAACGGCACCAGCGCGAACGCTGGCCGGATGCTCACCGCTGTCGTTCCCGGGACCGGCAGCTGGGCGGAAACAAGGATGCCGTAGAGTGCCGCGCCGATCGCCGAATAGACGATGACTCGCGAGTCGATCGACCACAGCGAGCTGCGATTCATGGTTACCGCTGTCATCCTCAACCCTCCTGTTGACTGACTCCGGGATCATCGACCGCTGCGGCGACTCCCTCCCTCCCCCGGATCAATACGGCGAGCGCCTCGGCGTCGAGGAACCGGTGTGAGCTCCCGCGCATGCCGGCGTTGGCCCGCATGAGCGAGGTCACCCGCAGATTGCAGCTGGTCCAGCGATCCTCATCCTCGATAACCTCGGCAGGCGATCCATCGGCGACGATCTCACCGGCTCGAAACAGGAGGATACGGCTCGCGTGCGCCAACGCAAGGTCGACGTCATGGGTCACGAGGTACACCGACTCGAGTCCAGGGATCGTCAGGAGCTCACGCATGAACCGGCGCGCGGTCCGGTGATCCTGGCCCGCCGACGGCTCGTCGAGCATCAGGGTAGGCGGCGCGAGGGCCAGCGCAATCGCCAGCGCGAGGCGTTTCTGCTGGCCGAATGACAGCGTGAGCGGCGGGCGCTCGCGCACGTCCTCGAGGTCGTCGAGGCCGGTCCGGCGCAGGGCGTCGTCGACGATCCGGTCGAACGAGGCAACGTCGCGCTTGAGGTTCCGTGGCCCGAACTCGAGCTCTTCGCGCACCGTCCTCGCAAACAGCATCTGGCTCGGACTCTGGAACACGAAGCCGAATGTGGTCGCGAGCTGCGCGACCGTTCGTTCCGTGGCCGGCCGGCCGTCGACCAACACGGCGCCCTCGCTCGGGTCCATGAGCCGCATCGCGGTCCGGAACAGGGTCGTCTTGCCCGAGCCGTTCGGGCCCAGGACCGCGACGACCTCGCGCGCGCCAAGCTTCGCGTCGATGCCGTGGAGCACCTCGCGCCCGTCGTAGCCGGCCCGCACCCCGCGGAACTCGAGGCGCGGTGGCTGCCCGCCGGCGTCTTCGTCGCTGCGCGAGCCATCCCGCGGCGAGACGGCACCGCCCGCGGCCTCCACGTGTGCCCCCCGGCGTACACGATCGAGCACGACCTCGAACGGCAGCTTGACCGCGTCGGGATCGGCGATTGCCAGGAACCCCACGACGTCGCCGAGGTACCGAACGCGGCCTTCCTCGAGGTAGAGCACGCGATCGGGGTGGAGGTCGAGCGCCTCCTCGACCCGGTGCTCGACGATCACGACGGCGTGGCCCTCATCGGCCAGCCGGCGCAGCGTGCCCAGGAGCCTGGCCGCGGTCAGCGGGTCGAGGTTCGCCAGCGGTTCGTCGACCACGTACAGCCTCGGCCGGAGCATGAGGATGCCGGCCATCGCGAGGAGCTGGCGCTCGCCGCCGGACAGCGCCGCTGTCTCGCGGCCGAGGAGGTCCTCGATCCCCGCCGCAGTGGCCACCTGTGAGATTCGCTCGCGCATCTCGCTCCGCGGCGTACCCAGGTTCTCCGGGCCGAACGCCAGCTCCGCCTCGACGGTCGCGCCGACGATCTGGCGGGCCGGGTCCTGCAGGACCGTCCCGACGTGCAGGGAGATGTCGCGCAGGCGCTGCTCGGTCGTCAATCCGCCCGCGATCCGAACCGTGCCCGTCAGCTCCCCGGGATAGGAATGCGGGATGAGCCCGTTCATGGCCCGGATGAGCGTGCTCTTGCCGCAGCCCGAGGGCCCGGCGACGAGCAGGATCTCGCCCGGGTCGACCGAGACGGTCAGGTCCCGGAGGGCTGGCTCGGACGCGCGCCGGTAGCGGAAGGTGAGGTCGGTGATCTCGACGACCGGCTCGCCCATCGCCGGGATCCGGATCAGGCCGGGCGGATCGTGACCGGACGGTCGACGCCGACGCCGAGCCTGCGCGCCACGTCGGCCTGGTTGTCGGCATACCCCAGGCGGCCGAACGAGTCCTCGTACAGGAGCGGTCGGCCGGGCGGGATCTCGCCGAAGGTGCGCGCCCACGGTACGGTCTCGACGATCGGCTCGTGGCCGTTCGTGGCCGCGAACTCGACGCGGAACGAGCGGCCGGGCGTTAGCTCGCCCACGGCCTGTGCGAGGTCCTCGGAATCGCCTGCGAGGCGGAGGTTGCCGAACGAATCGACGTACACGATCGCGCTCTCGAGCACGCCCTCGCCGATGCTCGGCTCCGGGAAGCGGATCGCCATCAGCGTCCCGGGCTCGACGAGGGAACCCACAGCGCTGAACTCGCCGCCGATCGCGAGGTTCGCCGCCACCGGCGAGAAGATGTCCCGGCCGTGGAACGTCGAGCTCGTCCGTTCGAGCATCCACGCCCGGTTCTCGAGGACGCGCGCCTCGCGGATCCCGCCGAGGCGCTCGGCGCCGGCGACCAGCAGGCCATTGTCCGGCCCGATCAGGACGTCACCGCGCCCGGTGAGCAGCCCGATCGGCCTGCGCGCCGTCCCGACGCCCGGATCGACGACCGCGACATGGACCCCGACGGGCATCCACGGCAGCGCGAGCGACAGCAGGAAGGCGCCGTCGCGAACCGCGTACTTCCGGACCGAGTGGCTGATGTCGACGATCTGCGCGTCACGGGCGATCGACAGCATCACCCCGCGGCAGATCGCGGCCGCGGAGTCCGGCCCGAAGTCGGTGAGGAAGCTGATGAACGGGCGCGGCGGCGAGCCGGTGGGCTGCATAGGACCGCGATGGTACCCGTCGGGGCCAGGCAATCGAGACGGCGCCCAGAGGAGGCCGGGCGCCGTCTCGGTCGTGCGAGCGGAGGGGAGGAGTCCTCAGCTCGCGGGGAGATTTCAGGTTCGAGGCGGATCGATGACGTGCGTCGAGCCGGAGCGGGCCCGGCGACGGAGGTGGCTCGCGGGACGGCGGGCCCGCGTTGGGGCCCGGGGCGCGATCGCGGTGGCGGCCGACTCCGCGCGAACCTCCGCGGCGTATGCGATTCGGCGCTGGATGATGGCCTCGACCTCCGGCAGCGACCAGCGGAAGCCGGCACTCGGCAAGCCGTGCAGGAACGCGGTGAGATTCGCCGCTTCCCCAGCCTCGAGACCGCGAGCGAGCAGGGCACGGTACGTCGCCTTGAGACTCGCCGCGACCGGCCGATCCTGTGACTCGGGCTGGAGTTCCATCGACCCGGCTTTCCGCGCCTCGCAGACCGTCCGACCGGCTGACCCGGTCGGTTCGGTGAGGGGATCGTCTGGTCGGATTGGTCGGGTCGCGATGACCCATCAGTACCAGGCGCGCCGGTACTTCCTTCGCGCCCACCTGTAACCTCGGTCGCGATGGACGACCTCGACCCGACCGAGCGAGGGACCGCGAAGCGCGACCGGACGGCGCGCCTGATGCGTGTGGCCAGCCTCCTCGTCGCCCACCCCGACGGCATGCGCCCGAAGGACATCGCCGAGCGGCTCGGGATGTCCGTGCGCAACGTGTACCGCGATCTCCGGGCGCTGGAGGGGGAGGTCGGGCTGCCGATGTGGTCGAACGAGGGCCGCTGGGGGCTGCTCGACACGGCCTTCCTGCCGCCGCTCAAGCTCACCCTGTCCGAGGCGATGGCCGTCTTCCTCGGAGCGCGGCTGATGGTC
The DNA here is from genome assembly GCA_005889475.1 of Chloroflexota bacterium. Classification (GTDB taxonomy): domain Bacteria; phylum Chloroflexota; class Limnocylindria; order Limnocylindrales; family CSP1-4; genus UBA5189. Next base: position 102,334 of record VBGT01000076.1, on the reverse strand, counting down.
CGCTACGCCGACAAGTACGACCCCGACCTCGGCTCGGCGTTCGAGAAGCTCGCGGCGAACCTGCCCGAGACGCTCCGCGAGCACGTGGCGCGCAGCCTCGACGTCCTGCAGGACGCCCCGCTCGATCCGGACTTCATCGACCACGTCCGGCAGCTGACGCGGGCGTGGGCGGAGCGCCGCGTGGTCGAGATCGAGTACGAGGGCGCGGCCTACGAGGGCCGCGCCGGGGAGCGCAGCCGGCGCACGGTGCGGCCGTTCATCATCGAGCCCTCGCTGCAGACCCACGCCCTGTACCTGATCGGCTGGGACGAGGACCGCGACGCGATGCGGACGTTCAAGATCGAGCGGATCCATGACGTCCGCGTGACCCCTCGCGGGTTCGAGCCGCCCGAGGGTGCGACGCTCGAGCGCGACCTGCGCCGGGGCTGGGACATCATCGCGGACCAGCCCCCGGTCGAGGTCGTCCTGCGCTTCTCGCCGACCGTGGCAGATCGCGTCGTTGAAACGGTTTGGCACCCCCTGCAACGTTTTGAGCGGTCGCCCGACGGTACTCTCCTGTGGCGTTCGACGGTGAGCGGGATCATCGAGATCCGGCTCTGGATCCTGTCCTGGGGAGAGGACGTGGAGGTGCTCGAGCCGTCCGAGCTTCGCACCCAGGTACGCGACATCCACCGACGGGCTCTCGCCCGTTATGGCAGCTGATGCCGCGAGGCTAACGCGACACCGCGACCCCCGATCGACCCAGCCCGTCCGTACCATGGACGGAGCCCACGCGTGAGGTGACCATGCAACCCATGTCCCGGGGACCCCAGCGCCTTGCACGCCCCAGCCTCCTGCTCGCAGCCACTTTCATGGCGCTGCTGGCGCTCGCTATCGGCCCCGTCGCGCACCCCGCGCCCGCGAGCGCGAGCACCGCGACGACGATGGAGGCGAACATCGTTTCCTGGATCAACAGCGCGCGCCAGAGCCGTGGAGTCCCGGCGCTGCGGGTCGGCTCGAAGCTGACCTCCCTGGCCGGCAGTCGTGCCGCGACACTCGCGCGGACCACCGTCCTCGCGCACCCCTCGTGCCTGGGGTGCGTGTTCCGCAGTTACGACATCTCGTTCAGCGCCTGCGGCGAGGCGATCGCGATGACGACCTATCCGTGGGGGTATCAGGCGGCCAGGAGCATCTTCAATGCCTGGAAGAACAGCCCCGGGCACTGGAGCCTCCTGATGAGTCGCACCTACCACCGGATCGGCATGGGGGTCGCGTACCGAAGCTCCAACCACTCGACCTGGGCGGCGGCGGACCTCGCCGGCTGAGGGACGCGCACCGCGCCCTCCGCGCCCCCGGGCGCGGGCGACGCGCCCGTATCCTGCGCTGGTGGCGCGCCACCCCTTCGCTGCCGTCAACCTGATCAGCGACCCGATTCACGGCTATCTCGAGCTGACCAAGCGCCTGTCGCGCGATGAATCGGCGGCAGCCGGCCTGCCCGACGAGGACGCGGCCGAGGACGACCTCCTCGACACCGCCTGGCTCCAGCGCCTGCGCCGCATCAGCCAGCTCCAGAGCGCACGTTGGGTCTTCCCGACCGCCGAGCACTCGCGGTTCACGCATGGCCTGGGCGTGATGCACGAGGCAGGCCTCTGGGCGCGCGCGCTGCTGCCCTCGCTGCGGACGGCCCTGCCGTCCCTGGCGCCGGCCGAGCCACTCCCGTCCGAGGGGCTCGTCGTCGAGACGCTGCGGGTCGCGGGCCTGCTCCACGACGTCGGCCACGGGCCGTTCGCCCACTTCTTCGACGATCGCGTACTGGCCGCCTTCCCCGCCCCCGAGGACGCCCGCCGTGGCCCGGGCAAGCGCCTGTCGCACGAGGACCTCAGCCAGCTGATCATCGAGCGCGAGCTGGGCACGCTCATCCGGGCGCTCCGGCGGGCGCCGGGTGCGATGCCCGAGCGCGACGCGTTCGCCGACGGCGAGGCGATCGACCCACGCTGGGTGTCGTTCCTCGTCGCGAAGCCCGCCCTGGTCGACGTGTCGATGCCTGCCTGGGTTCGCCTCCTGCAGCCGCTCCTGTCGGGCGTGTTCACGGTCGACAACCTCGACTACGTCCGGCGCGACGCGTTCTTCACCGGGGTGAAGGTCGGCATCGACGTCGAGCGACTCCGGCGGTACGCCTTCGTCTCCGAGCGCGGGCTGACGCTGTACGAGCCGGGTGTCGCGGCGCTGGAGGGCTTCCTCGGCGCCCGCCTGCTGCTCCACCAGTCCGTGTACTTCCACCGCACGGTGCGGGCGATCGACCTCGACCTGGGCGAGGTGTTCCAGCCCGCGATCGAGGCGCTGTTCGGCGACGACTCGCCCGCGGACCGTCTGTCCGACTACGTCGACCTCGACGAATACGCGCTCCTCCACCAGGCGGCGCGCTGGGCGCGCGGCGAGGACGTGCTGACCGACCGTTCCGCGCCCGTCCCGGGCGCCGGTCGTGTTCCGAGGACGGTCGCGGACGGCTGGCGCGGCATCCTCCTGCGCCGGCCGGGCTGGCGCGCGGAGGCGGAGATTCGCGCCTCCTACGAGCCCGGCGCCGAGCCGGAGGCGGAGATCGCGAGCCTCGGCAGCGCCGAGCGTGGTCGCGTGGCGATCGACCTCGCGATCGTGGACGCCCGCCCGGGCGATGCCCGGCGGCTCGCCGTCGAGGGCCGCGACGGGGGCGAGATCCAGCTCTCCCGGGCGCTCGCCCGCGTCCCGGCCTACGCACTCATCGGCCGCCGCTACCGGAGCACGCGACCAAGCTGAGAGCTAGCCGCCCGGCGGCGACGAGGCGCCCGGTGCCGGCTCGTCCCGATCGAGGCCCAGACGGACGGCGGTCGTCGCCGCCTCGGTCCGCGACGTCACCCCGAGCTTGCGCAGTTCTGCGCCGACCGCGATGGCGGCGCCTTCGAGAACCAGCCAGCCGGACTCTCGCTGACGGGCCACGAGCTCGGCGACAAGGCGGGTCTTGCCGACGCCGGCCTCACCGCCGACGAGCACGAGGCCGGGATGTCCGGAACGCTCGGCGTCGGCCGCTGACTGGAGCCTCGTTAGCTCCGTCTGGCGGCCGACGAACACCGGGCTGGACAGGCGCCGGGCCATCTTCGGTTGATCATAGGGAGGAGATCCCATGAATCACCGGTCCCCAGATGGCGCGCCCGTTGGTTCAGGCGCTCCCGGTGCCTGCGGGTCGAAGCGACCGTCCGAAGACGACGATCCGATCCTTGAGGCGATTGATGCGGTACCGCGCGGCCGGCTTGTTGGCGCTGCGCGCGGCGCGCTCGAGCGCGTTCTGCTTCATGGTCCGTCCGAGCTCCTGCTCGTACAGCCACAGGTGCGTGATCGGATCTGGCTGCATCGCGGGCCTCCCTTTGGGGTGCTCGGCCCCCGGCGGAGGTCGATGTCGTCACGCTATGGCCGCACCCCGGCCCGCCACATCCGGAGGAATCACAGTTCCTCGGGCCCGATGGCCTTTATTTCCGGCATCTGCCCGCAGGCGGGGCTTTAGCCGAGCGCCCCTCCAGGCGCCGCGAGCCCAACGCGCGCAAAGGATGGATGAGGCTCACCGTCCGCCCCAACCCGGTCATCGAGCAGCCAGCTTCGAGCTATCCGATGAATGTCACCGCCCGAGCGTCAGATCCGACCCTGGTTCGCACCTGACATCGCGGCCGTGCTCGACGCCGGGGGCCCTATCCCACCCGTCCCCGATTCCGCTCGATACCGCGAAGGTGGTTCGAATCTGGGCCTCAAATCGTGGCCAGGTGCCGATAGGGAGAACCAGAGTGCCGTGTGACCGCGCCGGGCTCTGGTGGCGAGCGAGCGCCGGCTCTGGCGGTGCTCGCGAGCGGGTTTCTCCGCGTGACGGCTAGCCCTACTTCGCCCGCATCCGGTTGCCCTTGGCGTCGTGAGTCAGCTCGGCGAGCCCCAGCGCCTCGAGCAGGGGCGGCATGTACAAGCCGAACCGACCGCGGTAGCCCTTGCGCAGCCCGTACCAGCCGCCGACGGGGTTCGATGGGTCACGCCCCCACGCCTCGACCGTGCCCGGTTTGGCGTCCTTCTGCTCGTCGGCCGCGCCGAGCTCCATCCAGTCGCCGTGCGCCTTGAGCATGGCGTGCAGGTCGTCGATCGCCCGCGCGCTGTACTTGAGCTGCGTCGAGCCGACCTGGCAGACGATCGCCGGCGGATCCGAGGTGTCGTCGCGGTACATCGTGTAGTCGGACGTGCCCGGAGGCGTCTTGAGCACCCACGGATCCGCCTTCGTGCCGCTGCCTGTGGCCATGGTCGCGTCCTCCCCGCGTTGCCGGGCGCACCCGCCCGGGCCATCAGGCGCAGCCTAGCCCTGCGCTACCCTGTGCGTCCGCGCGCCCGTAGCTCAGCGGACCAGAGCATGTGGCTTCGGACCACAGGGTCGGGGGTTCGAATCCCTCCGGGCGCGCCAGCTTCCCTCGCTCAACCAGCCGCGAGCGACGTGGGCTGCTGCAGGAGCGCGTCGGTCTCGGCGAGCGCAGGCGCCGCGCCGAGGCGCGCGAAGAGCTCGCGGGCCTTACGCAGGCCGGGCGCGGCCTCCGCGGATCGATCGAGCGCGATCAGGCAGCGACCCGCACCGAGCAGCGCCAGCGCCTGCTCGTACGGGACGCCGAACGATGCCCACCTCGTCGCGGCGTCCGAGTACGCACGAGCCGCGGTCGCGAGGTCGCCACCGGATTCGGCGAGGGCGGCCCCGGTGGTGACGAGGGCGTGCGCGGCGAACGGATATTCCGGTTCGACACCTTCGATGAGACGGCGAGCGACAGCATCATCCCCAATCGAAAGGGCGGCTCGCACCAGGGGCGACAGATACATCGCGTAGGTCAGCTGGCGGCGCATGCCCGGACTCGCGGCGATCTCGGCAAGGAGCGCCTCGGCGACATCGGCGTGGCCGAGCGCCGCCCAGGCGATCGCGCACGAACCCAGGCCGACGACGCCATACTCGGCGCTCCCGGAAGCGCGCACCGTGGTGGCGATCCAGTCGAGCCGGTCCTCGGTGACGTCCGCGCGGCCCTGGAGGACGAGCACGAGTGCCTCGTAGGACCAGCCCTCGGCGCGCGACAGCACGCTCCGGTCGGCAGTGCTGCGACGCTCGAGCTCCCGAATGAGCTCGAGGGCCTCGTCGAGGTTCCCCAGGTCCCAGTGCGCATTGATCGTGCTGCCGATGATCGTGTCGGTCGCCGCTTCCAGGCCCCGGGCGCGGGCGAGCGCCGTCGCCGTGCGCAGGGTTTCGAGGGCCGGCGCCGGCCCCTCCAACGGGATGAGCAGGGCGGAGAGATTGTTGTGCCACCATGCGGCGAACGACCCGTGGCCGTTCTCGACCGCGAGCGCGATCGCCTGACGTATGTCGTCGAGACCGCCGGCATCCCACATCAGACCGCGGGTCATTCCCCGGTTCGCCAGGATGCGGAACGACTCGCCGCCCCCGAGCGATGCATCCATGGTGAGCGCGCGATCGAGGAGCTCGAGCGCAGCCTCGTGACGGCCGGCCCACTGCTCGGCCTGGGCGGCTCCCACGATGGCACGGACGACCTCGTCGCCTGGCGGCAGGGTCTCCGCGATCGTCAGGCGCTCGGCGACGACGACCCAGCGCCGCGCGTCGGCGAGCAGCAGGTAGCAGTTTTCGAGCACGCCCAATGCGTCGAGGACCCCAACGAGGTCGCCCTGCTCCCGGAGTGTCTCGACGGCCTCCCGGGCGAGCTCGACCGCCTCGCGCATCCGTCCACTGTCACCCATCGCGTCAGCCACCTTCACGAGGAGCCGTGGTCGACCCGGATGTCCCGGCGGCGCGAGGGCCAGGGCGCGCTCGAAGCTCGCCACGGCGGCCGCCATGTCGAGCCCGAACGCCCTCTCGCCGGCGAGCGTCAGGGCTCGGAGGGCCTTGGGCTCGAGGCTCGCCGCTCGCTCGGTCTGACCGGCCGCTCGCGCCAGGTCGAGCGCCGTTGCCCAGTGGTGGGCGAGGACCTCGGCGACGTCCTCGGCCCGATCACCGGCCTTCGCCTCGAGCCACTCGGCTGCGGCGACATGGCGTGCCGCCCGGGACGGACGTGGCAGCTGGGCATAGGCGACGTCCCGGGTGAGGACGTGCCAGAACGCGTACTCGGCCTCGCCGACCATGGAGGAGTGGCGAGCCGGCCGGACAAGCTCCTTTCGCGCCAGCTCGCGCATCGCCTCGTTCACCGCGGCGACGTCTCGCTCGCCCATCGCCGCGACGGCGCCCGCCCAGAAGACCTTGCCCACGACGGCGGCGTCGGCGAGCATCGCCTTCCGTTCGGCCGGGAGCGTGTCGAGGCGGGCCGCGATGAGGGCGCCGATCGAATCCGGCAACGGCAACGTATGCCCTTCTCGGAGCGTCACCGCGCCATCGGATTCGACGAGCAGATCCCGGTCGCCCAGGAGGCGAATGAACTCCTCAGCGTAGAGGGGGTTGCCGTCGGCCCGCTCGAGGATCGGCGCCTGCAGCTCGGGTGGCACGACGGCCCCGAGGAGATCTGCCACGAGCTGGGCGGTCTCCTCGTCGCTCAACGGAGCGAGGTTGATCCGGTTGACGTTCGCCAGGCCGGCACCGAAGCTCGCGTCGCGCTCGAAGAGCTCCGGACGGGCCGTGGCGACGACGAACAGCGGGACGCCGGCGGCGCGGTCGGCGAGATGCTCGAGGAACGCCAGCATCGCATCGTCGGCCCAGTGGATGTCCTCGAACACGAGGACGGTCGGGTGGGCTTCGGCGAGCTCTTCGAGGAACGTCCGCCAAGCCGCGAAGAGCTCCTCACGCTCGGCGCCCGAGCTGGCATCGACGCCGACGAGCGGCCGCAGTCGCTGGCGCAGCCAATCGCGGTCGGGGCCGGCCGGCACGGCGTCGTCGATCTTGGCGGCGGCAACGGTCGGGTCGTCGGACTCGAGGATCCCGGCGTGGGCCTTCACGATCTCGCCGAGGGCCCAGAAGGTGACCCCGTCGCCATAGGGCAGGCAGCGGCCCTGTCGCCAGGTGAGGCCGGGCACGCGGGCCTGGGCATGGGCGAGGAGCTCGGCCACGATCCGGCTCTTGCCGATCCCGGGCTCGCCGACCACCGTGACGAGGTGAACCGAGCTCGCCGCGACGCTCTTGTCGAAGAGGCCCTTGAGGAGCCCGAGGTCGATCTCCCGGCCGACGTAGGCGCTGCCGTGAGTCCGGGTCAGATCGACGCCGAGGCGGGCTCTGGCGGCGGTCGGCCGGAAGATCCGAACGGGCTCGGCCTTGCCCTTGAGAACGGCGGGGGGCAGCTCCTCGTACCCGAAGACAGCCTTCGTCGCGTCGTGCGTCGCGCGTCCGACCGCGACCCCGCCCTCCGGGGCAATCGCCTGGATGCGCGACGCAGTGTTGATCGTGTCGCCGGTGACGAAGTGCTCACCCGCGCCGGGGGCCACGCCGAGCCGGACGAGGACCTCGCCGGTGTCGACACCGACCCTGATCCGGAGCGGCGTCCCGTCGAGCGTCTTGAGACCGGCCGCGTCCTCGCAGATGCGCAGGGCCGCTCGGACGGCGCGTTCGGGATCATCCTCGTGCGCCGCCGGGACGCCAAAGACGCCCAACACGGCGTCGCCGATGAACTTCTCGACGACGCCGCCGTGCGCCTCGATCTGCGCACGGGCCATCGCGAAGTACGTCGTCAGCATCCCCTCGACGTCTTCGGGATCGGCGCTCTCGGACGTGGCCGTGAACCCGACGAGGTCGACGAACAGCGCCGACACGACCTTCCGCTCGTGGGTGGGCGGCGGCGGCGCAGCGGACGACGAGGGCACGATCCGGACTGTACGCGGCTTTCCGGGCGCCGCATGCCCCTCCGATCAGCTCACGAGCGCGGGCACCGCCTTTTCGATCGGGACGCCCACGAGGCTGCCGTACTCGGTCCACGAGCCGTCGTAGTTCCGCACGCGGTCGAAGCCGAGCAGCTCGTGGAGCACGAACCAGGTGTGGCTCGAACGCTCGCCGATCCGGCAGTACGCGATGATGTCCTTGTCCGGGGTGATGCCCTTGGCGGCGTACAGCTCGCGCAGCTCGTCGGCGTCCTTGAACGTGCCGTCCTCGCGAACAGCCGTCGCCCATGGGATGTTCGCCGCGCCGGGCACGTGGCCAGCGCGCTGGGCGCCCTCCTGCGGGAGCGCCGCCGGCGCGAGGAGCTCGCCCGAGTACTCGCCCGGCGAGCGGACGTCGACGAGGGCCGCGCCGTCCCTGTTGATGTGGTCGAGCACCTCCTGGCGGAAGGCCCGATGGCTGAGGTCGACGAGCGGCAGGTCGATCCCGGTCGCGCTGTAGCTCGGGACGTCGGTCGACGTCGGCAGGCCCTGCGCGAGCCAGAGCTTGCGCCCGCCGTCGAGGATCTTCACGTCCTCCACGCCGAACAGCTTGAGCTGCCAGTACGCCCACGCGGCGAACCAGTTGTTGTTGTCGCCGTAGAGCACGATCGTCGTCTCGGAAGCGATGCCCGACTCGCTCAGCAGCTTGCTCAGGTCCTCGCGGCTGACGATGTCGCGACGGATCCCGTCGGACAGCTGGCTCGTCCAGTTCCAGGCAACGGCTCCGGGGATATGGCCCTCGTCGTAGGCAGCCGTATCGACGTCGACCTCGACGAAGCGGACGTTCGGGTCTTTGATGTGGGCCTTGGCCCACTCGGCATCGACGAGGACGTTCTTGGCGTAGGCGGTCATTCGAACAGTCTCCTTTGCTTTCAAGCGGCGGCGTCGACGGCGGAGGTGCCGACGATGCGGTCGAACAGGCGCGGGGCGTACCAGCGCAGCCGATAGAGCTGACAGCCGAGGCAGTACCCGGTCACGGCCAGGACGAGCTGCAGGCTAGCGACCGCCGCGGCAAGCAGCCAGCCGGTCCCGATGGCGATCGACCCGCCGCCCAGAGCACCCGCGGCAAGGGCGAGGGTCGCGAGCGCGAGCCCAAGTGTGCCCAGCGCCTGGGCGAACCGCGGCGGGACCTCCGATTCGAGCTCGGCCGGCGGCCCGAGCCGCAACGCTCGGCGGACGAACGGCCAGGGCCGGCCGAGGACCGAGTAGCGGGTGCCGAGGTAGGCGCTGACGCCGAGGGCAAGGCCGACGGCCGGGATGACGATCGGGGCGTCGGCCATGAAACCGAGCGTCAGGAACACCGCGGACAGCGCGGCACCGAAGCGGTGTCCTCGCGGGTCGATCAATCGAGTTGGAGCTATGCCTTGAGCTGACATGCGGGCAGTCCTCGTGAACAGGGATCGCGAGGGCGCACCGGGACCGGTTCGCTGAGAGATCAGGACGCCGGCGCGAGCCTCGCGAACGAGACGGGAATCAGCGAGGCCGGCCCGGACGGGTCGAGCGGCGCGTCCTCAGACGTGCCCGAACCCGGCCGCAGCCGACGCTCGCCGGCTACACGCGCAGGTCAGGGGCAGGGGGAACTCGCGCATCAGGCGCCGAACTCTAGCGGGGCTCACCCGGGCTGTCCATCGCAACCTCCCGCCAGATGCCGATGGGCGTCTGCTCGTCGGACTGCCCGAGCGGGTTGTCGTCGAAGCTGCGCTCGAGCAGTCGCGCCTGCTCCTTCGGGAGCGTGCTGGCCACACACCACGCCGGGTTGATGTCGTTGATGTCGCAGATCGCGACGTCGTAGCCCGTCGCCGCCTTCAGCGCCCGTGCCGTGCCCGGCGGGTCGTGGGGGGCCGGGATGCAGCACTCGTAGAACTCTGCGATGCCCATCGTGTGTTCGGCATCCATCATCCGGGCATTGAGCCCGGCGACGAGATAGAACCAGCCCTTCTTGCCGAGAAGGCGCCCGACGCTATGGGCCAGGCCGGCGAGGAGGATCCGCGGAGCGCCGGTCAGCTCGATGGCGTACTGCATCGCGTACGAGCTGCGCAGGCCGGTCCCCCAGGTCGTCTTGGTCACGCGCTCCGACAGGAAGCGGGCGAGCGCCGATGGGTGGATCGTCCGCCAATCACGGGCGCGGCCCTGCATGATCGCGACCGCGGACTCCGACATGACGACGGTGTCGCCGGCGCGGAGGTGCGGGCCGGCGTGCTCGCGGATGATCGCCGGCATGTCGTCGCCGGGCATCAGGACCGGGGTACGGATCGGGATCCGCTCGAAGGTCCGGCTGTCGACGACCACGGTGCGCGGCGCAGGGCCGGGCGGGCTCATCGCGGCGATGGTACCGGGCCGGGTCCGTCAGCCCGGCGGTTGCGAGGTCGCCCGGCGCCGCCTACGCTCCCCCTCCGATGCCGTCCCGCGTGCGCCGTGGCGCGCTTGCCGCTGCCCTGGCGCTGGTGACGCTGGCCGCCCTCCAGCCGGGCATCGCGCCCGCCGGCGCGCGGGGCATGGGCCCGCTGCCGCCCTGTCGGTACGACGACATCATGACGACGCCTCGCGGCTATGACGATTGGTCGACCACGCTCGTCGACACGATCCTGCGCGTGCCCCGGAGCTACATCCCGCCGGATCTCGTGTCCGTCTCCAAGGCCGGGATCGCCGGCCGCGGCAAGGTGCGCGCGATCGTGATCGACGACCTGCGGGCGATGGCCGAGGCGGCGGCAGCAGCCGGCAACGCCATCGGCGTCCAGAGCGCGTATCGGAGCTACGAGTCGCAGCAGGCGGTGTTCGACGGCTGGGTGGCGAACAACGGCTACGCCTCGGCGCTGACCTTCTCAGCGCGACCGGGCCATTCCGAGCACCAGCTCGGGCTGGCGATCGACTTCCGGAGCGATCCCGGCGGCTCGCCGTTCACCGGCTCGTGGGGCAGCACGCCAGCCGGCAGCTGGATGAAGAAGCACGCCTGGGAGTACGGGTTCATCCGCAGCTACCCCCCGAACGATCAACGCGTGACCTGCTACGCCAACGAGGCGTGGCACTACCGGTACGTCGGCCGCGACCTCGCGGCCGCGATCCGCGCCTCAGGGCTGACGCTCCGCCAATACCTGTGGGCGAACTTCACGACAACGGTCGTGCCGGCGGTCACACCCAGGCCCGGGCACACCGTGAAGCCGACCGCTCTTCCCGCTTCACCCGAGGCGAGCCCCGAGCCCAGCGCCACCGAGGGGACCACCTTCGCGCCCGAAACGGCCGAGCCAACCCGACCCTCGTCGCCCGGCGCAGCCCCGTCGGCACTCGGCCCATCAGGCGCAACCGCGCCAAACCCGCCGCCGATCGATGCCTCGCCCGTGGCCGACCTCGACCCGGCGGTCGCGGCCGGACTCGGCGCTGCCCTGATCGGCGTCCTGCTCGTGATGGTCCTGGTCCTGCGCCGTGGTCGGTCCGGGGCAGGACTGTAGGGCTAGAGACACTCGCCGGCGGCGCTTCGATCATTCGAGGGTAGCGCCCGATCGCAGCGCTCAGGAGGGATGTCGCGATGCACCGACGGGTCCATCGATCATGGCTGCCGATCGTGATCGCGGCGCTTGCCGTCCTGGTCATCCTCCCGAGCCTCGCCGGCGAGACCGACGCAGCCACGAGCAAGTGGCAGGCGAGGTGCACAGCGAACGTCCGCGCGTACCCGAACACGTCGTCGAGAATCCTCCGGGTCGTCGCGCGTGGCGCCGTCGTCACCACCGTCGGCAGCGTCTCGGGCGGCCACTGGTCGACGGGCTGCGACGGCGGCCGCGCCGGGAACCTGTGGCTCAAGGTCATCGCGATCAACGGCAGGACCACCAAGTCGCTCTTCGGCCGGTCCGCGGTCTATGTCGCTCGAGGCTTGTTCAAGCCCGTTCCGCTGCCCCCGCCCCCGCCGCCGCCCCCACCCCCACCGACGCCGACGCCCACTCCCACGCCCGACACCGCCGACCTGATCACCAACTGCGCGGTCCGCTTGCGCGCCGGCCCGTCCACCGACACCGGCACGACCACGATCATCGACAACAACGTCGTCGTGACCGCCGCGGATGCGGTGAGCGGCGGCGCCTGGGCTGCCGACTGCGCGACGAGCGTCTCGGGCGACACCTGGTACCGGATCGTCGAGGTCGGTGGACAGACCGTGAGCTCGCTGTATGGCGTGGACCAGGTCTACGCGGCGACCGGCTTGTTCCGGGCCGCGGCCACCTCGAGCTACGTCGAGGGCATCGACGTGTCGAAATGGCAGGGCGTGATCAACTGGCCCATGGTCGCGGCCGCGGGCAAGCGGTTCACCATCGCCAAGGCGACGGAGGGGGTCGGCTACGAGGACGGCCGCTACGACGCGAACAAGGCGGGCGCGATGGCTGCCGGCCTCGCGTTCGGCGCCTACCATTTCGCGCGCCCGGACCTGAACGACGGGGCGTCAGAGGCGGACTGGTTCGTCGACACCGCCGGCTACCAGCCGGGCATGATCATCCCGACGCTCGATCTCGAGCGCACGGGCGGCCTGACCGACGCGCAGCTCATTGCCTGGGTCAAGGCCTGGGTGGGCCGCGTCTTCGAGCGGCTGGGCGTGCGGCCGATGATCTACGCCAGCCCCTACTTCTGGCGGACCTACATGAGCGACACCCACTGGTTCGCCGACAACGGCTACGCCATGCTCTGGATCGCCCACTGGAACACGACCAGCCCGTCCGTCCCGGGCAACAACTGGGGCGGCAAATCCTGGACGTTCTGGCAGTACACGAGCGAGGGGCTCGTCCCCGGCATCAGCGGCCGGGTCGACCTGGACCGCTATCGATTCGACTCGTTCGGCGCCGTCACCTACGCAGCCCCGTAAGGCGCTGGCACCGGGCGCACGATCGATCGCCGCGTGACGCCGCCGGGCGCGGGGGTCGCCATTCCGCCCGTCGGAACACGATCTCGCCACCGTGGCGCTCCATGATCGAGACGACCGAGTCGACGTCCGTCAGCTCGAACCGGCCGGCGACCACGACCCCGACCGCGGGGCGCTCGTAGCGCAGGCTGCCGAGCGGGCGCAGGCCGAGATCGCCCGGCGCAACCGCGATCCTGTCGCGGAGCTCGCCGAGGGCATCGTTCGCCGATCTGGCATCACCGAAACGTGCACCGACGAGGTACATGCGCTGAGCGTCCGCCACTCGTGGACGGCACGGCGATACGCGAGGGGTCGAACGGCTTTCGGGTCTGTGACAGCGGCGCATACGGCGTCACGTACGATCGGCCAATGACGACGCTCGACGCCCGGGCCCGCGGCGCGCTCCTGGCCCTGATCCCGGCGCACGACGAGGAGCCTCGCATTGGGCGTGTCGTGGAAGCGGCGCTGCGACACCTGCCTGTGCTCGTGATCGACGACGGCTCATCCGATGCGACGGCCGGGGTCGCGGCGCGGGCAGGCGCGCGCGTGATCCGGCAGGCGCCGAACCGGGGCAAGGGCGCCGCCCTGCGGGCCGGGTTCTCCACCGCACTGGGAGATGGCGCCGAGGCCGTGATCACGCTCGACGCGGACGGCCAGCATGACCCGGCCGAGATCCCGGCCTTCCTCGCCACGTACGCCCGCCGGACGCTGGCAGGCCAACCAACCGAGCTGATCGTGGGCCGTCGCGACTTCCGACACATGCCGCCGGCCCGCCGTCTCTCGAACTGGGTCGGGACGGTGGTGCTCTCGGCGGCCCTCGGGCGCTGGATCGAGGACAACCAGTCGGGCTACCGGCTGGTCGGCCGCCGCCTCATGGCGGCCACGCTCGACAGCCGGGAGTCAGGCTTCGCGTTCGAGGTCGAGATGATCGCGATCTGCCTGCGCGAGGGCTGGCCGATCGACTGGGTGCCGATCCGGACGATCTACGGTGAGGAACGCAGCCACATCCGGCCGATGCGCCATCTGCGCGATTTCATCGCGGTGACCGGTCGAGCGCGCCGGATCGCACGCGATCGGCCGCGAAACGCTGCCGCCGCCGACTGACGGCGCAAGCGGGCCGAGAGAGGGGTTCGGCCGCCGATCAGCGCACGACGCCGAACGCGTCGACGTCGATCCGCTGGCGGCCGGGGGTGCCCACGGCCACGACCCTGATCCGGTGCGTCCCGACCGCGCTCCATGTCTTGGCGAAGGCGACGTAGCGGTAGGTCGTGCTGGCCGCGCCGAGGTCGATCGTCGTCTGGTACACGCCGTCGATATAGATCCTGACCTGGCCCCGGCCCGGCCCCTTCGTGGTGACGAAGGACAGGCTCCGGGCGGATGTCTGGAGCCATGCCGCGGATCCACCTGCGGCCAGGAAGCGCGTCGAACCGCCCGAGTACGCGCTCTTGGACGCCGTCCCCCAGCGTCCCGAGAAATGGACGAGGCCGCTCGTCTGCTGGACGAGCGCCGGCTTGATGGTCGCGCCGGCCTTCCAGCCGCTGACGTTGCCCGCCTTGTCGCGCGCCCTGACCTCGAAGCGATACCTGTGACCTGAGGTCACACCGGTGCTGAAGGACGTCCCGGTCAAGCCGCCGATCAGGATCTTGAATGGGTTGCCGTCGACGCTCCGGGCGATGTCGTAGGTCGCGATCCCCGCCGGCCCGACGTCGCTCGCGCTCCAGTCGAGGCGGACACGCAATGCGCCCCCGGCGAGCGTCGTGTCGCCACGCAGGGTGACCCGCGGGGCCGAGGTCGTCGGCGCGGACCTGTCGAGGTAGATGGTGACCAGGTTCGAGGCGGCCACGGGGTTGCCCGCGAGGTCGGTGACCGCGCCGTCCGGGATCTGGAACGTGAGCGTGCCGTTGAGCCAGCTGGGCTGTTCGACGCTGAAGCCATAGCTCGCGCCGGGGACCTCCCCGAAGATCGCCGGAACCACCCAATGACGCGCCGCGTGCGATGTCCCGCCGAGGACAACGTCCCCCGGCCCGAAGCCGATCACGGGCTCGCTGAACGCAGCCGTGACGTTGAAGTAGTTGAGGTTCGCGTCGTTGATGTACTTCCGGTGCGGCGTCTGGTACAGCACGACGGTCGGCCCTGCCTCGTCGCGCGCGTACGTTGCCTCTGCCGACTTGGCCCCGGGCGGTCCGGTGAGGCCCGCATAGTCGGTCACGGCGTCCGCGGCGAGCTCCAGCTGCACGGTGCCGTCGTCTGGGTGGTCTGCGCTGACCTCCACCGTGTACCCGACCGGGCCACCGCTGACGTCCGTGACGCCCCAGCCATGCGAGCTGCCGCTGACACCGAAGTCGGACGCCTCCAGCCCGTTGACAGGCTCGCTGAAGATGAGCCCGAAGGGGATCGTCGTGCCGCCCGTCGGGTTGGCCGCGATTGCGGTCAACGACTTGACCGCCGGTGGGCTGGTGTCGTGGCTCGCGCCGGTGGTCGCAGCAATCCGGCTCGCGACGCGCTGTCGCAGCTGCGGGAAGGTCGGGTAGAACGTGTCGCCGGGGCAGGCCGTGGCATCCACGTTGCGGTGGCCGGAGATGTTGTACAGCCACTTCGTGGGGCCCAGCAGGCCGATGTACGTGGATCCCCCGAGCGGATCGAGCCCATGCCGCTCCAGCTTCCAGGCGAGGAGCCGCTCCAGCGCGACCCGCGCCGCGGTCGTGGGCTGGCGGTTCTGGAAGTTGCCGAGGAGCGCGATGCCGACGGTCCCGTAGTTGTTGCTGCGAGCGTGGACGCCGCGCACGACGTTGCCGGCGAGGTCCTCGCCGGTGGGCGACTCGCCGGGGGCGTAATCCCGCGAGTGCCGGCCCTCGTAGATCCGGCCCTGTTCGTCGATCAGGAAGTTGTAGCCAATGTCGCCATAGCCCCGGCCGATCGATTTCGCCCAGTAGATCGCCCGAATGGTCGCCGCGGGGTTCGGATCGCCGTTTCGGCCGGCCGTGTGGTGGACGATCGCCTTCTGCATGGGTGAGAACTCGGGGGGCCAGGTCTCCTGGCCGGACGCATCGAAGCGCAGCGACTCGTCGGCGCCCCAGCCGGAGCGCGGGATGATCGTCGGCTGATCCATCGCCGCGTCGACGACCCCGGTCGGGCCGGGGATGAGCCCGATGTCTGCCCGCGCATCGATGGCGACCACCGTGAGGTGTCCGATCGGCCGATCGGTCGTGATTCGTACGAAGCGGGCGCCGCCTGTCCAGATGACGTCAGTCGACGTCTCATCTCCGGCGGGCGCGACTTTGCGCCCGTGGAGGTCGTCGGCGTCGGGGCCGCCGTCGTCATCACCAGGGTCGACGACGACCTCCTCGCCGAGCTGGTTCGGGCGCATCCCGAAGGCGAGGCTCAGCTGCGCCTCGTGGGCGCCCTGCCAACGCAGCTCGACGTGCGAGGCAGTGATCGGCAAGGGCACGATGCGCTGATGGTCGACCGAGGTCTTGACCTCGCGCCCGGTCACCTTGACCGGCGCCTTCGCGATCGCCGGCAGCGCCGGCAGGATGCTCGTCAAGAGCGCGGCGAGGACGATGCCGGAGGCCAGGGCGCGGGCGGCTGGGCGGGCAGGTCGCATGGTCGCTGGCCTCGTATGGCTACGGCGGTCCCTCGCGTCCGCGGCCTGCTCAGCCTAGTCGAGCAGGGCGCCCACGGCTGTAGCGAAGCCGACCAAGGCGCCGTGGGACGAACGTCCGGGTACTCCCCCGCCCCGCGCCGGGTCTTTCAGCTGGCGACGAGGCTGGTCGCGGGGCTGGGTGCGCCGAGGCGAAGGTGGGGCAGCACCTCTCGGCCGAACACCTCGACGAACTCGGCCTGGTTGCGCCCGACGTTGTGCAGGTGGACCTCGTCGAAGCCCATGTCGAGGTAGTGCTGGACATGGGCGGTGTGACGCTCGAGGTCCGAGCTGATGAGGACGCGGTTCTTGAAGTCCTCGGGCCGGACCAGCCTGGCCATCGCGGCGAAGTCCTCGGGGTTCTTGATGTCCTGCTTGGGGAAGGCCATCCCGCCGTTCGGCCATTCGCGCAGTGCGTTCTGGAGCGCCTCCTCCTCCGTCGGCGCCCAGCTGACGTGGAGCTGGAGGAGCTTCGGCACGCGCGGCTTGCCGACCTCGGCGCAACCCTCGTCGCAGGCCATCCAGAGGAGCTTGATCTTCTCGTCGGCCGCGCCAACCGTGATCATGCCCTGGGCATACTTGCCGGTCTTCTTGGCGTTGATCGGGCCGGACGTGGCGACGTAGATCGGCACGGGCTCGTCGGGGCGGGTGTACAGCTTCGCGCTCTCGAGCGTGAAGTGCTTGCCCTGGTGCTTGGTCACCTGACCGGTGAAGAGCTTCGAGATGACCTCGATCGCCTCGAACATCATCGACGAGCGGACGCCGATCTCGGGCCACTCGCCGCCGACGACGTGCTCGTTGAGCGCCTCGCCCGCTCCCAGGCCGAGCCAGAACCGGCCTGGGAACATCGCGCCGAGGGTCGCAGCGGCGTGCGCGATCACGGCGGGGTGATAGCGGAAGCCGGGGCAGGTCACCGCGGTCCCGAACGGGAGCGACGTGCGCAGCCCGAGCGCGCCCATGAACGACCAGGCGAAGGCGGCCTGGCCCTGCTGCGGGGTCCACGGGTGGAAGTGCTCGGAGACCATGAACCCGGCCTCGAACCCGGCCCCCTCGGCCTGTTCGCACCAGTCGAGCAGGTCGTTCGGGTGGAACTGCTCCATCGACGCCGCGTAGCCGATCTTCGCCATCGTCGGCAATGGTACGAGTCCGTGTGCCGGGTACCCCGAGTCGGCGTTCGCGCGGCGTGTCACGATGATGCCGATGGACCTGGAGCTGTTCGTCACGCCGGGTCTCGGCGATGCCTCGTACCTGCTCGCCAACGGGGGCGAGGCGGTCCTGGTCGATCCCCAGCGCGACGCGTGGCGGTTCCTCGAGGTGGCGGAGGGGCGGCGCTGGCGCGTTCGGCACGTGCTCGAGACCCACGTCCACAACGACTACCTGTCGGGCGCGATCGAGGCGCGCGCCGCGACGGGTGCTGAGATCGTGGCGCCGGCTCGCGGCGGCTACCAGTTCGCGCACCGGGCCGTCGACGATGGCGATTCGCTCGAGCTCGGCGGCGTCCGGCTGACCGCGCTCGCCACGCCCGGACACACGCCGGAGCACCTGGCCTGGCTCGTGACCGAGCTCGGCGGCGAGGACGAGCCCACGGCCGTGTTCACGGGCGGCAGCCTGCTCGTGGGCTCTGTCGGCCGAACCGACCTACTCGGGCCGGCTCTGACCGACGCCCTCACGACCGATCAGCAGCGGAGCCTGCGCCGTCTTGCGGAGCTGGCGGACGGCATCCAGGTGCTCCCGACCCACGGCGCCGGCAGCTTCTGCAGCGCCGGCCCGATGAGCGCCGGCCGGACGACGACAATCGGGACGGAGCGACTTGCAAACCCGACGTTCGCGCTTGCGGATGGTTCGCCGGAGGCGTTCCGGGGCCTGGTCCTCGGCGAGCTCGGCCGGGTGCCGGACTACTACGCGCACATGGCCGGCATCAACCGCCGCGGACCGCGCGTCCTGGGCAGGCTCATCCTGCCGCCGGCGCTCGATCCAGCGGCATTCGAGGCCGCGGCCGCCTCCGGCGTGACGGTCGTCGATGCCCGCGATCGCGATGCCTTCGCGGCGGGCCACCTGCCCGGCTCGCTCAACATCGAATTGGATGGCACGTTCTCGGGCTACGTCGGCTGGCTCGTGCCGTTCGCGGCCCCGGTGCTCCTCGTCCTGCCGGATCGGGCGCCCGACGCCCTGGCCGAGGCGACGACCGAGCTCCTCCGGATCGGCTACGAGCGGGTTCCGGGCTGGCTCGCGGGCGGGGTGGAAGCGTGGGCCGCCTCTGGCCGGCCGCTGTCGAGCTACGCGACCACGACGATGCCCGCGGTCCACCGGGCAAAGGCGGCGGGCGACGACGCGAGCGTGCTCCTCGACGTGCGCCAGCCCATCGAGTGGGCGACCGACGGCGTCGTCCCCGGCGCTGAGCGGATCTTCGTCGCCGACCTCCCGGGCCACCTCGACGCGCTCCCGCCCGGCTTGGCCGTGACCGTGTTCTGCCGCTCGGGCTCACGCGCCTCGATCGCCGCGAGCATCCTCGACAAGGCCGGCGTCGATGTTCGGCTGGTGACCACCGGCGGCGCGAACAGCTGGCCCGAGCCACTCGAACGCCTGCCCGACGAGTCCCGACAGACGGCCGGAGCATCGTCCCGCAGGTGACCTCGCTCCGAACCCTGGTCGATCGCGCGGTCGCCGGCCCCGACTACCCGCCGAACGCCAGCGACCTCGCGGATGTGCGGCTGGCCGGCCTCGCCGTGCCGATTCGCGCCTCCGTGGCGGTCCTGGCGACGACGGCGATCATCGTCGCCGACCAGCTGCGGCTGTTCGTACCCGGGGATGGCGGCGGTCAGGGGCAGATCGCAGGCCTCGAGAGCCTGACCATCGAACGGCTGGTCCTGTTCCTCGTCGTGCCGGTGGTGATCATCGCCCTCGCCTTCCGCGACAGCCCCGCTCGCTACGCGCTCCGGCTGGGGGACTGGCGCTGGGGCGCGGCCCTCCTGGCGGCCGGGCTGGTCGTGATGACCCCGATCATCCTGGCGCTCGCCCAGCTCCCGGAGTTCCGCGCGTTCTACGGCGCCGAAGCCGTCCCGCTGGGTGGGCGCGTCCTCAACAACCTGGCCGAGCTCATCCCTGCCGAGTTCCTGCTCCGCGGGTTCCTGATGTTCGCGCTGTGGCGCCGGATCGGGCCGCTCGCGCTCGTGGTGGTGCAGGTGCCGTTCGTGCTGACCCACGTCGGCAAGCCGGACGTCGAGCTGTGGTCGACGTTCATCGGCGGAACGTTGTTCGCCTGGCTCGACTGGCGGACGGGCTCGATCCTGTGGAGCGCTCTCGGGCACGTCTACGTGTTGACGCTGATGGTGGTGGCGGTCGGCGGCGCAACCCTGTAGTCGCTAGGCGACGGGGCCGGCCGCGGCTCCCCAGCGCCGGACCTCGGCGTCGAGGTCGAGCGGCATGACCGTGCCCCGGCGCTCGTACTCGCCCCAGAACTCGCGCGGAACCCGCCACATGATCTCGAACTCGTTGCCGTCCGGATCCGCCCCGTACAGCGACTTCGAAACGCCGTGGTCGCTCGCGCCGCCGAGGGCGCCGGCCCCGGACAGCTCACGCGCCGCTGTCGCCAGGTCCTCGATCGTGGGGACCTCCCAGGCGAGGTGGTACAGGCCGGTCGAGCCGTGCGGTGGGCGAGGCGCGTCCGGCCCGACCGAGAACAGGCCGAGGTCGTGGTGGTTCTCGCCGCTGCCGGCGCGCATGAACACGGCACGCCCTTCGAACTCGCTCGAGACGACCTCGAAGCCGAATACGCGACCGTAGAACTCGGCGGCGACCGAGGCGTCGCGCACGTACAGGACGGCGTGGTTGAGACGCGCGACGGGGATCATGGATGCCTCCTGGGGCGAGCCGGTCGGCCTATTAGGCCACGTCATCGAATCGTCCGCCCTCAAGCCATGGCTCCCCGCTAGACTTCGGCCCG
>VBGT01000076.1:53117-81973 GCA_005889475.1 Chloroflexota bacterium | reverse complement strand
CTTCCAGGTGATGCCTCGGTGATCATCGGAGTTGCCCGCGAGACCGCGCCAGGCGAGCGCCGCGTCGCGCTCGTGCCCGACGCGCTCGGCAAGCTCACGGCGGCCGGCCTCCAGGTCGTCGTCGAGAAGGGCGCGGGGGTCGGCGCGTTGATCCCGGACAGCGCCTACGAGGCGGCGGGCGCGAAGGTCGTCAGCCGCGACGACCTGTACAAGCAGGCAGACGTCGTGCTTCGGGTCCAGAAACCGAGCGACGATGAGGCGAAACGGCTGCGCAAGGGCCAGGCGGTGATCGGCCTGCTCCAGCCGCTGCTCGATCCGAAGCTCATGGCCCGGCTCGCTGGCGCCGGCGTGACCGCGATCAGCCTCGATGCGATCCCGCGGACGCTGTCGCGCGCCCAGACGATGGACGCGCTGTCGTCGCAGGCGAACGTCGGCGGGTACAAGGCCGTGGTCATGGCAGCCGAGGCGTTCGGGCGGTACTTCCCACTGCTGACAACGGCTGCCGGAACAGCGAAGCCGGCGAACGTGCTGATCCTCGGCATCGGCGTCCATCGGCACGGCGAGGCGCCTCGGCGCTGTGGTGAAGGCGTACGACGTCCGGCCCGAGACGCGCGAGCAGGCGGAATCGCTCGGCGCCCAATTCGTGACCATGAAGACCCAGATCGATGCGACCGGCGCCGGCGGCTACGCGCGCGAGCTCACGCCCGAGGAGCGCGCCGCGCAGCAGGCGGAGCTGAACGAGGTGATCGGCGGGATGGATGTCGTCATCACCACGGCGCAGGTGCCCGGCCGCAAGCCCCCGATCCTGGTCACGAAGGATGCCGTCGCGAAGATGAAGCCCGGCTCGGTGATCCTCGATATGGCGGCGTCGGCCCTCGGCGGCAACTGCGAGCTATCGAAGGCAGGCGAGACGGTCGTCACCGAGAACCTGGTCACCCTCATCTCCCCCGAGAACCTGCCGGCGACGATGCCCATCGGGGCGTCGCAGTTCTATGCCCGCAACATCTCGGCGCTGCTGCTCCAGCTCGTGCAGGACGGCGCGCTCAACCTCGACCCGGCCGATGAGATTGCCGGTCCGGTCACGATCACCCACGGGGGCGTGATTCGATCCGATCCGGTGAAGAAGCTGCTCGCGCCGGCGGAGTCGAAGGCATGAGCCCCGAGCTGCTCGCCGCGCTGACCGTCTTCGTGCTCGCGATCCTGTGCGGCTTCGCCGTGATCTCGAAGGTGCCCGCGACCCTGCACACGCCGCTGATGTCGGGCGCGAACTCCATCCATGGCATCGTGCTCGTCGGGTCGATGGTCATCGCCGCGTCGGCAACGGACCTGCTGAGCCAGCTCTTGAGCTTCGTAGCGGTCGCGTTCGCCACGATGAACGTGGTCGGTGGCTACGTCGTCACCGACCGCATGCTCCAGATGTTCAAGCGCAAGCCCGCCGCGGCGAAGGCCGACGGCGGCGCTGCGCCCGACGCGCCGAAGGCCTGACGATGTCGCCCGAGGCCCTGGCAACCCTCGAGTCGGTCGTCCGACTCGTCTGGCTCGCGGGCGCGGCCGCGTTCGTGCTCGGGCTGATGCGCATGAACTCGCCGGCCACCGCCCGCAACGGGAACCTGCTCTCGGCCGGCGGCATGGCCCTCGCCATCGGCGGGACGGCCGTGCTGCTCGCGGCGAGGGGAGAGGCGGGTCTCACCGCGTGGATCATCATCCTGGCCGGCATCGCGCTCGGCGGTGGGCTCGGCCTGTACACGGCGCGGACGGTGAAGATGACCGCGATGCCGCAGCTGGTGTCGCTGTTCAACGCAGTCGGCGGCGGCGCAGCAGCCCTCATCGCCATCGACGATTACATCCGGCTGTCGAACGTCCAGACCTTCGCCCCGGGCGGCGCGATCCCGCTCCAGGTCGCCATCCCGACTGTCCTAGACGTCGTCATCGGCTCGATCACCTTCACCGGCTCGCTCATCGCGTCGGGCAAGCTCATGGGGCTCATCCCGGGCAAGCCGATCAAGGTTCCGGGCGGGCAGCTGGTCACGCTGGCGCTCGCGGTCGTCGTCGCGGTCGCGGCGATCTACCTGTGGCTGGGCAACGTCAGCGTCCCGATTCTTTTCGTGATCATCGCGGCGTCGCTCACCTTCGGGGTCACGATGGTCCTGCCGATCGGCGGCGCAGACATGCCGGTCGTCATCAGCCTGCTCAACAGCTTCACCGGCACAGCCGTGGCGATGGCCGGCTTTGTCATCAGCAACGACGTCCTCATCATCGCCGGCGCCCTGGTCGGCGCCTCGGGCGCCATCCTCACGAAACTGATGGCCGACGCGATGAACCGCTCGGTGATCAACATCATCGCCGGCGGATTCGGGGGCGGCGAGGGCACGGTCGCGGCCGAGGGACCGGAGGGTGGCACCGTCCGCTCGCTGGGCGTCGACGACGCGGCGATCCAGCTTGCCTACGCCCAGAACGTGATCATCGTGCCCGGCTACGGCCTCGCCGTGGCCCAGGCCCAGCACGGCGTGCGCGAGCTCGCCGAGCTCCTCGAGGCGCGCGGCGTGAACGTCAGCTACGCGATCCACCCGGTCGCCGGCCGGATGCCCGGGCACATGAATGTCCTCCTCGCCGAGGCCAACGTGCCCTACCCGCAGCTGCGCGAGATGGAGGACATCAACCCCGAGTTCGACCGCGCCGACGTGGCCCTGGTCGTCGGCGCGAACGACGTGACCAACCCCGCGGCACGACGGGCGGGGACCCCGGTCAGCGGCATGCCGATCCTCGACGTCGACCACGCCAGGTCGATCATCGTCATCAAGCGCTCGATGGGCCGCGGCTATGCCGGCATCGACAACGAGCTGTACGTGAACCCCAAGACCGGGATGCTCTTCGCCGACGCGAAGCAGGGCCTTGCCGACCTCGTCGCGGCTGTGAAGGCGCTCTAGCCGAGGAGCACGGAGCGCGGCACGCTCCGGCCCCGTGGATTTGACATTCGGCGCCGCCGCCATCGAATCCCCGGATGACACCACGGGGAGCATTGGAAGCGACGCCGGCGATCGAACGCGGCCATCTGTTCCCGCATGTCACCGCGGGTAGCGTCCGGGCAGGATTTGCAGGCCGAGGCGCCTCAAGAGCGGCAGATAGGGCCATCTGCCGTCCGGAGGTCGCGCCGAGTGCTACCGCGCGTGGCGTCCGGGAATCGCCGGCGAGGGTCAGGCGCCCGGATCGGGAACCGTGACGTCGACGATCTCGGCACCGAGCGCCGATACGAGGTCACCTGGTGCGAGGTGGAGATTCACGCCTCTCGCGCCCCCGCCGATCGCGACGACCGGCTGCTCGAGCAGCGCGGCATCGGCGATCACCGGCCAGGGCTTTGTCGAGCCGAACGGGGTGATCGTGTAGCGCACGTAGCCCGTGACCCGCTGCGCCTCGTCCGCATCGGGCAGGGAGAGCCGGCTCACGCCGAGGTGGCCGCGCAGCTTCGGCCAGTCGAAGCGCCGGCCGGCAGGCACGAGCACGAACAGGTAGTCGTCCTCGCCGCGCCGTACGACGATCGTTCGCAGCAGCGCCTCGAGCGGGATGCCCTGCATGGCCGCGCTCTCCTCGGCGCTCCCGGCTGGCTCGGTCCTGACCACGCCGTGCGCGACCCCGAGCTCGCGCACGGCCGCGATCGCCGGGGTGTCGTCGAGGGTCATCAGGCGAATCATCGCTGACCCGGTGGGGCCGGCGCGAGGCGGGCTAGGCTGCGGGCTTGTCTGCCGGCTTCTCGTCCCGGTCGCCCTTCTCTGCGTCGCCGGCCGGGTGGTACCACTTTTCGCGGTCCGGGAAGGCCTGCATCAGCCTGCGGAGCAGCCGATGGAGCTGCTCGCGCTCTGTTGCGGTAAGCACGGAAGCGATTCGCCGCTCACGTTCCGCCTGGGTCCCCACGGTGCGCTCCCAGGCTGCGTGGCCCTTCGCTGTTGGCTCGATGAGCTGGCCGCGGCGGTCGTTCGGGTCCGGGAGGCGACGGATGAGGCCGGCGGCCTCGAGACGGTCGAGGCGGTTCGTCATCGCTCCGCTGGAGAGGCGCATGTCGCCCGCCAGCTGGCCGGGTGAGCGGCGGTACGGGGGGCCGTAGCTGCGCAGCCGACCGAGCAGGTGGAACGCCCGCCGGTCGAGGTCGTGCTTGGTGAGGGTCTCCTCCATCGACCGGTCGAAGTCCTTGTACAGGTTCTGGATGCGCTCGACGATGCCCTCGGTCACCGGGTCGAGGTTCGGGATCTCGCGCGTCCAGATGTCGAGCCAGTCGTCGAGCTTGTCATGCTCGTCGCGCTTCCTGCTCACGGGCCGGAGTATCCGCCCGCCCCATCTCGATGTCAAATAGCTCGATGTCGTATCGCTTGACATCAAACTATCTGCCGACTACGATTCGGTTGTTCGACGTCGAGAGGTTCGACATCAAGCAAAGGGAGAGGATCGAAGGGATCCAAAGGGGTGGACGACATGGATGCAGTGACGAGCTTCGAGCTGGAAGCGCAGCGGCGCCGGGAGACCCTCGCCAGCGACCGCCGGGACACGGCCTGGGCGCGCGCAGACGTGGCGGTCGAGCCGGTCGAGACGGAGGTCGCCCGCCAGTCGACGCGGGTCGTCCTGCCGGGGCGGCGGGGCGAGCGCACGGCTGCTTCCGCGGAGTGCCAGCCGGCGCCGGCGGCGCGATGATCGCCAGGCGGGCCGGCGGCGAGCCTGGTGCGACACCTCGCGGCCGACGCCGCGCGACGGCAGAAGGTCAGGAGGCTTCGAGCCGGCGCACGACGGGCCGGCAGATGTGCCCGCCAGGCGCCGAGGACCCGAAAGAGTACCGAGGTCCGGTGCAGGCGGGCATCGGAATAAGCCGCGGGTAAGCGGCCGTCGGTAGGGTCGGGGCCGTCGCCGTGGGTGGCTGAGAGCGTTCGGGGAGTGTCGGGTGGGGTTGCGTTCAGGCGTCGCCCCCAATGGTCCTGGTCGGACCCCTGACTATCGTCGCATCGACTGGGTGCGGGCCCGTTCGTACGTTTGGCTCCCTCGATCGGCGAGGACCCAACCTTCTGCTAGGAGACAGTACTGATGGCCCTCCGCATCCGACGCGCCTGGACCTTCGTCATGGCAGTCGCCCCCATCGCGGCGATCGCCCTGGTCGAAGCGGCCATGCGGCGCTGGAGCTAGGTCTCCAGCAACCACCCAGACCTTCCCGGGCCCACCGGTCCCTTCCTCCCGGTAGGCCAGACGCGCGAGCAAGACCCGGACCCTCCTTCCGGGTCTTGTTCTTTTTCCGGGCCAGGTGTCAGCTCGTGGCCACCGCCTGGCGACCGGCGAGGGGCGTCGGCACCAGCTCGAGCCGGATCGCCACCATGGCGGCCTCGACCCGACCAGAGGCGCCGAGCTTGGCCAGGATGTTGCCGACGTGGACGCCAACGGTCTTCTGGCTGATGAACAGCCGCTCGCCGATCTCGCGGTTGGTGCGGCCCTCGGCGATGAGCGCCAGCACCTCCCGCTCGCGGCGCGACAGGCCGAACGCCTCCTTGGGTCGCTTGCCGGCGTCGTCCGGCGCGAAGGCCGCCGCGATGCTCGACTCGGCGACATGGGCGGGAGCCCGATTCGAGATTGGCTCGCCCTGCGTCGCTGCGGCGCGCGCGCCGAGCGAGGGCCGTGAGCGGCCACCGTCGCGGGCGCCGGAGCCGGCCCCAGCGCCCGTCGCCATGACCGGGCGGCCCACCGTCGTCGGCGCGGCGGTCGCGGCCTCTGTCTCCGGTAGCGTGATGAGCGCGCGGCTCGCCAGGTTGGTGAGCTCGCGCAGGAGCGGCCGTGCGCCGAGCTCATGGGCGATTCGCGCCGCCTCCGCGAGCGGCCCGCGCGCCGCGGCGCGAGCGACGCGTGCGTCGCGCCCGGGCAGCGCTGCCTCCGCCTGGCGCCAGCGCGCGCGGGCGACCTGGTAGGGCTCGCCGGCTCGCTCCCAGCCCTGCGCGGCGGCGTCCCACAGCACCGGATCGTCGCGGCCCTCGAGGCGCGCCCCGTAGGCGCGCGCGGTGGCGAGGCTTGCGTCGGCTTCGAGCCGGCTCGGAGCGCCCTGGACGACACCGCTGGTGCGCAGGACGGCCTCGGCCTCGGTGAGGACCCGCTTGCCTCGCTGCCGCGCTCCGGTGATCTCGGGCAGGGCGTGCCGTTCGCGCGCATCGGTGGCGACGGCCGCCTGGACCTCGAGGTACGTCGCGGCCATGCGCGCCGTGAGCGCCCAGTCCTCGGCGCGACGAACCAGCGCCCAGCCGCGCTCGGCGGCCCGGCGGGCGTCGGACACGTCGCCTCGCCAGAGCGCGAACGACGCCGCGGCGCGCGTGGCCGGCACCTCGAGCTGCGGGTCCGGCGCGTGGTCGATCTCGAGCGGGCGCCAGCCCAGCAGGCTCGCGGCGCGTTCGTCGACGCTCGTCTCCACCTCGAGCATCGCCGCCGTCATCGAAGCATCGGCAAAGGCCACGGCGTCCGGGCTCCACTCGAGCGCCATCCGGATCGTCTCGCGCGCCTCGGCCCACCGCCCGGCGTTGAACAGCGCCTCGGCGATATTGCCGCGGAGTG
Source organism: Chloroflexota bacterium (assembly GCA_005889475.1). Lineage (GTDB taxonomy): Bacteria > Chloroflexota > Limnocylindria > Limnocylindrales > CSP1-4 > UBA5189. Next base: position 75,406 of record VBGT01000076.1, on the reverse strand, counting down.
AGTTGCCGTAGGCGACCTCGAGGCCGGCCTTGCGCGCCCAATCGATCGCCTCGCGCGTCACCTCGATGGCTTCGTCGCGCCGGCCGAACAGCGCCAGCGCGGTCGTCAGGTTCAGCGACGCTCGGAAGGCGACGTCCGGGTCGTCCAGCTCCCGGGCCAGCTCGAGCGCGTCCCGCAGCTGCCGGATGCCGTTGTCGCCCGACGCACCCCACGCGTTGGCGATACCGACCGTGCACAGGGCGTGCGCCTCGATCCGGCGCGCCGAGTCGCCGACCTCCTTCGCGATCCGGATCGCCTGGCCGCCGACGCGGGTCGCCTCGGCGAAGTGACCCAGGAGCATGAGCGTCTGGGCCAGCGACGCGAGCACCCACGCCCGCAGGTAGGATCGTTCGCCGGGCACGATCGATGCCGCGCGGCGGTGCTCGGCGAGCGCCCGGTCGTGGTCGCCGAGTGCCCGCGAGACCCGCCCGAGCATCTCGTAGATCGACGCCGCGATCTCCGCGTCTTCGCGCTCGCCGAACCGCCCGACCGCGGACTCGAGGTAGGCCAGTGCGCGATCGGCTCGACCGGCCGCCAACGCGACCTCGGCGGTCTCGTACAGGAGCTTGCCGTCCACGGCACGAGCGCCGCTGGCGGCGCCCAGCTCCAGCGCCAGCTCCCGCGCCGCCAGCGCGTCAGCCGCGGAGTCGAGTCGCTCCGCCGTCGCCGCCGCCGAGAGTGCTGCCGCGCGCGCCCGCGCCGGCTCGTACGCCGCCAGCCAGTGGCTCAACGCGGACGGTGGGTCGGAGCCCAGCGAGGCGGCGAGAGCGAGGTGATGGCGCCGGCGCTGGATCGGTAGCAGGTCCGCCTCGATCGCCTGCGCGACCAGCTCGTGGCGGACCTCGAGCCGCTGGTCGGCGCGCTCGATGAGGAAGCCGTGGTCCAGCGCCTCGATGACGCCCGCCCGGAGGTCGGCGTCGAGGACGCCATCGCCGCGGCGCGGGCGCGTGGTCGAGCGCGGCGGGTTCCCGTCGACGAGGCTCTCGAACGTCGAAGCCACGGTTGCCAGCTCGCCCCGGTCGAGCGGGCGTCCCGCCGGCGCAAGGAGGCGCAACGCGCGCTTGCATTCGGGCGCGCGGCGTCCGAGGCGAGCGAGGACGAGCTCGTCGAGCGTGGAGCCGAGGGACAGGCCGGGCAGCTCGCGGCGGGCGGCGAGCACCTCCTCGGCGATCAGCGGGTCGCCGCCGGAGCGCTCGGCGACAAGCAGCAGGGTCGCGGCCGTCGGGCGTTCGCCCTCGATCTCGGTCACGAGCTGGGCGAGGTCGAATCGATCGAGCGGCCCGAGCTCGAGCCGTGACGGCGGGTCTGCCGACGTCGTGATCGCGGACAGCTCGGGGACGAGGGGATGGCCGCGGGCGATGCGGTCGATCCCATACGTCAGGACGAGGCACACTCGCGCGGGCCGGGCCACCCTCGCGAGGAAGGTGGCGAGGCCGCGCGTCCCGGCGTCGGCATGGTGCAGATCCTCGAGGATGAGCAGGATCGGCCGGTGCTCGCCGGCGCGCTCGAGCAGCCCCTGGATCGCCTCCGCGATCCACGCGGCGCGCCGCTCGGGCGCGATCGATTCGCGGCGGGCGTGCGGAATCTCACCGGCGAGCCGCGACGCGACAGCGGGGATGAGGCGGGCGACCGGCTCGGCGCCGGGACCGGCGGCGCGCGCCAGCTCCGCGTCGTCGAGGCCGGCGAGCCACGGCGCGAAGCCCTCGACGATCGGGCCGTAGGCGGCGCGGCCGCGCGCCGGCACGGCGGTGCACCGGACCACCTGGAACGGCTCGCTCAGGCGGCCGACGCGGCGCACCGCCTCGGTCACCAGGCGGCTAACGCCCGCTCCGCCGCCGCCGGACAGCAGCAATCGCGGGCTCCGCCCGTCGGCGGCAGCCTCGAGCGCCACGGCGAGATGCGACAGCTCTCGCTCGCGCCCGACGAACCGCTCGCTGCTGAACCTCGCGGGCATGAGCCCATCGTGCCACACGGCACCAGCGGCCTGACTCTCGATCGTGTCACTGACACATGTGACCCGGGCGGAGCGGCGGATCCGCGGCGCCCCGATGCACCGCGCCGCGCGGCCGCCCGCTACAGTCCCGCGGAATGACCTTGCCGTCCGCGTCCGCCTCGCTGTGGCGGAACCGCACCTTCCTTGCGGTCTGGTCGGCCGGTACGATCTCGATCTTCGGCTCGCTCATCACCCGCACGGCGCTGCCCTTCGCCGCGATCCTCATCCTCGACGCCGGCCCGCTCGAGATCTCGGCCATCCGGGGCGGCGAGGAGGTCGCCGCGCTCATCGTCGGGCTCTTCGCCGGCGCCTGGGTCGACCGACTGCGCCGCCGCCCGATCATGATCGCCGCGGATCTCGGGCGCGCGATCCTGCTGGGCTCGATCCCGGTCGCGTTCGTCGCTCATGCGCTGGGCATGACCCAGCTCGTCCTGGTGGCATTCTTCGCAGCCGTGCTGACCACCGTCTTCGACGTCGCGGATCGGTCGTACCTGCCGACGGTCGTGCGCCGCGAGCAGCTCGTCGCCGCAAACAGCGCGCTGACGGCGAGCGGATCGGTCGCCGAGTTCACGAGCTTCGGCATCGGCGGCTTCCTGATCACCCTGTTCAGCGCGCCGATCGCGATCCTCGTCGACGCGGTGTCGTTCGTCGTCTCGGCCGTGCTGCTGGGGTCGATCCGCCGGCCCGAGCCGCCGACCAAACCCGTCCACCGTCGCGAGCCGGTGCTGCGCGAGATTCGCGACGGCCTGCGGATCGTGGCGCGATCGCCGGTGCTGCGCGCCCTCGCCCTGGCCCACGGTGGAACGCACATCCTGTGGGGCGTCTTCGGGACGTCCTACCTGCTCTACGCAAACAAGGAGCTCGGCCTCGATCCGGCTTCGATCGGCGTCATCGCCGCCCTCGGCGGCGTGGGCTCGCTCCTCGGCTCGGTCGCCGCGCCGGCGTTGGTCCGGCGCCTTGGCGTCGGCCGGACCATCCTCGGCGGGATGCTCTTGTTCGCGCTGGGCAACCTGCTGATCCCGCTCGCCCCGGCCCACGCCCTCCTCCTCGGCGCGGCGTTCCTCGTCGCCCAGCAGCTCATCGGTGACTCGGGCGGCACGGTCTACGAGATCGTCGAGACGTCCCTCGTGCAGTCGAGCGTGGACAACCGGGTCATCGGCCGCGTCAACGCGACCTTCTTCACGTTCACCACGCTGATGACCCTCGCCGGTGTCGTCATTGGCGGCGTTATCGCAGAGTTGGCGGGCCTGCGCGCCGCGTTCGCCTTCGGCCTGCTCGGCGCCGTCCTCTCGATCGTGGTCATCTGGCTCTCGCCGGTTCGCCACATCCGGGACACGACGATGACCGCCGGGCCGGCGCTGCCCGGCGACGAAGCGCCCCTCACGGAGTAGCCGTGGCGCGCCACCCGCGGAACACGCTGAACGAGCTGACCGGCGAGGAGTGGCTGTACTTCACCAAGTCCGTCTGGACGACGGCCTACCCGTCCGAGCTCGGGCATGCCCTGCGCAAGGCGCACGGCGCGAACAAGCCGCCGCGGCTGATGGCTCGACTCATCGAGTTCTTCACGCGGACCGGCGAGCTCGTCCTGGATCCGTTCGCCGGCGTCGGCGGGACGTTGCTTGGCGCCGCGATCGCACGCGGGCCACGGCGTGCCCTCGGCATCGAGCTGGCACCGCGCTGGGCCGAGGTCTACCAGCGCGTCGTGAGCGAGCTCAAGGGCGAAAACGATGGGCGGGGCCCGGTCCTCGCCGACCTCGGCCCGAACGACCCCGGCGGCCCACGGGGCTTCGACCCCTCGGGGTGCGAGCTGCATGTCGGCGACGCGCTGGCGATCCTGCCCACGCTCGACGCCGGTTCGGTCGACTTCGTCGCCACCGACCCGCCGTACAACGTCCAGCTGCCGATGACGATGTCCGGCGGCACCCTGTCGGAGACGTTCTCAAACCGGCGGACCGACTATGCGATGGTCACCGACGACCCGGCGGACATTGCCAACGCCCCGGACTATCCGGCGTTCCTCGATCGCATGGAGGCCGTCCTCGTCGAGCTCGCCCGCGTGCTCAAGCCGCGCCGCTACGCGGTGCTGATCGTGCGGGACGCGTACCAGGACGGGCAGTACCTGTTCACCGGTGCGGACCTCGCGGGACGGGCGGCCGGGGTGGGCCTGACGCCCAAGGGAGACCTGATCTGGTACCAGGCCGGGACGCGGCTGCGACCGTACGGCTATCCAACCGGCTTCGTCCCGAACATCGCCCACCAGCACCTGCTGGTGCTTCGCAAGGGCTAAGGCGGCCTAGATCAGCCCGCGGGCGGTCAGGAGCGCTGTCAGCGCGTCGTGCTCTTCCTGGGTGACTGACGTCTTGTGGCCCGGCTGGGTCGTCGGGCTGCGCATACCGAGCGTCGTGCGATGGACCCAACCGTGCTCGCCGCTCGGGCAGGTGACCTCGACGAAGGCGCCCGAGGCGCCGACCGCGAGGACCTCGTCGCCCATCTCGAGGTCCGTCAGCTTGAACCCGAGGACCTCGTCGGGTCGGTCGAGCACGGGCACGACCGCGTAGCGGACGATGCGCAGGTCCGAGTGGTTGGTCCGATCGTCGCTGAAGCGCATCGGCAGCCGGTAGACCGGCGCCTGGCGGGTGGGATCGGACCGGCGCGCCTCGAGCAGCGACGGGCGGCGCCAGCGGGGCATGTTGGCTTCCGGATCGCCCTCCTTCGAGGACAGCGGCGGCGCCATGGCATCGACCGCGGTCGAGTCGGCGGTGCGCTGGGTCGCGGCTGCGGCGGCAAGGGTGGCGTGCATCGCGGCCGTCTGCTCGACCGGCGCTCGGGCGCGAGGTCGACGACCGACACCGATCAGGCCGACGATTCCGGCGAGCACGATGCCCAGCGCGATGGCGGTCGTCGTACCGACGCCCGCGTAGACCGCGCCCACGAGCACAGCGGTCATGACGAGGCCCATGACCAGCAGGCGCGCAAGGGCCCGGGTGATTCCCTGCATTTGCTTCCGATCTCCCATGCGGGTGAGACAAGAACCCCCGCGAAAAAACGCCCATTGAGGATCGGGCGCGATCGGAGCAGCTCGCAATGGTACGGGGGTCATGTCGGAACCGAGCCGTGTGCGGTGGTGCGCTTGGGTCAGGGGCGGATCGGGCAGGCAGGGGATGGTCCGGCTCGACCGAAGCGGCGGCGGCGTCCTGCCCCCTTCAGGCCATTTCGCGCGCACGACCCGCGCGCGAGGATGCCGGTCATGCAAGTCCTTGCCTCCACCCGCGCCAAGGCCGGGCGCCCGAGCCGGTTCGCCTTTTACACGGCGCTCTTCGCCGGCACGATCTTCACCGCCACCGGCGTCGCGCTGCTGTACATCGTGTTCGGTGGGGCCTTCATGACCCGATTCATGCCCACGGGGCGTCCGTCGACCTATGAGCTCGTCATCGGCGCCCTGGCGTGGACCTTCGCCCTGACCGCGCCCGCCGGCTTCGGCCTCGTCGGCGTGGCTCGCCTCGCCACCGCCTACGATCGCTGGCGGGCCCGGCGCCCGCGCCTGACGCCGGCGGTCAAGCTCCGCCGCGCCATCGGCGACGACCACGTCGTCGCGACCAGTGTTCGGCTGCCCGTCGGCAACCGAATGCTGCCCGAGCTGGTCATTGGCCCGTTCGGCGCGGCGGTGATCGAAGAGCTGCCCCCGCCCGGTGCGGTCATGTCGCGCGGCGTGCGCACCTGGGAGGTCCGGGTCGGCAGCGGCTACATCCGAACGATCGAGAACCCGCTCGACCGGGCCACCCACGACGCCGAGCTCGTTCGCTCGTGGCTCTCGCCCGAGGACGCCGACCACGTGATCAAGGTCTATGCGGCGGTCGTCGGCACCGACGCCAGGGTCGAACGCTCGCCGGCGTGTGCCTACATCCAGCCGAGCCAGATCGCCGAGTGGCTGTCCTCGCTCCCGCCGCAGAAGTCGTTCGACGCCGGCCGGCGCGACCGGCTCGTCAGGGAGATCCGCTCCGCGCTCTGATGCCTTGGTAGGGGAGGGAGGACTCGAACCTCCGACTTCCGAGGTATAAGCTCGGCGCCTCTGACCAACTGGGCTACTCCCCCGCAGCATCGTACGCCTCGCGTCGTGCCGCGCGCCGCAACGCCGGCGGCCGCTCCGGTTCCCCCCGCTTCCCCCAGCATCGAAAGCTATGCCCATCCGTGCATAAGCGGCCTTCGGCGGGGCATCAGACGAGCAGCGGCTTGACGATCTGGACCGCGACCACCAGCACGAGGTACGCGATCGGGATCGCCGCGAACAGGCCGAGCGCGGCGCTCCAGGGTGTCCGTGTCGCGCGCGAGCCCGAGCCTCGCGGGAGCGGCACGATCAGCCATGTGATCAACGAGCCCGCGATCAGCACCGCCACGACGTAGAGCACGGCGGCGCCAATCCGGAGGTCACCGCCGGGCAGGCTCGCGCCGCGCGAGAGCGCGACGTCGTAGGCGAGATACGCCGCTCCCAGGATGATCGCGACGACGAGGCTTGAGCCGACCGCCCGCACGACCGGCCGCGGCGCGTTGCGGAACTGTCGCCAGCGGACCTCGAGCCAGGATCGACGCGCCTTCACGGGTTATGCGCGGATGGGCATGAATTTGGGTCAGCCCTGCCCGACGATGGTCAGCGTGCGCCGTTGGGGCAGCGTCTCGGGCGTATGCGCCGCCAGCAGGCGGACGCCATCGATGAACCTGTCGAGCTCGTCCTCGGTCGTCCAGAACCCGATGCTGATGCGCAGCGCGCTGATCGGCGGTAGCGTCCGCGCAATCGCGAACGTGCGCGCCTGGAGCTCGTCGAGCGCCGCCTGCGGCTCCCAGCCCGCGATGCGGAAGGACACCAGGCCGGCCATCCGGTCACGGGGCGTGAGCAGCTCGACGCCATCGATCTCGGCCAGCATGGCCGCCGCCTTGTGCGCCATCTCGGCCCCGCGCCGATGCACGAACTCGAGCCCGACGTACATCGTCAGCCAGCCGATGGCGCGGGCCATGCCCAGGATCGACGGCCGGTGGTAGTTCGTGACCTGGAACCGCCGGGCGTCGGTCTGCAGCGTCCGGTTCCCGCGCGAGTCGAGGCTCGCGAACGTGAAGAAGCTGGCGAAGGTCGTCTCGAGCGAGTCGAGCAGCTCGCGCCTGACCCACAGCGCACCGAGCCCCTCCGGCCCGAGCAGCCACTTCTGTGCCGGCACGGAGTACATGTCGACGCCGAGGTCACGCACGTTGACCGGGATCGCGCCGGCCGCCTGGGCGCCGTCGATCAGGACCAGCGCGCCGCGCGCGTGCGCCATGGCCGCGATGTGCGAGACCGGCATCACCAGGCCGGTGGTCCAGAGGACGTGCGAGATCGATACGAGCTTCGTAGCCGGCGTGAGCAGCCGGTCGAACTGGGCGAGGATCTCGTCGTCCGGCGCGTCCCCGGCGAACTCGGCGAAGGCGAGGTCGACCCGGAACCGGTCGGCGACGATGTACAGCGGACCCACGCCGCCGGGATGCTCGTGGGAGGTCGTCACCGCGCGGCCTCCGTCGCGCCAGTTGACCGCCCACGTGCCGAGATTCATGCCATCGGTTGTGGCGTGCGTGATCGCCACCTCGTCGAGCTCGCCGCCCAGGACCGCGGCCACGGCGGCGCGCGCCTCGTCCATGCGCTGCTTCGAGTCCTCCCAGTACTCGAGCTGGGCGCGCCCGAAGTCACGCTCGTAGGCCTCGAGCTCGGCCATCGCCGCAGCCACCTCGGCGGGCAGCGGACCGGCCGAGCCCGCGTTCAGCTGGATCGCGGCGGACAGCGACGGAAGCGCCTCGCGCACGGCGGCGAGCTTGTCCGCATCGGACATGAATGGGGAGACCACCGGCCTACTATAGGGTCGTGGTCCGGGGCTCCCCTTGACAGGATTCGCGCGTCCCGAGCTGCTCGCGTCGACCGAGTGGATGGCCGATGAGCTGGGTCGCCCCGACGTGCGCATCGTCGATTGCAGATGGCGGCCCGACGGCACCGGTGACGCGGTCTTTGCCGCCGGCCACCTGCCCGGCGCGAGCTATCTGGACTGGCGGACCGAGCTCAATGAGCCTCTCTCGGAGGAGTCCGGCCACGCCCTCCGCCTTGCGCCGCCGGCGTCGGTGCTCGCGTTCATGAGCCGGTCCGGGGTCGGCGCCGCGAGCACGCTCGTGCTGTACGACGACACGATCAGCCTGTATGCCGCCCGAGCGTGGTGGTCGCTGCGGGTCTACGGCTTCGAATCGGCCCGAATTCTCGACGGCGGCTTTCCCGCGTGGGTCGCCGAGCAGCGCCCGCTCAGCACCGGCGTCCTGCCCCACCCCGAGGCCTCGTTCACGCCGCGCCTGAACCCGCGCCTCCGGCTCACGACGACCGACGTCCGCTCCCTCCTCGGCTCGCCCGACGCCCAGATCATCGACGGTCGCGCCGTGCCCGAGTACCGGGGCCACGAAGGCAATTCACGGCGCCTCGGCCACATCCCGGGCGCGGTCAGCGTGCCGGTCGGCTCGCTCCACGAGGCCGGCACCCAACGGCTTCTCGAGCCGGAGGCGATCCGGGCCATCCTGACCCGCGCCACCGTGGCCAAGGGCAAGCGGCTCGTGTGCTATGACGGCTCCGGCGTGGGCGCGGCGAAGCTCGCCTTCGTGCTGACGCTCATGGGCTACGACGACGTCGCCGTCTACGACGGTTCCTGGGCCGAGTGGGGCGACCGCCTCGACCTGCCTGTGGAGCGCTGAGGCGGCGTTGCCGCAGTGGCCGCCAGCAGCGCCTTGACCTCGAACGGCGTCGAGTCCGGGTACGTCGCACGGATCCGGGCGACGAGGGCCGTGATGTGCGGCGTCGCGAAGCTGTTGCCCGTGCCCATGATCGACGCCCCACCGCGCCAGGCGACCGGGACATCGACACCCCGCGCGCCGAACTCGACGGGCGGGCGCGGGTTGTAGTACCAGGTCAACGGGTCCGGCGAGTCGTGGGCGGCGACCGAGATCACCGACGAGAAGAGCGACGGGTAGCTCGATCGGCCGGGGGTATTGCTCGCGGCGCAGACGAGAACGGTGTTCTCGAAGTAGGCCCGGTCGGCGAGCTCGTGGAACTCCGCGAACAGCTCCTCGCTCCCCGACGACAGGCTGAGGTTGGCGACCCCGATCCCCTGCTCGACGACCCAGTGGAGGCCACGGGCGAACGCAATGCCCTTCGCGGTGTTCTTCTTCCCGAGCACCCGCACGGAGACGAGGTCAGCGCTCGGGGCGAGGGCGTGAATGATCCCGGCGCAGGCTGTGCCGTGGCCAACCACGTCGATCGAGTTGTCGTCGATCACGACCGGCTCGTCTTCGTCATCCATCTCGACCCGGACGCTCGCGATGAGGCGGCCACCGATGGCCGGATGGTCGCCCTCGACACCCGAGTCCACGATGGCCACGGTGACGCCCTCGCCCTTCGATCCGAACCATTCGGGCGCCGCGGTCTCGAAGGGCCGCCGGCGTGTCAGCTCGGGCAACCGCTCACGGAGGAAGGGCTCGCTCCAGGCTGGGAGTATCCCCGCCGTCGCGTTCGGAGGTCGCTCGGCAGTCACCGCCGGACGTGCCGGCTGAAGCTCCGGCGCTGGGCGGCCCTGGCCTCGTGGCGGCCGATGGCGTCGAGGATGTCGATGGCGAGCGCGCGATCCTCGGGGCGCGCACGCCGCAGTCGCGTGATGGCGTCGACGAACTCCCAGAAGCGATCGTCGCCGGACTGCGCCCGCGTCGCGGCCGAGACGACGTCGTCGACCGCGTCGGGCTCCGTGCCCTGGTGGAGGTCGCCGGTCAGGATCGCGTGCAGGAGGTTGCGGGCCTCGAGCGCCCGCGCGCCGACCTGGATGGCCACCGCTGCCTGGTCGGCAAAGACCGAGGCGATGGCGATGTCACGCATGGTGAAGGTCCCGTCGCGTTTGTCCAGGACCTCGAGGACACCGATGCTCTGGGCTCCACTGCGCATCGGCACCGCGAGGATGGAGCGCGGCGTGAAGCCGGTTTCCGCGGAGAAGTCCTTGCCGAATCGCGGATCGCGCTCGGGCTCGGCGATGGCGATCGACTCGCCGGTCGTGAACGCGTAGCCCGCGATGCCCTGATCGGCCGGAATTGACAGCCCGACCACGCCCTGGCCCTGGGCGCCCCCGGCGATCACGAACTCGAGTGAATGCGACCCCTCGCGGTACAGGGCGATCGACGCCGCCTCGGCCTCGAAGATGGCGACGGTCGTCCCGACGATGGATCGCAGGAGTGTCGTCTGGAGCTCGGATTCGAGGCGCTGCGCGGCCTCCGCACGCAACGCAACAGAACGGAGCAGGGCGAGCCCTGCTCCGTTCAGATCGCGGGGGTCCGAAAGCGATCGATCCTCAGGCATGCATCCCGCTAGGGCAGCGAATCGATGCCGGTACTACTTCTCCTGGGCGAACTTCTGGGTCGCGAACTTCTGGCTCGCGAACTTCTGGCTGGCGAACTCGTCGCCCTCCGGGCCCGAGTCGGAATGCCCCTCGGTGTCGTCCTCGTCCGTCTCGTGCTGGGCGAACTTCTCGGAGGCGTTCTTCTGGGTGGCGAACTTCTCGGATGCGTACTTCTGGGTCGCGAACTTCTGGCTGGCGAACTCGTCGCCAGAGCCCGTCTGGACCCCGTGGCCCTCCGTGTCCTCGGTTGGGTCCGGCTGCCCGGTCTTCTCGTCGCTCATGTCCATCGCTCCTTCTGCTTAGCCCTTGGGCTTCTGATGCGCGAACCCTACATGGCCGGACTCGCGCCGTCGCGGCCGCATCGGACGGTCGCGCTGTCGAATCGGTGACAGGCAGGCCGCCCCGTGCCATCACCACGCGGCTCGTTCGCGGAGCCGCACGAGGTCGAGGATCACGACCCGGCCGCCATCGTGGCGGACCAGGCCCTCGTCCTCGAATTCGCCGAGGATCTGGTTCACCCGCTGGCGCGTGCCGCCGATCATCGCCGCAAGGTCGGACTGGGTCAGCGTTCCCCGGAGCTCGATGTCCGCCGTCTGGCCAGGCGTCGATTCCTCGGCGAGGCGGCTGAGCTGGAGAGCAAGGCGCCCCGAGAGGTCGAGAAAGTGGACCTCGGCCAGCTGGTCGGTCACGCGGCGGATCCGCTGTGCGATGGCGCCCAGGACGCGCCACCGGAACGGTCCCGTTCCGTCGATCAGCGCCGCGAAGGACTCGCGTGACATGGCCAGCGTCTCGGCGGCCTCGACGGCGATTGCGGTCGCCGAGCGCGGCGCGCCATCGAGCAGGACGAGCTCGCCGAACGTGTCCCCGGGCGACAGGATGACAACGATGGCCTCTTCTCCCTCGGCAGACTCGCGAGCGATCTTCACCCGGCCATCGACGACGAGGTGCAACGCGTCACCAGGGTCGCCCTCGTGGAAGATCACCTCGTGCCGTCGATAGCGCCGGCGGTTCATGGCGCGAGCGATGCCCTCGAGCTCGTCCGGATCGAGGCCCTGGAACAACGGCGAATGCGCGAGGGCCGCACACGTCGCCTTCAGGTCGAAACGGAGCGACGTCACCCGACCTCCCTCCGGACCCCGGCGGTCACGAGGTGCTCGGCACCGGACTGCAGGCCTTCGTAGAGGCGGGTGACCGTCTCGAGCGTGTCCGCCTCGCGCGGGTCCTTGTCAACGCGCAGGCGGGCGATGCGCGGGAAGCGCAGGGCGAAGCCCGACTTGTGCCGGTTCGAGCGGAGGATCACGTCGAACGCGACCTCGACGACGACGGTCGGCTCGACCACCCGGTAGCGGCCGTGCTGGCTGATCGTGTGCTCCTCGAACCAGCGCGTCATGGTCGCGATCTCGGCGTCGGTGAGGCCGCTGTACGCCTTGCCGATCGTGACCAGCTGGTCGCGCGCCTCGTCGCGCACGGCGAACGTGTAGTCAGAGAGGACGCCGTGGCGCTTGCCGTGGCCCACCTCGACGCCGACCACCACGCAATCGATCGTCGCCAGCGCCTTCTTCATCTTCAGCCAGCCGTAGCCGCGCCGGCCGGGCGAGTAGATCGACGTCGGGTCCTTGACCATGAGGCCCTCGTTGCGCCGGGCGCGCGCCTCGGCGAACACGGCCTCGAGCGCGTCGGTCGAGTCGGCCGTCGTGAGGTGTGACAGTGCGAACGAGCCGCCATCCTCCGCGAGCGGCAGCCCGAGGCGTTCGAGCTGATGGCGGCGCTCGGTCAACGGCACCTCGAGCAGCGGAGCGACGGTGCCCGGGTCGCTGTCCGGCCCGCCGACCACGTCGGCGCGACCGCCGCTCGTCGGTGACGCCGCCGCTCGATCGGTGCCGTTCGTGCTCGTCATCGTGAGCGCCGGCTGGCCGAGCCCGAGGACGTCGAACGCGACGTAGATGACGGGCACCTCCTCGAGGAGCGCCTTCGGCGGGTCCCTGCGCCCGAGCCGCGACTGGAGGGCGATGAACGGCAGGACCGTGCCGTCGCGCCAGGCGAGGAGCTCGCCATCGAGGATGCCGTCCCACGGCAGGTCCCGCGCCGCCGCGACGACCTCTGGGAACTGTGCGGAGATGTCGTGCAGGTCGCGCGAGTAGAGGCGGACCTCGTCCCCGAGCCGATGCAGCTGGCAGCGGATGCCGTCGTACTTGTCCTCGACCCAGACAGTCGGCCCGAGGCGGGCAAGGATCTCGGCCGCGTCCTCGGCGGGCGAGGCGAGCATGAACTTGAGCGGATGGAACAGGGCCAGCTCGGCGCCCTCGAGGCGACCCGCCTTCGCCAGCTCGGCGGTGCGGCCGATGTCGCCGGTGAGCATGCCCGCCCGCTTCACGGCATCGAGCGGTCGGTCGAACGCCTTGGCCAGCGCCGCCTCGACGAGCCCTTCGCGGAGCCCGATGCGGAGCTCACCGGAGAGCACGCGGACGATGCCCCGGGCGGTCTTCGGATCCGAGCGCGCGAGCAGGCTGGCGAGCAGCTCGGCCTTGCGTGCCGGGCCCGACGCCGCCTCGATGGCCGCGAACGTCGCGGCGACCTCGACGAGGCTGGGCGAGGCCGCTTCGTCCGGGGCGTGCCCGGCCTTCGCCAGCACGTCGCCGACCGCCGCGCTGATGTCGGAGAAGCGGTCATAGGCCGCGGCGAGGTCAGATCGGTCAGCGCCGCTGACCCGGCCGATGGCATTCGCGATGGTCGCCCAACCGATGCCCGTCGCTCGTTGATCGGCCTCGGGGAAGGGTCGCCCCGTCAGGAAGACGACGGCGATCGGGAGCTCGTCGGCATCGAGCGTTCGCAGGTAGTCGGCGAGGAGCCCGGTCTTCTCCGAGGTTCGGGTCGTGGACGCGACGCGCTCGGCGAGCTCGCTCCAGCGCCGCATGCGGGCGATGGTATACCGTGCCCTCGTGGGTGACGCCGCGTGGTTCCCGGAGGCGATCGAGGGCCAGCTCGTGACGCTCCGGAAGCACGTGCCCGAGAACGTCGGCGCGTTCCAGCGCTGGTACTCCGACCCCGAGGTGGCGCGGCTCGCGCGCTACCAGGACGGGCCGATGCGGGCCGACGAGATCGACCGCTTCTTCCAGCTCCGCGCCCTCGGCCACGAGTCGCTCACCATGGCGATCCACCAGCGCACCACCGGTCGCCTGATCGGGTCGTGCGCGTTCTCGCAGGTCGATGGCGAGAACGGCTCGGCGATGTTCCACATCACGATCGGCGAGAAGGACAGCTGGGGCCGCGGCTTCGGTACGGAGGCGACGCGGCTCATGCTCGACCACGCCTTCGGCACGCTCGGGCTCCATCGCGTCGCGCTCACCGTGTTCGAGTTCAACGAGCGCGCGATCCGGGCCTACCGGCGCTGCGGTTTCGTCGTCGAGGGTCGTGCGCGCGAATCGATCTGGCGTGAAGGGCGCTGGTGGGACGAGCTGGCGATGAGCGTGATCGCGTCCGAGTGGCGGGGGCGCGGTGCCCGAGTGGCGCCTCGCGCGTTGCCGAAGGTGCCGGCCGAACCCGTCGCGGGCTGAGGCTCCGTCGTATCGCCACCACCGGGCCCCGCGCGGACGCGGCACGCGCCAAGTTCCGGGAGCTCATGGAGGCAAAGGGACACGTCGTCGACAACGCCCGTGCCGCGGTCGTCGGCCTCGAGACCGCGTTCGCCGAGGGAGCGTTGAATCACACCCCCGTGCTCGACGCGATGCTCGCCGACCTGATGGTCGCGCTCGAGCAGGAGGAGGGCCAGAAGCTCGGTGGCAAGTCCGCGGAAGCGGCGCGGTTCATCCTCCGGGCCATGTCGCGCGAGCTCGACAACGCCTGACTGGTCCCGAGCTGATCGAGCAGGACCTGGCGTCGATCCCGATGTGAACGGCGGCGCGATTCGTCGCCGCCGAGGTGCGGGCCCGATACTTCGCCGATGGCCGATTTCATCAGGCACCCGCGCGGCAAGGTGCTGGCCGTCAGGCACCGATGAGCTCCGCGGAGCGAGTCGTTTTCGAGCACGTCACGAAGCGGTACCCGGGCACGGGCGCCGGCAACCCGGGCGCCGTCGAGGACCTCTCGCTCGAGGTGCCGGCCGGCAAGGTCTGCGTCCTCGTCGGCCCGTCGGGCTGCGGCAAGACAACCAGCCTCAAGATGGTGAACCGGCTCATCGAGCCGACGTCCGGGCGGATCCTCATCGGCGATACGGACGTGGGCCGGAGGGACGTGATCGAGCTCCGACGGCGCATCGGCTACGTCATCCAGCAGGTCGGGCTGTTCCCCCACCAGACCGTCGGCGAGAACGTGGCCACGGTGCCGCGCCTGCTCGGCTGGGACGTCGGGCGGCAGCGGGCACGCGCGGACGAGCTGCTCGACCTCGTCGGGCTCGATCCGGCAAGCTACGCGGCACGCTACCCGAGCGCCCTCTCCGGCGGGGAGCGCCAGCGCGTCGGTGTGGCGCGCGCCCTCGCGGCCGATCCACCGGTCCTGCTCATGGACGAGCCGTTCGGTGCGGTCGATCCGATCGTTCGAGAGCGGCTCCAGAACGAGCTGCTCAAGCTCCAGGAGCGGCTGGCCAAGACGATCCTGTTCGTGACCCACGACATCGACGAGGCGATCAAGATGGGCGACCTCGTCGCGGTCATGCAGCTCGGCGGGCACCTCGCCCAATACGCCACGCCCGACGAGATCCTCGCCCGGCCGGCGAATGACTTCGTTGGCCGCTTTGTCGGCGCCGATCGCGGCCTGAAGCGGCTGGCGCTGGTCCGGGTGGGCTCCGTTGACCTCCAGCCGGTCACCACCGCCATGGTCGGCGGCGACGCGGCCGAGGCACGGCGCCGGGCGGCCGAGGACGACTTCCCGTACGTGCTCGTCGTCGACGAGCGGAATCGACCGCTCGAGTGGTGTCGAGACGACGCCATCCCGGCCGAGGGCACCGTCGCCGCAACCAACGGCCTGCCCGCCGCGCCGATCTTCGATCGGCATACGACGCTCAAGGACGCGCTGTCGATGCTTCTCGCCAGCGACGTCCAGGCGGGGATCGTAGTCGATGACGCGAGGGCGGTCCGCGGCCTGGTCACGGCCGACATGATTGGCGATCGGATCCGCGCCTCGGCGGAGACGGCAGCGGTTTCGTCGGGCGCGACATGATCGACTGGGCGTGGGTGGGCGACCACCTGGATGACCTCGCGTGGCGGATCCTTCAGCACTTCACCCTCGCCGCGATCGCGGTCGGGCTGGGCTTCGCGGTGTCGCTCGCGCTCTCGATCTGGGTCTTGCGGCGCCCGCGCCTCCGTGCCGCGGTGGTGACCGCCTCGGGCGTCCTCTACACGATCCCGAGCCTCGCCCTGTTCGCGGCGCTCGTGCCCGTGACCGGGCTGTCGCTCGTCACCGCCGAGGTTCCCCTCGTCCTGTACACGCTCCTGATCTTCATGCGCAACATCCTCGCCGGTCTCGACGCCGTGCCGCCCGACGTGCTCGAGGCAGCCGACGCGATGGGCTACTCGAGCGGGACTCGCCTCGCGCTGGTGGAGCTACCACTCGCGCTCCCGCTGGTGATCGGGGGAATCCGGCTCGCGAGCGTCTCGACGATCGGGCTCGTGACCGTGTCGGGCATCCTCGGCGACCGCTTCGGCGGCCTCGGCTTCTTCATCTTCGAGGGCTACCGCCACACATTCATGACCGAGATCCTGTTCGGGGCGCTGCCGTCGATCGCCCTCGCCATCGCGGTCGACGTCGCGCTCGTCGCGGTCCAGCGCAGGCTCACGCCGTGGGCCGCGCAGCAGGTTCCCGAGGGCATGCGCCCGGCGGCTGCATCGTGAACGTCATCACCGACACGCTTGCCTGGCTCACCGACGCGAACCACTGGACCGGCCCCGCCGGCATCCCGACTCGCCTCGCCGAGCACCTTGCGCTCTCGGCCGTCTCGATCGCCGTCGCGATCGCGCTGGCCATCCCGATCGGGATCTACATCGGTCACACCGGCCGCTACGCCCGACTGGTCGTCAACAGCGCGAACCTGTGGCGGGCCCTGCCCTCGCTCGCGCTGATCGGCATTGTCCTGCCGTTCACCTCGGCGATCGACCCGCAGCTCGGGTTCAAGGTCTACCCGACCCTCGTCGCGATGGTCGTGCTGGCGGTGCCGCCGGTCCTCGTCAACACCCAGGCCGGCATCGCGGGGGTCGACCGCGACCTGGTCGAAGCGGCGCGAGCGATGGGCATGCGCGAGCGCCAGGTGGTCCGCCAGGTCGAGCTGCCGCTCGCCTTGCCGGCGCTCGTCGCGGGCATCCGGTCGGGCGCGGTCCAGGTCGTCGCGACGGCGACGCTCGGCGCGATCTTCGGCTCGGGCGGGCTCGGGCGGTACCTGGTCGAGGGCGTCGCCCAGCGCGACGACGGGATGACCTGGAGCGGCGTGGTGCTCGTCGCGGCGCTCGCACTGTCGGTCGAAGGCGGGTTCGTCGTCCTGCAGCGAGTCATGAAAAAGTAACCTGTCTAGATGCCTGATATGGTTAGGACGACCGTCGGACGAACCGACGGCGATGCAGGAGGAGTACGACCCATGCGGACATTCCGCAAGCTGGCTCTCGGGGCGTCGATGCTCGCGTTGGCCCTCAGCGCGTGCTCGACGGGTGGGAGCGGCGCGACCATCAAGATCGGTTCGGACGGCTTCGACGAAGCCCGAGTCGTTGCCGAGGTCTATGCCGAGGCGCTCGAGGCCAAGGGCTTCACCGTGGACCGGGCCGGTATCGGGCTCGGCAGCCGGAAGGTGACCGCTCCCGCGATCGAGAGCGGCCAGATCGACCTCAAGCCCGAGTACATCGGCAGCGGGCTCGCGTTCTACGGGGGCACGTCCAGCAACAGCTCAGAGCAGAACAAGACCGCTCTGCAGCAGATCCTCAACAGCAAGGGTGGCGGCATCACGGTGCTCGGCTACACCCCGGCCGAGGACACCAACGCGTTCGTCGTGCGCAAGGAGACGGCGGACCAGTTCCACCTCGCCAAGCTGAGCGACGTCGCTCCTGTCCAGAACCAGCTCAAGTGGGCGCTCGCGACCGACTGCCCGACGAATCCGCTATGCGCCAAGGCGCTCAAGGATGCGTACGGCGTCGACCAGCCGAACGCGACCCTCTTGGACGCTTGCAGCGGTCCGATGGCGGACGCGCTGCTCAAGAAGACGGTCGACATCGCCGAGCTGTGCTCGACCGGCCCGGAGATCAAGACCAACGGCTGGGTCGTCCTCGAGGACGACAAGCACACACAGCCGGCGGACAACATCGCCCCGATCGTCCGGAACGACCTGCTCGCGAAGGTCGACCAGGCCAAGTTCAAGGACGCCCTCAACGCGGTGTCCGCCAAGATCGATACCGCGACGCTCGCCCAGCTCTACTACGACGTCGCCGTCGGCCACAAGGACCTCAAGGAGGTCGCCTCCGCGTGGTTGAAGTCGGCGGGCCTCGTCAGCTAGACCAGCCTCGGCGCGGCGGCGCGCCAACCAACCGGTTTTGTCCCGAGCCCCCGGTACCGCCGGGGGCTCGACGATTCCCACCTCGAGCACGGCCCGGCGACACACGCGCTGCAACGTCGTTGATGCGAACCGTCGTCCCGACCTATCCGCTCGACGTAACGGCCCTGCAACACAAGCGAGGTGCGGACCTTCGGGCTGCGCCGCTACGAGGCCGCCCGCGCCCGCTGAGGCTTCCGACGCGGTCCAGCGCCCATATCATCGAGCCGGTGGATCGCGACCCGGGTGGCAAGCCCACGATCACCATCAATCGGAACGACCGATTCGTGGTGTCTGGCCACGACGGCCGGATCGACGGCGCGGGCAGCAACGGCTTCTTCGCCGCCGACACGCGCTTCGTATCCGGCTACCGCATCCTCATCAACGGACGCGATCCCGTCCTCCTGACCTCGGCCGCGACGCACTTCTTCGCCGCGCGCTACGAGTTCGCGAACCCCGACATGATCGACACCGAGGGCGCGATCCCCAACAACACGGTCTCGTTGCGCCTGGACCGAACGATCTCGGAAGGCGTCCACGAGGACATCGACCTGGTCAACTACGGTCAACGGCCGGTGTGGATCGCGCTCGACATCGAGATCGATTCCGACTTCGCCGACATCTTCGATGTCGTCGTGCCGAGGCTCGTGCGCCGGGGGACGATCCAGAGCCGCTGGTACAGCAGCCGGCGCGAGCTGCGCACGACGTATACCAACCGCGAATTCCGGCGAACGCTCGTCGCCGCGATCGAGCGGGCGGGCAGCCCGCCGCAGTGGGCGAATGGCCGCCTCAGTTTCGCCATCCATCTCGCTCGCGGCGAGAACTGGCACACCTGCCTGAAGTGGTTGCCGCTGATCGGCGAGCGGCGGCGCCCGACGACGCTGGGCTGCAACGCGATCACCGAGACCAGGGCGGGCTTCCACCCGCCGCGGCTGCCCCGCGTGGGCATCCACACCCCGAACGACACCGTCGAGGCTGCGTGGCGACAATCCGTCCGCGACATGGAGGCGCTCCGCCTCGAGGACGAGACGCCGGGGCGCTCGGCGATCATCCCGGCGGCGGGGATCCCGTGGTTCGCGACGCTGTTCGGGCGGGACTCCCTGCTCGTGTCGATGCAGAGCATCTCCGGCTACCCGGAGTTCGCGGCGGGAGCGTTGCGCCGACTGTCCGACCTGCAGGCAACCCGCGATGACCCGGCGCGGGACATGGAACCCGGGAAGATCGCCCACGAGATCCGGCACGGCGAGCTGGCGTCGCTGGGCATCCTCCCCCACCAGCCGTACTACGGCACCCACGACGCCACGAGCCTCTTCGTGATCGTGCTGTCGTATCTCTACCAGTGGACCGGCGACGCGGCGCTCCTCGAGCGCTACCTGCCGAACGCCGAGGCGGCGATGGCCTGGATCGATCGGTACGGGGATCGCGATAAGGACGGCTTCCAGGAGTACGCCCGGCGCTCACCGCGCGGCTACTACAACCAGGGCTGGAAGGACGCCGGCGACGCGATCGTCGACGCCTCGGGCGAGATCGCGCCGCTGCCGATCGCGACCTGCGAGCTGCAGGGCTACGTGTACGACGCAAAGCTGCGGATGGCCCAGATCTACGACGTCCTGGGCAAGGCAGACCGCGCGGGACGGCTGCGGGAGGCTGCCGGCCGGCTCTACGAGCGCTTCAACGACGCCTTCTGGTGGGAGCGCCAGGGCACGTACGTCCTCGCCCTGGACGGCCAGAAGAAGCAGGTCCGCAGCGTCGCATCGAACGCCGGCCATTGCCTGGCGAGCGGCATCGTGCCGCGCGAGCGCGCCGGACGACTGATGAAGCGGCTCCTGGCCGAGGACATGTGGTCCGGCTGGGGCATCCGGACGCTGTCGGCCGCACATCCGCACTACAACCCGTTCAGTTACCACACGGGCTCCGTCTGGCCGCACGACAACGCCATGATCGCCGGCGGGTTCCGCCACTATGGCTTCGACGAGGCGGCGAGCCAGGTGGCACGCGGCATCTTCGACGCCGCCGAGCGGTTCCCGATGTTTCGCCTGCCCGAGCTCTTCTCCGGGCTGCCCCGCGACGAGGGCTCGTTCCCGGTTCCGTACCTCGGCGCCAGCGCACCCCAGGCGTGGGCCGCGGCGTCGGTCTTCCGCCTCGTCGCGGTGCTGTGCGGAATCCATGCTCGGGTCACACCCGAGGGCGAGCGCGAGCTGTACGTCAACCCCGCGCTGCCGGAGTGGCTGCCCAGGCTCGTGATCACCAACCTCCGTGCCGGGCGCGGCGCGATGGACCTGCGTTTCCATGACGGCAGCGTCGATGAGCTGCGCAACACGACGGGCTACCGGGTCATGCAGGCGCCCGCGCCGCGCCCGGTTCCGCCGCCCTTCGCGCGCCGGCCGAAGCCGCGACCGGGTGCCGCAGCCGCCTGAGGGCAGCGGCGGCCCTACCATGCGTGGGTCCCATGAGGCCCGAGGCTGCAGCGTTGTACGAGCGACTCTTCGGCAACAAGGACCGCGATGCGGCGGTCGCCGACCGGATCCCGCCCGGCCAGTACCGGACCGAGAAGTTCCCGGTGCTGCACTACGGCTCCGTCCCGAAGACCGACCTCGCGACGTGGGACTTCAAGGTGTACGGCCTGGTCGACTCGCCGTTCACGCTCACGTGGGACCAGTTCAAGGGGCTGCCGCGTAAGACCGTCGGCACCGACATCCACTGCGTGACCCGCTGGACCAGGCTCGACACGACCTGGGAGGGCGTGCCCATCCAGCACGTCCTCGAGCTCGCCCAGCTCCGCCCCACGGTCACCCACGTCGTCGCGCACTGCGAGCAGGGCTACACCGCGAACCTGCCGCTGTCTGTGCTCGACGACGACGACGTCCTGCTCGCCGACACGTTCGACGGCCAGCCGCTCGAGCCCGAGCACGGCTACCCCCTCCGGCTGCTGGTCCCGAAGCGCTACTTCTGGAAGAGCGCCAAGTGGCTCCGCGGCCTCGAGTTCCTCGACCACGACGAGCTCGGCTTCTGGGAGCGCTACGGCTACAACAACGACGCCGACCCCTGGAAGGAAGAGCGTTACTCGGAGTAGCCCTGGCCGGGGATCAGGCGGCTGAGGTCAGGCCGCTGAGATCAGGCGGCGCTGCCCTTCTCGCCGCTCGCGACGGCGCGGCGCAGGATGTCGAGCACCTCGTTCTGCCCGGCGAGGACGTCGTTCTGGCCGTCGAGGAGCCGGACCTGCCGTTTGCTGAGCTCGTGCAGCGCGACGAGCGTCGCGTGATCGGCGAGGGCCCGCGCATCGCTGGCCGACTGCGCCCGGTTCGCGCTCACCTGCAGCGAGATCATGATCGACAGCTGGGGCAGGTTCAGGACGGTCAGCAGCAGCGGCCACGGCGTCCGGTCGAAGCCGATGACGTTGCCCGCGAACAGCCAGATCACGATCCCCGTCGTGATCCCCACGAACAGGTACATCGAGCCGATGAGGCGGTTGACGACGTCGGCGATTCGGTCCAGCACGCCTTCGCCCATGACGTCCCGGGAGACGACGAGCCGAGGAACGTGCTCGTGCGGTGCCTGCTCCGCCTTGAGGACTTCCGTCCGATCCTCGCCGGCACGCGTTCCCGCCATTGCCCGCCTCCGTTCTTCGCCGTGACCGATGGCCGCGCGGCCGCGCGTCGGCGTGCCGCAATCGGCGCCATTGTCGCCGCGCGGCGGCGCAGGGTCAGTCGAGGTCGGGCGGGAGCAGCTTCGTCGGGACGAGCGAGATCGCGGCGATGCACCCCGCATCGGGATCGAAGGTCAACGCCAGCTCGAGGTGGCCGCGCGCGCCGTGGAGCCGGTAGGTCGCCTTGCGTTCGCCGTCGCCGTCGATCGGGGGCCCGAGCTCGACCGGGCCGAATCGCGCCTCCGCGGCCCGCAGCTGGCGACGGATCGCCGCGAGGTCGACGTCCGGTCCGATCGGGCGGGTGCGGGGCCACTCGGCGATCCCCGCCCCACCCTGGCCGGCGATCGCCGCGACGATCTCCTCCGCGGCGTGGCGGAGCGCGTGTGGCGGCTCGGGCACGGACGTGATGGCGAATGTCTGGACCCTGGGCGACGCCTCCGGGGTGAGCAGGATCTCGACCTTGACGCGGCCGCCTCGCTCGCCCTTGAGCCACCACACCTGGTGGAAGCCGGTGAGCGACTGCCCCAGTGCGTCGGGATCGGGCGTCAGGCGCCCGTGGCGTTCGCGGATCCGTTCGAGGACCGCCTTTCGGGATGCCAGCGACTCGTCGAGCTCGACGTTCATCGCGAAGATCTCGGCCGCGAGCTCGTCGTCCCAGGACGCGACGAGCCGGTC
>VBGT01000076.1:39171-53061 GCA_005889475.1 Chloroflexota bacterium | reverse complement strand
CCAAGCAGCTCCTTGGCCAGCAGCGTCGTGGGTGTGTACCGGCCGTTCGCCAGCGCGATCACGCCGAGGCCCGAGGCAGGATGCCAGCGCATGTGCGAGCCGAAGCCCGGGTAGCCGCCGGCGTGGCCGATGACCCGACCGAAGCGGACGTCGTCGATCTGGAACAGGCCGAAGCTGTAGTGCAGGCTCTCGACGTCGGGGATGGCGTCGGTCGAGGCGGCCGTGAGGCGAAGATCGGCGGGGACGGTCGGCTGCTGCATCTCGCGGCGGCTCGCGCGGGACAGCGGGTGGCCGCCCTCCGGCTCGTCGCGTGGTGGCCATGCGTCCTGGAAGCCGGCGACCCAGCGCGTCAGGTCCTCGACCGTGGTGAACATGCCGCCCATCGAGGCGAGCGCGCCGTAGCCGTCCATCGGCTCGTCGAGGAAGCTCCCGTCGCGCCAGACGTAGCCGCGCGCCAGCCGCGCCGGCTCGATCTCATCCTCGAGGTACCCGCTCGAGGTCATGCCCAGCGGCCGGAGGAGTCGCTCTCGCACGACCTCGCGGTATTCCCGGCCGGCGACGTTCGTGATGAGCCGGCCGAGGATCCCATAGCCGAGGTTGGAGTACTCGAACCGCGTCCCCGGCGCCCACGCGAACGAGAGGCCGCCGCGAAGGAGCTCGGAGAAGCTCGCGAGATCGAGGCCCTGCTGCCGGTCGCCCCACGGATCGTCGGTGGGGAAGCCGGCGGTCATGGTCAGCAGGTGGCGGATCGTGATCGGCGGCGAGTCGGCAGTGGGCAGCTGCACGGAGGCGAGCTCCGGCACGTGCGTCGCGGCCTCGTCGTCGAGGTTGAGCCTGCCCTCGTCGCGCAGCAGCAGGACCGTCGCCGCGGTGAAGCTCTTGGTCATCGAGGCGATCCGGAAGACCGAGGACGGCGTCGGCGTCGCATCCTCGCCGACGCGCAGCGTGCCGATGCCGCGGCTGTGGATCAGCTCGCCGTCGCGGACGATCCCGTAGGTGAGACCCGGTGCGTGCCACCCGGCGAAGGTCCGATCGGCGATCGCGTCGACGCGCTCGAGCTCCGCCTCGAACGCGGGGCCGAGGGCAGACTGGCGTGCCGCGACTGTCATCGAGCGCGCCCGGGAATCACGAAGCCGCCGGAGAGCCAGCGGCTTCGACGCTCTGGAGAGTGGCGGGGCTCAGTGGGCGCAGGAGCGAGCCGAGCCGGCGTCGTCCGCGGTCCGGAAGCTCGAGCCGCAGCCACAGGCCGCGACGGCGTTCGGGTTGTTGACGGTGAAGCCGGCGCCCATGAGCGTGTCGACATAGTCGATCTCGGAGCCCGTGAGCAGCGAGACGCTCTGGCCGTCGACGTAGACCTTCGTGCCGTTCACCTCGAGGACGTTGTCCTCGGGGGTTGGCTGGTCCTCGAGCATCATCCCGTAGCGGAAGCCCGAGCAACCGCCGGAGTACACGTAGACGCGCAGCCCGATGTTCGGGTTCGTCTCTTCCTTGGTGAGCTCGCGCAGCTTCAGGGCTGCGGCGTCGCTCAGGGAGAGGACGGTCGGCTGCTGTTCGATCATCGAGTCGAGCTCCTTGGCGGCGCGCCGGGATCGCGATGGCGCGCTGAACTGCCGCAATCGTACGCAGCGCAACCGATTCCGACAACCACCCGTGCCCAAATTCGTGTTGCGGGCACGAGTCGATTGCCGCGGCGAGCAAACGCAGGGTTGCGTCGACGCACCGTGTTGGCTGACGGCTCGGGCCGCCTCCGCTATCGTTGTCGATGCCGCCATTCCCATCAGCCTGGAGGCCAGTGGCCACGTCCCGGTCGACCCGCGCACGCCGCTTCGCGCTCCCCGATCACGGGAACGACGAGCGCACGCACGAGGCGATCGAGGCCTTCCTCGAAGGTCCCGAGGTTCGGCGACATCGACCTTCCGTGCGCCGCCCGCGGCGGAAGGGCTACCCGAACACCGGCAGTGACGATGGCGCCAAGGGCAAACAGCCCGCCGAAGGGGAAGAGGCCGGGGCCGCGCAGCCCGGCGTCGAGGCGAATGCGGGCGTCGAGGCGAAGCGCGGTATGGACGCCAAGGCGGGCGCCGAGCCGAAGCCAAGCGCCGACCCGAAGCCAGGCGCCCACGCAAAGGCGGACGCCCAGTCAAAGACAGGCACGGTGCCAGCGGCTGCGGCAGCCGCGAAGAACGGCGCCGGCTCGACTGGCTCGAGCGCGGTGGTCCCCGCAACCGAGACCAAGCCGGCGACCGTTCTGGCTCGCTCGGTGACGGACATTCGAACAATCCCCGGCCGGCTCGAGTTCTCCCTCGCCCTGGAGCGCGAGAGCGCGCGAGCGGCTCGCTACGGCCGCCCTGCCTCGGTGGCGATCGTCGAGCTCGTGCCCGAGCGACCGAACCACGCGGTCGATATCTGGCTGCGCTCCCTTGCCGGCCCCGTCGCCCGTACGCTGCGCTCGGGCTCCCGCACCACGGACCTCGTCGCCCGCGTGGCCAACGCTCGCTTCCAGGTGCTGCTGCCGGAGACGCCCGAGACCGGCGCCGGCCAGTTCGCGGAGCGCGTTTCGTCAGCCTGCCAGAGCTCCATAAACGAGTCAGGCGCGCCCGTGACCGTCCGGGTCACGATCGCGGTCGCGAGCCCCGACCACTCCCTCCAGGAGGCGCTGATCAATGCCCTCCAGTCGATCGAGGCCGCCTGACCCGAGGCACGCGGGGGAGGACGAATCGCCATGGCCCTGACCGACGCCAGCTATGCGGCCGGCATCACGCAGCTCGAGGAGCGCGCGCGGACCCTTGAGCCGGCCCAGATCGAGGACCTGATCGACGCGGCAGGATCCGCGCCGACGTCCGGGAAGTGGCCGGCAAGCGATCTGCCGTTCTGGTTCCAAGGCACCGCGGCCGTGCCCTTGACGGCGGACCAGGAGCTAGCCCTCACCGCACTGTGGACCCGGCTCATCGCCGGGGCGGCGTTTGCCGTGAGCGGCGAGGACGTCGAGGCATGGATGGCCCGGCCAGGTCTCGCCGCAAGCCTCGATCGGCTGGTCCAGCGGCGGCCGGATGCGAGGATTGAAGGGCGCGCCACTGCGGTGCTGGAGCGGCGATTCGGCGGGCCGGTCTGGAAGGGATTCACAGCGCTGTGGAACGCTGCCTGTGCGGCGCTGCTCGAGGAGCATCTCGAGGCGTCGCTGTTCGCCGACCTGCAGGCGGCATGGCGGGCCGTGTTCCACCGCCCGCTCCAGCTCAGCAGCGTGGTCGACGCCGACCCGTTCGCTGCCTGGCGGTGATACGCGCCCGAACGTCGGACCTCGGAGCGTCAGCCCTCGATGCGCTCCACCACGGTGGCGATCCCCTGACCGACGCCGATGCACATCGTGGCCAGGCCGTAGCGGCCGCCGCGGCGGCGCAGCTCGTGGACCAGCATCGTCACGAGGCGGGCGCCTGACGCGCCGAGCGGGTGGCCCAGGGCGATCGCGCCCCCGTTCACGTTGACCTTCTCGGGATCGAGCCCGAGCTCGTCGATGCACACGACGCTCTGGGAGGCGAAGGCCTCATTGAGCTCGACGAGGTCGAGATCCCCGACGCCGATTCCGGCGCGGGCCAGCGCTTTGCGCGTCGCCGGCACGGGACCGACGCCCATGATCGCCGGGTCCACCCCGGCGACGGCGGAGGACACGACGCGGGCGAACGGCTTCAGCCCGAGCTCCCGCGCACGTCCCGCCTCGACGACCAGCGTCGCGGCCGCCCCGTCGTTGATGCCCGAGGAGTTCCCGGCCGTCACCGAGCCGCCCTTGCGGAACGCCGCGCGCAACCTGGCCAGTGCCTCCAACGAGGTGTCGGCCCGCGGATGCTCGTCGCGGGTCACCACGACGGGATCGCCCTTCTTCTGGGGGACCGGCACGGGCACGACCTGATCGTCGAAGAGGCCGCCCTCGATCGCGGCGATCGCGCGCTGGTGTGAGCGCAGCGCGAACGCGTCCTGCCGCTCGCGTGAGACGTCGCGCTGCATGCCGTAGCGCTCCACGACGTTCTCCGCGGTCTCGCCCATTGAGTACGGGTGATGCTTCGCTGCGAGCGCGGGGTTGGTGAATCGCCAGCCGAGCGTCGTGTCCTGGAGCTCGTGTGTGCCGCGCTCCCAGGCGCCCTCGGCCTTGGCCATGACGAACGGGGCTCGAGTCATCGACTCGACCCCACCGGCAATGAACACGTCGCCGTCACCGACCGCGATCGCGTTCGCGGCGGCGTTGATCGCCTGCAGGCCGGAGCCGCACAGCCGGTTCACGGTCTGGCCGGCGACCTCGACCGTCAGCCCGGCGAGCAGCACCGCCATGCGCGCGACGTTCCGGTTGTCCTCGCCGGCCTGGTTCGCGCAGCCGAGGATCACGTCCTCGATGAGCGCCGCATCGATGCCCGAGCGATCGACGACCGCCCGGATGGTCAGCGCCGCGAGGTCATCCGGTCGGACCGACGCAAGCGCGCCGCCGTACCGCCCGACCGGCGTCCGGACCGCCTCGACGATCCACGCCTCACGGACGGCTCGGCGTGGATCACGCGCCATGGCTCACGGGAGCTTCGAGAAGGCCTCGTTCAGGAGAGCATCCGTGGTGCCGGCGCCGCCGACGGTCCAGATCACGTCGTTGTGGAGATACAGGTAGATGGCCTCCTGGCCGGTCGCGACCACCTTCTTGACCGACTTCCCGCCGAAGCTTGCGTCGGTGATGGTCGCGCCCTGCGGGGCCGCGGCGGTGTAGGCATTCAGGAACTGCTCTGCCGGAACACCCTTGATGCGGAAGGCGATGACCGAGATGTCCATCGTCCCTCCGACGGCGACACTGAGATCGGCCGGTGTCTTGCCGAGCTGCTGCAGGATCGGCCCGATCTCGTTCCCCGACATCCCACTTCCCATGAAGTCGCTGCCGCTCATGCTGAGGATCTGCAGCGTCTCGCCCCCGAGCTGCGTCGGGAACATGGCCTCGAGCTCGGCGTCCGACGTGAACGACGGGAGGGCGAAGCTGAATCCGGGCAGGCCGGAGGCGGGCGCCTCGCTGGCGGGTGCCTGGGTGACAGCCGGCGTGGTCGGTGTCGTGGTCGGCGCCGTCGTCGCGTTGGCCGCTGGCCCGCAGGCGGCCATGATCAGCGTCACCCCGATGAGCATCCCCACCCGGGTGGCGTTGCGACGTGCGGTCATTGGATCCCCCTCGCGATCGTTCCTGCCTTGCCGGGCCGCGCCCTCTGCAGCCGTGCGCGCGGATCGTACGCGCTGCCTCACAAGCCCGCTTTCGCCTCGCGCAGGAGCGGGAGCGCGGGGCGGAACGTGTCGGCATCCTCGTCGCTCAGCGCATCGAGCATCACCGTGACCTCGTGGACGCCCGTGCGCCGCGCCCACTCGAACGGCCCGAATGGATGATTCGCGCCGAGCTGCATCGCGCGATCGATGTCGGGCTCGCTCGCCACGCCCTCGCCGACGGCGCGGTACGCCTCGTTCACGATCGCGAGGACGACGCGCTCGGCGATCGAAGACGGTCCGGGCTGGGCACCGATCCCTCGGCCGTCGCGGTCGATGAATCGTTGCGCCGGGCCCGTGGCCTTCCCATCCACGTATCGGTAGAAGCCCTCGCCCGACTTCCGCCCGAGCTTGCCCGCGGCCACGAGCTCCTCCTGGATGGGTGACGGCCGAAACCGCGGTGGCCGGCCGGACGCCTCGAACAGGCCTCGGGCGGCGGCGAGGTTCACGTCGATGCCGATGAGGTCCATGAGTGCGAACGGGCCCATGGGGAAGCCCGCGCTGACGATCGCCTCATCGATCGCCTCGATCGTCGTCGCGCCGGCCCTGAGCAGGCGCAGCGGCTCGAGCGTGAACGGCCGGTTCACGCGATTCACGATGAACCCGGGCGCATCGGCGACGCGGATCGCGGTCTTGCCCCAGCCATCGACGATGCCCGCAGCCCGCTCAACGGCCCACGGCGCGCTCGCGCGACCGGCGACGACCTCGACGAGTGGCAGCACGGGCGCAGGGTTGAAGAAGTGCAGCCCGACGACGCGTTCGGGCCGTCTGACGGCCTCCGCGATCCGAGACACCGACAGTGCGCTGGTGTTGGTGGCCAGGATCGCGTCGGGCCGCGCCGCGTCGTCGAGGTCGGCAAAGAGCCTTCGCTTGATCTCGAGGTCCTCCACGATCGCCTCGATCGCCAGGTGGGCGCCCTCGACGGCCCGGGCGACGCTCGGCCTGACGTCGAGGGCGAGCAAGGCGTCGGTGGCTGACCTTGCCGGATCGGCTCGTCCCGCCTTCTCGGCACGACGGGTCAGGCCCTGGCGGATCAGATCGATGGCCCGGTCGGTCGCACCCGGGACCGCGTCGTGCAGGGCGACGCGCCAGCCGCCCTCCAGCGCGACCTGGGCGATGCCCGCGCCCATCGTCCCCGCGCCGATCATGGCGACGCGCGCGGCCTCGGAAGCGGCAGGGCGTTCGGCCATCCGGCCGAGCGTACCTGAGCTGACCGGGGAGGCGACGGACCTCCCCGGTCATCAACGGCTCGGGATCAGCGGCCGTCAACCCGGCTCAAAGGCGAAGAAAGAGGGCCCGGGAATTCCGGGCCCTCTCATGGGTCTAGTCGGTTTGGTCCACTGCTGGACTCGCGGCTATTCCCGCTTCACTCGTGACCGAGCCAGCACGAGGTAGCTGCCGAAGAGGCCGCCGAGGACCGCGATGAGCAGCCACGTGGCACTACCGCTGTTCGTCCCGCTGTCGCCGATCGTGGACGTGTTCGGCAACGTGGGGCTGGAGCTCGTGCTCTCGACGATGTCTCGCTGGCCGACGATGTCTCGCTGGCCGACGATGTCTCGCTGGCCGACGATGTCTCGCTGGCCGACGATGTCTCACTGGCGGTCGATGTCTCGCTGGCGGTCGATGTCTCGCTCGCCGATGAGGTCTCGCTCGCCGATGAGGTCTCGCTCGCCGACGAGGTCTCGCTCGCCGACGAGGTCTCGCTCGCCGACGATGTCTCGCTGGCGGTCGATGTCTCGCTCGCCGACGATGTCTCGCTGGCGGTCGATGTCTCGCTCGCCGATGAGGTCTCGCTCGCCGATGAGGTCTCGCTCGCCGATGAGGTCTCGCTCGCCGAGGACGTCTCGCTCGCCGAGGACGTCTCGCTCGCCGACGAGGTCTCACTCGCCGACGACGACTCGCTCGTCGAGGACGTCTCGGTCGGAGCGCACTCGACCCAGAAGACCTTCATCTTGTCGTGCTTCTGCGTATCGAGATCGCCATCCCAGAAGAGCTTGTAGTGGCCGTCGGGGAGCGTGTACGCGCCTTGCTCGGGCTGGCGGTCCTCGCCATCGCCGAAGGTGTCGTACGTCCCGCTGAGCACCACCGTGCCCTTGTCACCGGGCGACCATTCCTGGATCTCCCAGGTGCCGGACTGCTCCGGGTCGCCGAAGAAGAAGTGCAGGTGGAACGTGCAGACGTGCGGCTCGTTGTGCACGATCGGCTCGGTTTCCGTGCTGCCTTCGTGGATCTTGACCGTTCCGTTGTTGCCCGGCGTGTCGTTCGAGGACGCGGGGGAGGCGGGGGCGAGAAGCGCGACAGCCACGAGGGCAGTCGCCGTGGCCCAGCCGAGCCATCGGAAGCGTTGCCTGCCCGGCACCCCCAGCCGGGGCGGGAAGAGGGGCATCGTTCTGTCCTCGGTCTAACCGGCTTCCACAGATCGCCGGGCGGGCGCCGGAACCCAACCCGGTTGGTCGCGACCATTGCCGCAGAACCGGCATCGGAGTTCCGACCCTCGACTCCAGCAATCCCTCACAGTCCTCTCTCATCCGCATCACACCGCCATGCAATAGATTTGGACGGCGATGCCTGGGATCGACGACGCGCCGCGGATCCACGCCGACGATCGCGCGACGTGGCGCGCCTGGCTCGAGGCGAATCACGCCACCGAAACCGGCGCCTGGCTGGTGACCTGGCGGCGCGGCCACGGGCCGGTGCTCGACTACGGCGAGGCGGTCGAAGAGGCCCTGCGCTTCGGCTGGGTCGACAGCCGCGGCGGGAAGGTCGACGAGCGGCGGACCAAGCTGTACTTCGCGCCGCGCAAGGCGAAGAGCCCATGGTCGGCCTCGAACAAGGCGCGAGTCGAGCGGCTCATCGCCGCGGGGCTGATGCGGCCGGCGGGGCTCGCCGCGATCGATCGGGCGAAGGAGAACGGCTCCTGGTCGGTCCTCGACGAGATCGAGCGGGGCATCGTCCCGCCGGATCTGATCGCAGCGCTCGCGGCCCACCCACCCGCGGCGGAGCGCTTCGCCGCGTTCCCGTGGTCGGCTCGGCGCGAGATTCTGGTCTGGATCGGAAGCGCCAAGCGCGCTGCGACCAGGGCGGCGCGCATCACCGAGACCGCGATTCGGGCCGCTCGCAACGAGCGTGCCACACAGCGCCCGGGAGACTGACGCCGGGGCCTGACGCGCCGCTCGTGCGGGCTAGATGCGCTTGAACGCCTCGAATGGCTGACGGCAGTCGGCGCAGTGCCAGATCGAGCGACACTGCGTCGGCCCGAACACGTTCTCGAGCGTGGTGCGCACCGAGCCGCAATACGGGCAGGGCACGGCGGGCGTCGTGGACGGGCCTCCGCCATCGATCATCGGCAGCGCTCGGCCGCCGCGGAGGTGCGGCGGTGGCGCGAAGCCGGAGCGTCGAAGCTTCTCGCGACCCGCGGGCGAGATCCGATCGGACGTCCATGGCGTTGTGAACGAGACGTCGACCTCGACCTCGAACCCGAACTTCCCGATCTCGGTCGAGATGGCATCGCGGATGACCTCGAGGGCCGGGCAGCCGACAAATGTCGGCAGCAGCTCGACCCGGATCCGCGCGGGTTCGACGTCGATCGAGCCGATCATGCCCAGCTCGACGATCGAGACGGCCGGGATCTCGGGGTCGGCGATCGCGTCGAGGGCGCCAAGCACGTCCCGCGGATCGACGGGGGCGTCTCGCAACGCAGGCATCACCACGTCACGCCCTCCTCGGACCGGCGGACCGAGGTGAACTCGCTCCACAACCAGCTGAAGGCATCCGAGTGGTCGCGCCGCCCGGCAGGC
The DNA here is from genome assembly GCA_005889475.1 of Chloroflexota bacterium. GTDB lineage: Bacteria > Chloroflexota > Limnocylindria > Limnocylindrales > CSP1-4 > UBA5189. Next base: position 43,993 of record VBGT01000076.1, on the reverse strand, counting down.
GTGGGTTCCATCGTCGGCGGGAGCGCCAGGCCCAGCGGCACCAGGATCGTCGTCAGGTCGGCGCGCCAGGCGGCCTCGGACGCCGCCATCGATCGGGTCAGGATGCCGGCCTCGAGCAGCTCGGCCTCGCCGTCGAGCGGCGTGAACACGCTCGGGGCGTCGACGGCGTGGGCGAGGAGCGCGGCTTCGAGGCGACGACGCGGCTCGGGGCCGCCCTTCGCGAGTCGCTCGATCCAGGCGAGGACATGCATGCGGTGGTAGCGCTCTTCGCGCCGGAGCTTCTCGACGAGGTCGGCCAGCGGCCTGTACCCAGGCCCGATCGACGCGAGGCGTGCCTCGTCCGCGAGCTCGTACAGGAAGCGGCGGGCGATCGTATCGGCCCAGTCGCCGCGAGGGTGATCAAGCAGCTGCGCGTGGCGGTACGCGTCGGGTTCGCGGTCGTACGCGATGGCGTCCTCGTCCCGGCCGTCGGCGAGGACCTCGGCGAGGAGCTGGTACAGGGCACGGGCGTGCCCCAGCTCGTCCTGCGAGATCGAGCTGATCGCGACGTCCTCTTCGAGCAGCGGCGCGATGCCGGTCCACTCCGAGTCGGTGAAGCCGCTCACGAACTCGTCGTCGGCCATCGTCAGGAGGAGCTCCGCGAGCGCCGAACGCGTCGGGCCGGCCAGGGCGTCCGTGGCCGCGCTCGCGGGACGAGGTGGCGTCGTCGCCGACGTCACGGCGTCGTCCGCCTGCCGCCGGTCCGGTCGTGGCCCTCGGAACGCGCGGCCGGCTTCTCCGTGCCGGCGAGGGCGCGGGCGGCGGCGAGCTTGTCGCGCATCACGTACCCGCCCGGCTTCTTGAACGAGCGATCGAGGGGCGGGTCGAGCAGGTCGGGGTCCTCGAGCACGCGGATGTCCGCGCGCCGAATTACCCAAAGCCTCGTGCTCTCGTTGCGCCGCCCGAACAGCTCCCGGGCATAGTGAACCGCGAGCTCGGCGTCCGGCGCGAGCACGTTGCCGCCGTGGCGCATCGGGTCGCCGTCCTTGGCCTGCTGGAAGACCTCATAGGCCTCCAGCGCGGCGCGCGCAGCCTGCTTGCGGGCTGCCATCAGGCCGCGGCCACGGGTGCGACGCCGAGCACCGAGTCGCGCACCCAGCGCGTGTCCTCGCGGTTGAGGCGGCGGAACTGGAGGCGCTCCTGCGACTTCGGACCGTGGCCGGTGACCACGGAGCGCAGCTCGTCCCAGCTCGGCTCGGTGTATTCCCAGACCTTGGTCGTCTCGTCGAGTCGCAGGTTCGGGTCCGGCATCGCCAGCCCGAGCTCCCACAGGCGTGGGACGTAGATGGTCAGGAACTCCTGGCGAAGCTCCTCGGACGTCTTGGCCTTGATCCGCCAGTGCAGGTCACGGTCCTTGGCCCGATCGCCGCGCGGCCCGTGCATCTGCATGAGCGGGCCCCACCATCGATCGAGCGCCTCCTGGACGAGCGCCCGCTGCGAGGCGGTCCCCGTCATCAACGTCACCACGACGTCGCGGCCGTGCATGATGTGGACCGACTCCTCCCAGCAGATCTTCTGCATCGTCCGCGCGTACGGGCCGTAGCTCGAATCGCGCAGCGCCTGCTGGGCGACGATCGCCGCGGCGTCGACAAGCCAGGCGATGATCCCGATGTCGCCCCACGACCGCGTCGGGTAGTGGAAGACGTTGTGGAACTTCGTCTTGCCCGCGATGAGGTCGTCGAGCATCGCCTCGCGCGGCTTGCCGAGATCCTCGGCGACGCGGTACAGCAGCTGGGCGTGCCCGACCTCGTCCTGGACCTTGGCGGTGAGGGCGAGCTTCCGGCGCAGGGTCGGCGCCCGCATGATCCATTCGCGCTCCGGCAGCACGCCCATCAGCTCGCTGTTGGCGTGCATCTCCACGAAGCGGAGCACCGCGGTCCGGTACTCGTCGGGCATCCAGTCGGTCGCCTCGATCTTGCCGCCGGCGGTGACGTGCGCTTCGAAATGCGCGTATCGCTCGTCGTGTGGGAGGTCGTCGTTCCACGGCCGCTCGCTGCGCTGGCGCGGCGGCAGCACGGGGTCGAGCGCGAGGGGATCGGTCATGGAGCTGCCTCCTGCAGCGGGGCTAGGCCGCTGTCACCGTCGATGATGGCCCAGTAATCGCGATGATCGACGACGAGGCCGGTGTCGTCGAAGCGAAGGACCGTCGTGCCGGCGAGCGTGCTTTCGGCCCCGTCGGTGGCCGTGATGATGGCGCGATATTCGACGGCCGCTCGACCGTCGGGCGACGCGATCGGATCCCCGAACACGAACCGCGCCGAACGCTCGTCGGCGAACGCCTCGCGGACCCAGGCGCCGGCCCCCTCGCGACCCTGCGCCACCGGCCGGCACGGGTGTGACCGGAACGTGCAGTCGAGCGCATAGCGAGCGGCGATCGTTTCCGCATCGTGGCGACCCCAGCCGTCCGACCAGGCGGCAACCCAGGCCCGGGCTCCTTCCAGCGGCGTCACGACTCGCTCGACAGCATGCGCAGCGACAGGTCGACCAGATGGTCGGCGATCCGACCGGCCGGCAGCCTGCCCTTCGGGTCGTACCAGGACGCGAGGCCGTTGATCGCGCTGAGGAGCGCGCTCGCGGCGATCGCCGGATCGGTCATCTCGAACGTCCCGAGCGCGATCCCGGCATGGATGTGCCGTCGGAATCGCGCTTCATAGGCGTCGCGCCGGGCGAGGACGGCCGACCGCCGCTCCGGCCCGAGCGAGCGCCACTCGCGAACGAACACGCCGGACTCGTCCACGTCGCCGGTGAGGACCTCGACGTGGGCCCGGACGAGCGCTGCCACGGCTTCCGCCGGGTCGCCGGGCCTGCGGCGCTCCGCCTCGCCCTCCGCGCGTTCCGCGGCAGCCTCGAAGCGCGACGCGGCACGGTCCACGATCGCCCAGAGCACGTCTTCCTTCGAAGTGACGTGGGCGTACAGGCTCGCGCCCTGGACCGACAGCGCACGAGCGATGTCGCGGATGCTCGTCGCGGCATAGCCCCGTTCACGGAAAAGGTCGCTCGCCACGTCTTCGATGGCCTGGCGCCGGCTGACTTCGACCACGCCTCTCGCTTGCCCCTAACTAACGATCGTTAGGCTAAGCGCGTAGTCCATCGCCAGTCAAGCCCTCGGGCTTGCGCGCGCGCCCGTTGTGCGCAATGCTATGCACATGTCTGTGCGCACGAACCTGCTGCTGCCTGAGGATCTCGTCGAGGCGCTGGATCGCGTCGCGGGCCCGCGAGGCCGGAGTCGGTACGTCGCGGAGGCCGTTCGCGATCGACTCCGTCGGGACGAGCGCTTCGCCGCAGCGCGCGCGGCGGCGGGTTCGTGGCGCGACCACCCGCTCTTCCCGACATCGGAGGCGGTGCTCGAATGGGTCCGAGCCGGCCGCGCAGAACGGACGGACCCGGGTCCACGCTCCCGAAGCCGGTAGTGCCCTACTTCCTCGACACGACGTTCGCGATCGACTACCTGCGTAGCGAGCCGTCGGCGCTCGAGCGCTTCGAACGCATGCTGACAAGCGGCGACGAGCCCTTCGTCAACGACGTTGTCGCCTGCGAGCTCGCGACCGGCGCTCGTCCAGATGAGCATGCCGGGCTTGCGGCTTTCCTGGCCGCCGTCGAGTTCGTTCAGCCGGGTCCCGACGTCGCGGTGCTCGCTGGCCGATTTCGCGGCCAGGCGCGGAGTCGAGGCTTGACGCTGAGCGTGCCGGATGCCCTGATCGCGGCCACGACTGATGCCCTTGGCGCCGTCCTGATCACGAGACACGTCCGAGACTTCGCGATCACCCCTGTGCAGATCAGCAGCTACTAGCCCGTGGGATCACGCTGAGCGACCGAGGTGACGCGACGTCCCACACGGCAGCCGGATACGCACAGTGGGCGAGATCGATGGGACGCAAGGAGGAAGGGGGCAGTGGCGATGGCGGATCTGACGCCCGAGATAGACGTTGTGCTCCGTCAATTCGACGCCTATAACGAGCGGGACATCGACGGGATCATCGCGTACTACTCGGAGGGCGCGCGGATCATCGATGCGGGTCGCGGGGCATTTCGCGAGGAAGGGCGGGACGCGATTCGGCCTGTCTTCAAGCGGGTCTTCGACGCCAGCCCTGAGCTACACGCCAATGCCTCGAACGTCTTCCAGGTCGGCTCGTGGGTCTCGGTCAGATCGATCGCGGAGGGCTTCATGGCGTCGGGCCGCGAGGGCCACCGGGAATGGGTCGAGGTGTACCGGGTCGAGGACGGGTTCATCACCGAGCTTCACCTGTTCAGCGGCGCCGACTGACCAAGGACGCGCCGCTGACTGGGGTTGCCGGAGGGTCACTTGCCTGTCGAAACGCGCCAGAAGCTCGTCGCCCGCCTCACCGCTGAGCGGGACCCCGAGGTTCTTGGTGAGTACGTCATCACCCCGCATGGCCGCCTGCTCAAGGAAGAGCGCGCCTGGTTCGAGACGAAGTTCGGCACCTGACGTTCACGAACATGGGTCGAGCAAGGCTGGAGATATGAACAGCAGACGCCGTGGAGCGGCCGACCAGGGTCACGCCTCGTAGGAGGAGCGGCCAGTACCGCTGGGCGATGGCCATGGGACCAGACTCCTCGTACGTTCCCCGAGCCGATGGCCCTCGTCGTGACCGTGAGCCGCCTGGAACCAGCTCGTGAGCAGGCCCTGGTAGCCCGCGCCCGTGCGGATGCCGCCGCGTTCGGAACGCTGTACGACGAGTACCTGCCCCGGATCTACGGCTTCATCGCCCGCCGCATCGAGGACCGCGCGGTGGCCGAGGAGCTGACCGCAGCAACCTTCCGA
>VBGT01000076.1:28305-39153 GCA_005889475.1 Chloroflexota bacterium | reverse complement strand
GGATTCCTGTACCGAGTGGCGGCCAGCGCCGTGGTCGATCACGGACGTCGAAGACGGCGAGCCGTTCCAGCCACGGTCCGCGCCAGCGACCTGGACGAGGGCGACGATCGACGCGTCGCCGAGGCGATCGGCAGCCAGGGCGCTTCGCGCGCCTTTGCCGCGGCCGTCGACCGGGATGTCCTTCGGCGGGCGCTGCAGGCGATCCCCGAGGGCTCGCGCCGCGTGCTGCTGCTCCGCTATTTCGATGGGCTCGAGGTCGACGAGGCGTGCGCGGCGCTCAACTCCACGCGCCAGGCGCTTGCGGTCAGGCTCCATCGCGCGCTGCGCATCCTGCGCGGGGCGCTCGAGCAGGAGGCTGTCGATGCGGCCTGACGACGTTCGCCTCGGCGGGGACGAGCCGACAGACGGCTACGACATTCCGATCGCGGCCGAGCTCCGACCGCTCGATGCCGAGCTGGCGGAATCGGGTGTTCGCGCTCGGCGCATGCTCCACGGTCGAACCCAGCCGACGAACTACTTCGCGATGGACCTTCGCGCTCGGCTCCTCGGTGCCTACTCCGGCGAGGAACCAGCCGGCGGCGCGACTCTCGACGTGACCGTTCCGCGAAGCCAGGCGCATGCGCCCGCGCCGTACCCCGAGCCTCGTCGCGCCGACGCCTCGGTGATGGCATCGCTCGCGCCTCGGATCGACCTGAGAGCCCCATCGATGCTCCTGAACGTCCGGTGGGCTGTTCTCGCTGCGGCGTTGGCGTTGGGCCTGCTGATCGCCGGCGCGGTGGCCACGGGGGTTATCCCCCGGTAAAGCGCGGCGGCCGCTTCTCCATGAACGCGGCCAACCCCTCGGCGTGGTCCTTGGTCCGGCCGGCCATGTCCTGGAGCTGCGCCTCGTACTCGAGGGCGGCATCGAGGTCGCGCGTCCACGCCGCGTCCAGCGCCCGTTTCGTGAGCGCGATCGCCTTCGGGGCACCCGCCGCGAGGCGGGCAGCAACGGATCCCGCCTCCGTGGCCAGCTGCTCGGCCGGCACGACCCGGCCGACCAGACCCAGACGGACTGCGTCGGGCGCGGCGACAGGGTCGTTGAGCAGGGCCAGCTCGGCGGCGCGCGTCGCCCCGACCAGCCGCGGCAGGAACCAGGTCGCCCCGCTGTCCGGCACGAGGCCGACGCGGCCAAAGGCGAGCGAGAACGTCGCCGCCTCGGAGGCGATGCGGATGTCGCAGGCCATCGCCAACGACGCGCCGGCGCCCGCGGCCACGCCGTTGATCGCGCCGACGATCGGCTTGGGCAATCCGCGCATCGCCCGGATGATCGGGTTGTAGCGCTCGCGAACCTCGACCCCGAGCGGCGCCGCGTCGGGTTCGAGCCGCTCGCGGAGGTCCTGGCCCGCACAGAACGCGCGGCCGGCGCCGGTGAGGATCACGGCGCGAACCGTCGCGTCGCGTTCGACCTGCCGGAAGGCCCCCAGCAGCTCGACCTTCATCGGCACGGTCAGCGCGTTCAGCGCCTCCGGCCGGTTGAGCGTGATCGTCGCGACCGCGGCGTCCGCGTCGAGCTCGACCAGGACCGTTGAGTCAGGCGGCATCCGCACCCGGCGTGAATCGAACGAGGTCGAGCCCGTCGCCGACGAGCTCGAAGAGGCCCCGATCGATCGGCTCATGGGCGTCGTCGGCGACGTCGGCGACAAACGTCGCGAACTGCGTCGCGAAATCACCGTCGTCCGGATTGAGCGAGCCCGCGACGAGCAGGTCCCGATCGGGCACGGCGATGAGTACCCTGGCCGGCCCACCGCATTCACCGGCGAGGTGCTGCCGGACGTCCTCGAGCAGGATCCGCGCCGCGTCGCTGCCCTCGCCCGTGTCCGACGAAAGCAACCGGCGCGAACCGGACAGCTCGTCGGTCCACGGCGCGTGAGCGGACCATGCGGCGAGATTCGCCATCGCCGTCTCTCGCAGCTTGGCGGCATCGACGCCCCAGGCCAGGAGGTGGTCCGCGTTTACCAGGATGTCGTACGCGACCTCGCGAAGCACATAGGCGACGGCGAGGTCGGCCGGCCCCGGATCGATGAGCGGCAGGGCGTGCTTCTTCAGCCCCTCCTGGGCAAGCTGCTCCGAATCGATCTCGGCCAGCTTCGTGCCCTGGGTGCCCGCCGGCCGGAGGACCGGGTAGACATGGTCCGCGGCGGCCTCCCAGTCATGTTCGACGGCGCGCGCCTGCAGGGCCTCGGTCGATGTCGGCGCCTGGTGCCCGCTGACCGGGGCGTTCTCGTTAATCGGCGAGAGCACGTCGGGCGGGGCATCGCGCAGCGCGCCCTCGGTCTCGTCGTCGAACGTCTCCCAGGACATCAGCGACCCTCCCTCATCATCAGCGACCTTTCCATGTCGGGCGCCGCTTCTCCGCGAACGCGGCCATGCCTTCCTTCTGGTCCTCGGTGTCGAACAGCAGGTAGAAGTTCCGCCGCTCGAACTCGAGGCCGGCCTCGAGCGAGAGCTCCTCGGCCCGATTCACCGCGGCCTTGGCGGCAATCACGGCGACCGGCGGCATCGCGGCGATCCGGGCGGCGAGCTCCAGCGCCGCCGGGACCGTCGCCTCGGCGGCCACGACAGAGGTCACCAGGCCATACGCCTCGGCTTCGTGCGCCGCGATGTTGCGGCCGGTCAGGACCATCTCCATCGCCCTCGCCTTGCCGACCGCCCGAGTGAGGCGCTGCGTGCCGCCGGCGCCGGGCATGACCCCGAGCTTGATCTCGGGTTGGCCGAACTGGGCGTCCTCACCCGCGACGATCATGTCGCACAGCATCGCCAGCTCGCAGCCGCCGCCGAGTGCGTAGCCCCGTACCGCGGCGATGAGCGGCTTGCGGATCCGCTTGATCCTCTCCCAGCGGTGGAACGTGTCGTCGACAGTCAGGGTGGTGGGCGTCTGTACGGCAAGCTCCGGGACATCGGCGCCCGCCGCGAACGCGCGGTCGCCAGCGCCGGTGATGACGATCGCCCGGCAGGCAGGTTCGCGATCCAGGCCCTCGAGGGCATCGGTCAGCGCTTCGATGAGCGCAAAGTCGAGCGCGTTGAGCACTTCGTGGCGATCAAGCACGACGAGGGCGACGCCGTCGACCGGACCGTCGGCGCTCTGCGCCGGCAGCGTGACGTGCAGCGTCGGATGGGCGGGCGACTCGACAGTGGTCACGGGCTGGCGACAGTATCCACGGCGGACCTAGTGCGCGGAGGCTGCGCTGGCCTTGCCCCCGAGCAGGTCCGGGGCGTCCTCGAGGACGAGGAACGTCGCGAGTCCCGGCGCGATCTCGCGCAGGATCCTGGCCGCGGCGCGCATCGGGTCGGAGCGCAGCCCCTCATCCAGCGCGGCGCGGTTGTCGAAATCCATCGCTGCCGCGAGCACGAGGTCCGTCTCGCTCCCGAGCGCCTCGCCGACGCGCCACAGGCGTGTAGCGCGCAGGCCCGGCGTCTGCGCGACGAGCGGCAGGTGCTCGTTGCGGTAGCGAGATTCGAGGGTGGCCAGGGCATCCGCGCCGCCATCCGGTGCGCGGTACAGCACGAGCAGCGTGGTCATGCGGATCCTCCTGTGGAACGGTAGAAGCCGGCGATGGCCTCGTTGAACAGGCCGGGCCGGCGAGCCATGACCTCGTGCCCGCAATCGGGCACGACGAACAGCCGGCCGCCGGGGAGCTGCCGCGCGAGCCCGGCGGCGTGCTCCGGCGGCACGAACGGGTCGCGATCGCCACACACGACCATGGCCGGGCACTCGATCCGATGCAGCTCGGCCGGTGTCAGCAGCGGCTGGGCCGCGATGTCGGCGGCAATCGCCGGCAGGAGCCGCTGCCAGGCGCCGATGCCCTGACCGGCATCGTGGCGGCGGGCGAGCGTCGCCGCGAAGTCCGGCTCGTGCGCGACGATCCACTCGGGGTCCATGAGCCGGCGGCCGACACTCGCCCGCGGCTCGCGCAGGGTGGTGATCCCGACCACGACCAGGGTTCGCACGCGCTCCGGCGAACGCGCCCCGAACTGGAGCGCCGTCATGGCGCCCATCGAGAACCCGAGCACGTGGAACGAGTCGAGCCCGAGGGTGTCGACGAACGCGGCCAGGTCGTCGACGAGCCAGTCGTACCGGAAGCCCTGGGCGGCGTCCCAGCGCGTGCGGCCGTGCCCGCGCGCGTCGGGCATGTGCACGAGGAACGACCTCCCCAGCGACGGCAGCTGGGCCGCGAAGTCCTCGCGGGCGAGCGACGTGGCACCGTGCAGGAGGACGAGCGGTGGGCCGGAACCCTCGACGTCGTAGCCGATCTCGAGGCCGTTCGCCCAGAGGTTGGGCACTCAGCCCTCCGGCTTGCCTTCGACCGGGCTGTCACTCCCCTGCACCACCCGGAGGTAGCGCCGCCGGAAATACAGCAATGGCGCCACGCCCTCGCGGTGCTGCTCGAGCGAGTCCACCCGGCCGATGAACAGGTCATGGTCGCCCGCGCTGAACGTCTCGACCGTCGTGCATTCGAGCGTCGCGATCGCGCCGTCGATCAAGGGCAGGCCTGCCGGGCCGGCGTGCCAGCTCGCTCCGCAGAATTCCTCGCGGCCCGGGCTCACAGGAGCATGGGCGAAACAGTCCGAGAGGGCCTGCTGATCGGCGCCGAGGACGTTGACCGCGTAGCGGCCAGAGCCCCGGACCATGGGCGTGATGAATCGTCGCCGGTCGAGCGCGACCATCACCAGCGGCGGCAGGAGCGAGACCGAGGAAAACGCGTTGACCGTGATGCCCGCGGGCAGCTCGCCGTCGAGCGTCGTCACGACGCTGACCCCGGTCGCGAAATGGCCCATGACCTCGCGGAATCGATCCGGTGCGATCTCCGACGCCGTGACCGCGTTCACAGCGGGAGGATAGCCAGCGATCGCGGCAAGCCCTTCGGATTGGACTCGGCGGCAAGCTGCCGGCGATTTTTCTCCCGAATGACACCGGGGGTTGCACTCGGCGCGCGCAGGGTTGGCGTGCGCCAGGGATCCGGGCCCGTTTCGGCCCCGGATGCATTCGACACGAGTCGTCCGGAAGAACTCCGGCTGGGGGCGGGTCGAACTCCCGTTACGGGGCCGGCAGAGCTCCCTCCGTGTGTTGGCGGCTTGGTGCCGAGGGCGCTCGATACAATCCCCGGCGATGTCCTCCAGGCCCTGGGACCGAGCGGCGTTCGTCCCCGTTCGACGCGGCGAGAAGCGGGCGGAAGTCGCTGCGCTCCCGGTTGGGCTGCCCACGGTCGCCGAGCTGTTCACGTTCATGCGCGACGCGGAGCGCCGGTTCGAGACGCTCAAGATGCGAATCGAGGAGCGCGTCTACGGCGCGCGCGGGGAACAGCTCGCCGCGATGGACGTCGCCGTCCGGCACGCGGGCCACGCTCGCGTGGTCACGACCGAACCGGGCCAGGGGGCCGCGGGCAGCCACGAGCTGTGGATCTCCGACGGCGACGTCGTCCGGACGTACTCGGCAGCGCACAAGCTCGGGACGAGCCGCCCCGTTCGAAACCGGGTGCGCGGCCTCGACCCCGACGGGTTCCCCGGCCGCTCCACCCTGTATGAGCCGATCACGCCGCTCCCGATGGAGACCCTCGCGGAGCTGTTCGTCCACCCGGCCGGCTATTCCCAGAACGTGCTGGCGACCGGTGACTGCTGGATCTCGGGAACGGATCGCGTCGCCGCCCGCGAGGCGATCGTCCTCGAATGCGACCACCCGCGCTCGGTCGAGACGACCGTCGATCGTCCCGACTATCACGTCCAGGTCTCGGTCGACCGATTGGACGGCCTCGTGACGCGGCTCGTCGAATCGGTCGGTGACGAGGTAACTCGCGTCGCCGAGGTCACCTTCCTCGAGCCCGACGCCGCCCTTCCTGCGACGACCTTCGACTTCGAGTTCCCCGAGGGCACCACGGTCCTGTACTAGGCGCCGCCCGCCGCCTCGGAAAACCTGCGAATCCCCACCCAACGGCGCGTATGATCGCCGCGATTCGCGCACCGTAGCGTCCATCTGGAGGGAGGTCGCAATGGGAGGTCGCACGCGAGAGGAAGCCATCCGGCAGGACACGCAGGACCTGCACGGGCTCGGCTACGCCCAGGAGCTGCTCCGCAGCATGGGCGGGTTCAGCAACTTCGCGATCAGCTTCTCGATCATCTCGATCCTGACCGGCGCGGTCATCCTGTACAACCTCGGGCTGACGCTCGCCGGCCCCGCTGCGGTCGGCCTGGGCTGGCTGCTGGTCACCGTCTTCACACTGATGATCGCGGCGACCATGGCCGAGATCGCCTCGGCCTACCCGACCGCGGGCGGCCTGTATTACTGGGCGAGCAAGCTCCGCAACAAGGACTGGGGCTGGTGGACCGCCTGGCTCAACCTCGGCGGACAGATCTCGATCGTCGCCGGCATCAACTATTCGGCGGCGTTCTACCTGTGTGCCACCATCCTCAAGCCGCTGTTCGGGGTCGACCCCAACCTCGAGACGTTCGGGGTCCTGAACGCGATCTGGATCACGGGCATCCTCATCGCGATCGAGATCGGCTTCAACGTCGCCGGCACCCGGATCGTGGCGTTCATGAACGACCTGTCCGTGTGGTGGCACATCGCCTTCGTGGCCGCGATCGCCATCGCTCTCTTTGCCTTCGGCAGCCAGCCAACCCATGACATCGGCTTCCTCTTCCAGATCACGCCGGGCACGAACGCCGACGGCGTCACATGGGACAAGATCGTGCCGTTCGGCATCGCCGGAGCGTTCGCCCTCAGCTTGCTGCAGTCGCAATGGACCTACACCGGCTACGACGCGTCTGCCCACGTCGCGGAGGAGACGGTGTTCGCGCGCCGAGCATCGGCGTGGGGCGTCTTCCTCTCGGTCGCCGTCTCGGCCGTTGCCGGCTACGTCGTCCTCGTCGCGCTGACGCTGAAGATGTCGTCACCCGCGGACGTGCTCGCAAACAGCGGCGGTGGGGGCGGCGTGCAGTACATCCTCGAGCAGAACCTGGGCGCCGGGCTGTCCGCCCTCGGCGGGCTCCTGTCGGCCGGCGTCGCGTTCGCGATGACCTTCTGCGGCTTTTCCTCGATCGCTTCTGCCGGGCGGATGCTCTTTGCGTTCAGCCGCGATGACGGCCTCCCGGGCAGCGGCTGGCTCAAGAAGGTCAGCCACCGCTGGCGGACGCCGAGCAATGCCGTGATTGCTATCAGCACCGCGAGCTGGTTGCTGATCCTGATCGTGTACGTGCTGACGAAGGCATTCGGAGGAGATCCGCTCTTCCTCATCGGCGGAATCACGTCAGTGAGCACGGTGCTGCTGTATTGGGCGTACGGGGTCTGCATCTGGTTGGGCATGCGCGGCGACCAGTCGTGGCGGCAGAAGCAGACGTGGAGCCTCGGCCGCTGGAGCCGTCCGCTTGCCTGGCTGAGCGTCATCTGGATCTTGCTCTTCAGCCCGGTGTTCCTGTATCCCTTCGCGCTGAACCCGGCGTCGTGGCTGATCGTCGGCGCGTTCGTCGTCCTTTTGGCGATCTACTACTTAGCCTGGGCCCGGTCCCGCTTCCGCGGCCCGATTGCGCAGGGCTCGGCCGAGCAGCTCACCGAGATCGAGAAGGAGTTCCAGCAGGCAGCCGGCGAGCTGACCGGCGCCTGACAATCGAAGCGAGACAGCCCGGGGGCCGTCGCCATTTGGCGCGGCCCCCCCATCGACCGTGTCCGGGGTTCGGAGGAGGACGGCCATGAGTGACGCCAGCCACGCGAGCGCGGGCCACGGCGCGGCGGGCAAGCACGAGCGTCTCTCCGAGCTGGAGAGCTGGGTCCGCGACGGCCGGATCGACACGATCATCGTGGCGATCACGGACATGCAGGGCCGGCTCATGGGCAAGCGCGTCCAGGGCGAGGCGTTCCTGAACGGCGTCATCGACCACGGCGCCCACTTCTGCACCTACCTCCTCGGGACGGACATGGAGATGAACACGCCCGAGGGCTTCCGGCTCATGAACTGGGAGACCGGCTACGGCGACTGGATCGCCTCGCCGGTGTGGGACTCGCTCCGGATCGTGCCCTGGCTCGAGAAGACCGCGATCGTCCTGTCCGACACGATCGACGAGGACACCCACGCCGAGATCCCGATCTCGCCCAGGACGATCCTCAAGCGCCAGGTGGATCGCGCCACCAAGGCCGGCATCACCGTCAAGGCCGGCTCGGAGTTCGAGTACTACGTGCTCAGGGACACGTGGGACCAAATCGCCGAGAACGGCTTCGCGATCCCGAAGCGGTTCGGGACGTACAACGAGGACTACCACCTGCTCCAGGCGACCAAGGCCGAGCCGCTCCACCGGTTGCTGCGCAACCTGATGACCGAGGCGCGCATCCCGATCGAGTTCTCGAAGGGCGAGGCGGCGCCGGGCCAGCACGAGGTGAACATCCGCTACGACCACGTGCTCGAGTCGGCCGACCGGAGCGTCTTGTTCAAGCACGGCGCGAAGGAGATCGCCTACCTCAACGGCTGGGGCCTGACCTTCATGGCCAAGCCCGACCACACCTGGACCGGCTCATCGGGCCACCTGCACATGAGCATCTGGGACAAGGAGGGCGAGGAGCCGCTGACCCACGACGAGAAGGCGAAGCTGCCCTATGGCATGAGCCGCCAGTTCAGCCAATTCGTCGCCGGGATGATGACCCTGTCGCGCGAGCTGGCCGTGTTCGTCGCACCGTTCATCAACTCGTACAAGCGCTACGCCTCGCTGTCGTGGGCTCCGGTCAACGTCGTATGGGGCCGCGACAACCGGACGACCGGCTTCCGGCTCGTCGGACACGGCACCACCCTGCACATCGAGAACCGCTTCCCGGGCGGCGACATGAACGCGTACCTCACGTACGCGGCGATGGTCGGCGCCGGGCTGTACGGCATCGAGCACAAGATCGAGCTGGCGCCCGAGTTCAAGGGCAACGGCTACATCGCCAAGGGCGTGCCACGCATGCCGCGTGCCCTGTACGAAGCCATCGCGGAGCTGGAGCGATCGAAGGCCGCCGTCCAGATCTTCGGCCAGGACGTCGTGGATCACTACCTGAACGCCGCACGAGTGGAACAGGAGATGTACGACTCGGTCGTCCACGACTGGGAGCGCGAGCGCTACCTCGAGCGCGGCTGATCCACGGCGTCGTGGCATCGTGGCCACGACCGGCGGCCTAGCATCAGCGCTCCACGGAGGAGGAGCGAGGTCGATGCGGCTGCAGGACAAGGTCACGATCATTACCGGCGGTGCGAGCGGCATGGGCCGCGTCGCGGCCCGCATGTTCGCGGCGGAGGGTGCGAAGGTCGTCGTCGCCGACGTCACCGAACCGGCGGCGCGATCGGTCGTCGACGAGGTCCAGGCGGCTGGCGGCCAGGCCATCGCCGTCGTCGCCGACGTCTCCAGGGAGCCGGACGCGAAGCGCATGGTCGACGAGGCGGTCTCCGCGTATGGGCGCGTCGACGTCCTCTACAACAACGCTGGCATCATGCCCGAGGCCGATCACTCGGTCATCGACACGGCGGTCGACGACTGGGATCGAGTGATGGCCGTCAACGTCCGGGGCGTGTTCCTCGGCTGCAAGTACGCGATCCCGCAAATGCTCGAGCAGGGCTCGGGCTCGGTGATCAACATCTCGAGCTTCGTCGCGCTCGTCGGCTGTTCGAACCCGCAGGACGCCTACACGGCGTCGAAGGGCGCGGTCCTCGCGCTCACGAAATCCCTCGCGGTCCAGTTCGCACCGAAGGGCGTGCGCACGAACGCGATCTGCCCCGGCCCGGTGGAGACGCCGCTGCTCATGGACTGGCTGGTCAAGGACGAGGAGGCCAAGCGCATCCGGCTCGCCCGCAATCCGACCGGCCGGTTCGGCCAGCCCGAGGAGATCGTGGCGATGGCCATCTATCTCGCGTCGGACGAGTCGAAATGGACGAACGGCGCCGCGATGGTCATCGATGGCGGGATCACGGTGAACTACTTCTGACCTGGGCAGCATTCCGCCTCTCACTGAGCAGCAGCAGACACAGACCGGAAACGCCGACGGCCAACGTCGTGCCAAGCAGTCCCAGGACGAAGCCTGCCGCGATCATCAATGGGAAGCTCGCGACGAGCCAGCCAGCGACAAGGCGCTCCGCGCCGGCCGCCGACCTCCACAGCTGAAGACCAAGGCCGGTCAGACCCACCGGCGTCACCAGGAGTCCGTACACGAACGTGTACCAACCTTGTGCGGCCAGACCGTCCGGTCCGAGGTTCGACGGGTCATCGATGAAGAACACGAACTCGGCGAGCGAACCGGCGGCGAGCATGGCAAGGCCCGCGACCGCAATCCAACCGAACAACCGACCGGGTCGGCCGAGTCGGCCGCCGATTGTGATCACGGACGCAACCGCCCCCAGCAGCACCAGCAGCCCGGCCGCACCGACCAATCGGTTGGTGAGCACGTATTCGGCTCCGCCGTAATCTCGGCTGAAGGCCGACGCGCGCAGGATGTCCGCTGCGAACCAGCCCACACCCCCGACCACGCCGAAGGCCAGCCCGGCGCGAAGTCGGCTGGGCACCCTCGACTCGATCAGGGCGCCGCGGGGAGCGTTGAATCGCGCATCCGGGCGGGCGCGGTCATGTCGCCGACCGCGGCTCGGGAGTCGCGCCTTCCAGGATTGCCTTCAGGCGCCCCGCCCGCGCCCGCAGGTCGCGGCGCATGATGCCGCCCGAGAGCCCGACGAGGATCCGGCCGGGGAACGAGGTCGGCCAGACGCGAACGACGAAGGTCGCTCTCGTACCTGTCGCCATCGGCTCAAGTGTCGCCCGCTCCGTTATCTCGTATCCAGCACCGCGGATCGCGACCTCGACCAACAC
>VBGT01000076.1:0-28300 GCA_005889475.1 Chloroflexota bacterium | reverse complement strand
GCCATGTCGTTCGCGCGGTCATGCCTCCACGGCGGTGAGCGAAGGTCCCGGTGAGACCTTCAGTGAGCCGACCAGTCGGCTGGCACTCGATGAGCGTAGGGTCGAGAGCGCGGAAGCTGTCGATATCCGTCAGAAACGCGAAGACATCGTCTGGCGCTCGAGCAACCTCGAGCTCGGTTGAGAGTTCGAGGCCCTTTTCAAACACCGGCCGGAGAGGCTGACGTGCCCGGCTGCCCCATCCCCGCGGCCGTCACGATGCGATCCGCGCGTCGCCCGTGGCGGAGGCTGAACCCCAGCATCATCCAGGCGGGACCGAAGCTACCGCCAAACAGGAGCCAGAACGTGGCCTGGCCGTCGCTGCCGACGAAGCCGAACATGGCGAGCGCGAGGAGCACCGTCGCCAGCGCAAGAAACGCCGCGACAAGCGGGTGCACCACCCGAGCGAGCGCCGGCCCGATTGCGATGGTGCCGCCCATCAGAAGCAGAAGACCGACTATCGACGCGCCGCCGATCGCAAAGAAGAAGCCACCCGCCACGACGATCGCGGCGACGGCCCCCAGCGAACCGAGCTCGTCCACGTACCGAGTGGCAAGCCCGACGAGCACGCAGATGGCGAAGATCATGCCGACGAGACCTGCCCCGTAGGCGGCCGCCATGAGGCCCTCATCGGCGAGCGCCATCGATCCCCAGGGCGGGGTTGAGACCGCGATAATCGAGGCCCAGATGGTGAACAGGGATCCGGCCATGAAGCCGGCCAGCGCCAGCAATCGGTCGGCTGCGGTGGGCACGCGGAGGACCGGCTCCTCGGTCAGCTGCGGATTCAGCCTGGCGTCGACGGCGCCACGCAGGATGTCGAGGCGGTCCCGAGGGCTCGGCGGCCGAGCGAGCAGCAGGTCGGTGAGCTCCGCGCCGTAGCGGGCTCGCCAGGTCTCGGGATAGAGCCGGAGGAGCCAGGTCCCGGCGGCCATCAGCGTGCCCTCTGGAGACGTCGAAGGCCGGTCTGGGCGAAGCTGGAGAGGCCCTCGAGCAGCGTCTGCAGGGTCGTCTGACCGACGCCGGTGAGCCGGTACGGCCGGCGCCGGTCCTCGGGCTCGAGCGCTTCGATGAGTCCGCGTTTCTCGAGTCGTGCCAGGGCCGCATAAAGCGTGCCCGGCCCGAGGCGCTGCCCGGAGATCGCCTCGACGTCGGTCATGATCGCGTAGCCGTGCTTCGGGCCCTCGCCGAGCGAGGCGAGGATGAACAGCGACGGCTCGGCGAACCGACCGATGTCGCCCAGTTGTTGGTTCACGCTGGCAGTCCCTTCACGATGGAGGCGGAGCCCCTCGCGACACGGCCGAGTATCGTCAGACGATACACCCGGCTGCGACCCGGAATCACATCCGAATCGACGAGCCGGAGGGTCTCCAGGCGAGACAACGCCGCGACGAGCGTCCCCGGTCCGATCGGGCCGTCGAGCGACCGCGTCGCGTCCAGGAGAGCGATCAGCCCGAGCGGGCCCCCATCCAGCGCGATGAGGACCCACAGTGCCGGCTCGACATAGCGACCGAGCGTGCGGCTCGGGGCGGCGATGGTCATCCGGCGGCGACCGCTCAGCTGAGGTCGGCGCAGGCGATCTTCGCCCCGCCCGGTGCATGGATGACCACCGAGACGGCTGCCCCTCCGGCCGTGCCGTCGGCGATCGTGTTGGCATTGCCCACACCGGCGCCGTTCGTCGTGAACGGACCGGGCCAGATCTCGTTCGGGGGCGTGGCTGAACCGGCCGGGTCGAACCGGTAGTGGCCGTCGGCGTCGCCGACGCCGCATGGCTGCTGATGCACATGGGACGCATACGTCGTTCCCGGGGTCAGGCCCTGGACATGCACTGACACGATCGTCCTGCCCTCGGCAGTGCGGATCATCACGGCGTGGCCGGTGATCGACTGGCCCGCGGCCGTCGCGAATGCGGCAATCTCGCCGCTGGTGACCGTCGCGCCACCGGCCAGGGCGGTCGGGGCGAAGGCGAGCGCGAGGCCCAGCCCGAGGGAAAGCGATGCCACGCGACGGCGCCCGTGTCCGCCCGCCGCGCTCGAGCGCGTCCCGATGTCCATGGAATGTCCTCCGATCCGTCCCTATACCGTGGTCGGTTATACCGCGACACGATATATCGCCAGTCGGAAGGACGTCAAGCGCTCAGACGGTCTCTCGTAATGCCCTCAGGACCTCGGCCGTGCCGCTGACGATCAGCTGATCCCCGGGCTCGAGGACGCGGTCCATCGGCGGGTTGGTCTCGAACTGGCGCGGGCCGTGCGTGACGACGGCCATCGCGTGGATGCCGCGGGCGGTGAGGGTGCCGATGGTCTGGCCCGCGAGCGGCCCGCCTGCGACGACCTCGAGCTCCTCGATCGAGAACGACAGCTGGCCATGCGAGAGCGCGAAATCGATGAAGTCGGCGACGCGCGGCCGCGTTGCGAGCTCCGCGATCTGCCGGCCCGCGCGCGTGTACGGCGAGACGACGCGGTCGGCGCCGGCCTGGCGCAGCTTCGACTCGGAGCCCTCGTCGTTGGCGCGAGCGACGATGAACAGCTTCGGGTTGAGAGAACGCGCCGAAAGCGTGACGTAGACATTGGTTGCATCGGTGTCCACCGCCGTGATCAACGCCCGGGCGTGGCTCACCCCGGCTGCGATGAGCACGTCGTCGTGGGTCGCGTCGCCCTCGACGACGAGATGGCCTTCGCGCGCAGCGATCTCGACGGATCCGGCGACGGCGTCGATGACGACGACGGGCACACCCGCATGCTCGAGCTCGCGCGCGACGGTCGCTCCGACCCTGCCGTAGCCGCACAGGATGATGTGGTTCCGCAGCCGCGAGACCGCCTCGCTCATTCGACGTCGCTCCCGCCTGCCGCTGATCGCCTCGGCCACGAACGTCTCGGCGACGATGCCGACCGTCCCGAAGATGATGCCCACCCCGGCAAGGGCCACGAGGATCGTCCAGGCGCGACCGAGTGCGTCAAGCTCGCGGACCTCCTTGTACCCAACCGTGGTGAGCGTGATCGCGGTCATGTACAGGCCGTCGCCGATCGACCAGCCAAAGAAGAGGACATAGCCCAATGTCCCGGCGGTCGTTACGAGCGCGACCACGCTGAGCCAGATCAGCCCCCAGCGCCGAATCCGGCTTTCGCCCACAGAAACGCTCGATGCCGAGGCCGTCGAGGCAGTCACGTCGCGCCGATCCTACGGCGCAGAGGGCGTCAGAGGCCCGTCGATTTCGCTCACGCAGGAGCTACCCGCCGCCACACCCCTGCGGCGAGGAGATCAACGACTGCAACGCGTGCCCCACCGAGTCGCCGACCTGCGCATCGACGCCGGAAACCCGCAGCAGGGCGAGCAGCCCGATGGCGAGGACGAATGCGATTGCGAGGGCTCGTGAACGAATGGGCGGCCGACCGCCTTCGAGGCCGTTCCCAGCTGGCGCGGCGGCATCTGGCAACGGCGCGTCGGGCTGCGCTTCGTCTGTCGCCATGGTCGTGAGACGCGGACGAAGCCGATGTGTGGCGAATGGGGCCGAAGCCAAGCCGGGCGTATGATCGAAGGCCATTTCCGGCACGGCAGCGTACGTACAACGGGCAGTCCCAGCAGCCCGTCACCGACCCGAGAGGACCTCCCAATCATGGCGATCGAGCAGACGACGGCCGGCGGTCCCGGCACCGAGATCTCCACGCTGCGCATGGTCATCGGCGGCGAGACGGTCGATGCTGCCGATGGGCAGACCTTTGAGCTCGTCAACCCCGCGACCGGCGCGTCGATCGCGACCGCGCCGCTCGGCGGCAAGGCGGACGTCGACAAGGCCGTCGAGGCCGCGCGGGCGGCATTCGACGCCCCGAAAGGCTGGTCGAGCTGGGCCGCGGGCAAGCGCGGGCGCACGCTCGCGAAGCTCGCCGCGCTGGTCAAGGAGCACACGGAGGAGCTCGCGCAGCTTGAGACCCGCAACACCGGCAAACCGATCACGAGCGCCCGTGGCGAGATCGTCGGCGTGAGCCTGGTCTTCGACTACTACGCCGGCGCGGCGAACAAGATCTACGGCCAGACCATCCCGGTCTCGAAGCCGGGGCTGGACGTGACCCTGCGCGAGCCGATCGGTGTGGTCGGGCTGATCGTGCCCTGGAACTTCCCGCTGCTGATGGCCTCGTGGAAGCTCGGCCCGGCCCTGGCCGCCGGGAACACGTGCATCCTCAAGCCGGCCAGCTACTCGCCGATGTCCGCCCTCCGCCTGGGCGAGCTGGCACTCGAGGCGGGCTTTCCGCCTGGCGTTGTCAACGTCGTCACCGGCCCGGGCGGCACCGCCGGCGCCGCGATCGCGGCCCATCCGGGAATCGGCAAGGTCGCGTTCACGGGCGAGACCACGACCGGCCAGGAGATCATGCGGCTGGCCGCCAACAACGTGAAGAAGATCAGCCTCGAGCTCGGCGGCAAGAGCCCCAACGTCGTCTTCGCCGACGCGGACATCGAGCGCTTCGCCGCCGAGTCGCCATACAGCGTGTTCGACAACTGCGGCCAGGACTGTTGCGCCCGAAGCCGGATCCTCGTCGAGCGGTCGATCTACGAGAAGGTCGTCGAGCTGTTCGCCGAGGCGACGCGCAAGGTCAAGGTCGGCGACCCGTCCGATGACGCCACCGAGGTCGGCACGCTCGTCAGCTTCAAGCAGCGCGACCGGGTGAAGGACTACATCGAGATCGGGCTGGCCGAGGGCGCCCACCTCGTCGTCGGTGGCGAGGCGCCGGATGATCCAGCGCTGGCCAAAGGGGCGTATCTCCTGCCGACGGTCTTCGACGGCGTGTCCAACGACATGCGCATCGCGAAGGAGGAGATCTTCGGCCCGGTCGTGTCGATCATCCCGTTCGACACGGAGGCCGAGGCCATCAAGCTCGCGAACGCCACGCCGTACGGGCTGTCCGGCTCGGTCTGGAGCCGGGACATCGGCAAGGCCCTGCGCACCGCGAAGGGCATCCAGGCCGGCGTGCTGTCGGTGAACTCGAACAGCTCGGTCCACACCGAGGCGCCGTTCGGCGGCTACAAGATGTCAGGCATCGGGCGGGAGCTGGGGATGGCCGCGATCGACCTGTACACCGAGACGAAGAACATCTTCATCGACCTCAGGTGAGCTGAGGCGGCGCCGGGGTCGATACCGACCATGGACGACGACCGCGGTGGGGTGCGCGAGGACGGCGCGGTCTTCGTGCCCGCGAAGGTCAGGACGAGCCGCGGGTCGCGCTTCCTCGCCGTCAGCGTGGCGCTGGCGCTCGGCGGGCTCGTGGCGATCGGGGCATTCGATCGCTTGAGCACGTCGGACCAACCGGCATCCGGTCGTGCGCCCGTCGGCCCTGCAGTGGCGCAGGCCCGATCGACGCCGGGGACGCGGGCTTCGCGCGAACCGGTGACGCCGCAGGAGCCATCGGAGCGGTTCACCAACGGACCCGAGGTCGCTCCACGGCCACGGCCCCCGGCGATGGTGGCCCTCGACCTCCGGCCGGCGGGCAGCCACCTGTTCGTCCACGGCGACGTGTTCAGCCGCGCCGTCGTGCGGGTGTCCGTCGATCTCGAAGACAGCCAGGGGAGCCCGGTCGCGGCCACGGAATCGGTAAAGATCCCCGGCGGGAGCACCGCTTTCCGCCTCGGCGCCGTGCCCCGTTTCGACGTGCAATTCAGCGTGCCGGACGAGGTGATGGGCGAGGGGATGTGGATCGCGGTCACCGCGTATGGCGACTCCGGCAAGGCGCTCGCCACGGTCCGTGCGCTCGTCCCTCGCGCATCGGACGCGATGTGAGCGAGCGGGCCGATCGCACGCCTGAGACGGCCGATTTCACGGCGGCTCGGGTCCAGGGCCCGCGGCGCTGGCAGCCGATCCTGGTCGCCGGCTGGCTCGTCGTGCTCGCGGGCGTGGTGGCGCTGGGTCTGAGCGGCAGATCAACCGAATCCGCGGCCGGCGCGGGCGCGAGTGGATCGATCGGGCCGCAGATCACCGCCCGAGCCACGACGGCACCGCAGCCCACGACGGGTCGACTGCCCGACTTCACGGCCGACACGACACCCGTGCAGACCAGCGGCCCGGGACCGATCCAGCTCCTGGCGCAGCGGCACGCCGACACCGTGTTCGTCCACGGCGACGTCTTTGCGCCGAACATCACCTGGGTCTTCTTCTCGCTCCAGGCCGCCGACGGCCGCGTTGCCGGCTGGGCGTCGGTCAGCGTGCCCGGGTCGACCGGCGCGGCCGCCGCAACGGGCGAGCCTGCCCTCAGGTTCGACGTGGAGCTACCGATCCCGAACGAGTTCAACCAGGGCCAACTCGTCGTCCAGGCCCACGCGTACAACGCGCAGGGCTTGCTGGTCTCGGCGACGAGCCTCGACCTGCGTCGCGCCGGAGATCCTCCGCCCGCGTCGTAGCCGATCGGGTACCGGCCAGCCGAACGCCGGATGCGGCGAGGACAATGCCACCGTGATGCCGAACGGATTCGCGTCCGGCGGCTTCGCGAAGGCCGAGACCCACTACGCCGGCGAGGGTGCCCCGTCCCTCAACCACGCCGGGAGTGAGCATGCCGTGTCGCAGTACGACGTGGCCTGCTACCAGCTGACCCTGCACGCGCACTGAGCAGCGCAGAGTCCTGTCCCTGATCGCCGGCCGCACGCTAGCCGGAGTCCCTCGTCCAGCGGGCTCCGCTCGGTGCCGGTAGGTCGGGCCTTCTCTTCCCAAGCCAATCGACCAGCGCCCACCACGTGGTCTTGAACGCGATCTCGGGCCACGGGATCGATTCCGGCGCGAAGGCGCGCACGTCGAGCGCCTCGGGGCTGGTGCGCACGTCTCCACCGATGATCCGGGCCTCGTAGGCGAGCACGACAACGGCGGCTTCCAGCCGCGAATAGAGCCCGATGATCTCCCCGGGCGCCACCACCAGCCCGGTCTCCTCGAGCGTCTCCCGCACCGCGCCCTCGGTCGGCGTCTCGTCGATCTCGAGGAACCCGCCCGGCTGTGCCCACAGGCCGCGACCGGGCTCGAACCCGCGCCGCAGCAGGATGACCTCGCCCGCCTCCGTGATCGGCACGGTGCTGACCACGAGGCGCGGATTCACGTAGACGATGTGGCCGCACGCCGCACAGGCAAGCCGCGGTCGCTCCTCGCCCGGGATCGTGCCGAGCTCGAGCGGACCGCCGCAGCTCGGGCAGTGGTTGAGCGAGGCAGCGAGCCAGGTTGGTGGGCCGCCGCCAGACGCGAGATCGGTCGAGCGGGCGTCCGGGCCGCGCTCGCTCACGCGGTGAGGATCACGGTCGCGAAGCCTAGGACGACCCCGATGCCGAGCAGGGCCGCGAGCACCCACGTCAGCCGGAACAGGGCTCGGCCCCGATCGACCGGCAGCCAGGCCTTCGCGCTGCGGTAGAAGCGCAGCGCGGCGTCGGCCGTGGTGATCACGAACAGGGGCGTGCCGATGAGCGCGCAGAGCTTGAGGATCGGGCTCGAAAGCGGGGTGCCCGTCTCGATCGCGGTGATCGCGATCGCCCCGGCCACGAGCGCGATCGCGGACAGGTTGATGTAGTGGCGCTGCAGCGGCGTCGGCTGCGTCTCGGGGATCCGATCCGGTGCACGATTGCCACCGTGGATCGCCTGGCGGTCGAGCACCGGCATCCCCGGCTCATAGCGAGGATCGTCGGTCACAGGGGCGCAGCGTTTGATGGATCGTCGAGGACCGTCTGGGTCTGGTCGGCGCGGAAGCGCTCCAGGCGTTTGGCCAGCGCTGCGTCCGACAGGGCGAGGATCTCGACCGCGAGCAGCGCCGCGTTCTCGGCGCTGCCGATCGCGACGGTCGCCACCGGGATGCCACGCGGCATCTGCACGATCGACAGCAGGGAGTCGATCCCGTCGAGCGCCTTCGTTGGCATCGGCACGCCGATGACCGGCAGCGTGGTCTTCGACGCGAGCATGCCCGGCAGGTGGGCGGCGCCCCCGGCGCCGGCGATGATCACCCGGATGCCCCGGCGGGCCGCGGACTCGGCGTAGCGATACAGGTGGTCGGGGCTCCGATGGGCAGACACGACGCGTAGCTCGTTGGCCACCTCGAAGCGGTCGAGCATGGCGGTCGCGCTCTCGAGGACCGGAAAGTCGGAGCGGCTGCCGCCGACGACACCGACGATCGGCGAGGGGCCTGATTCAGGCATCGGCCATGGCTGCCGCCTCGGCGGGTGCCGGCGCCCAGCCGATGTGCGCAGCGGCCTCGCGCGCCCGCGCAACCGCCTCGTCGACGCTCCCGCCGAGCGCCGTCACGTGGCCCATCTTGCGGCGCTCGAAGACCGTCGCCTTGTCGTAGATGTGGAGGTGCGCATCGGGCACCTCGAGCGCCTCGTAGACGCCCGTCGGGTGAGCCGGCCGCGGTGCGCCCTCGCCGAGCAGGTTGACCATCGCCGCGGCCGGCGCGCGCATCTCCACCGAGCCGAGCGGCAGCCCGCAGATCGCGCGCAGGTGCTGCTCGAACTGGCTCGTGACCGCGCCCTCGATCGACCAGTGGCCGCTGTTGTGGACGCGTGGCGCAAGCTCGTTGACGAGGAGCGAGCCGTCGGGCATGAGGAAGAGCTCGACGGTGAGCGTGCCGATGAGGCCCATCGACGTGGCCAGGCTCTCGGCGAGATTCGCCGCGCCCTCCTCCACCGATCGGGGCACCCCGGCGGGCACCGCGGTCTCGACGAGAATCCCGCGGTCGTGCTGGTTCCGCGCGACCGGGAACGTCCGGCTCACGCCGTCGACGTTGCGCGCCACGATGACCGAGAGCTCCGCCTCGAACGCCAGGTCGCGCTCCAGCAGCGCCGGCCACCCGAATCGTCCGTCCACCTCCGCCAGCGCCTCGGTCCCTCCGAGCCGTGCCTGGCTGCGCCCGTCGTAGCCGCCACGCACGGCTTTCAGCCGCAGCGGATAGCCGAGCTCCGCGGCAGCTCGCAGGATCTCCGCCGGGCTCGCGACCTCGCGCCAGGCAGCAACTCGGCCCTCGTTGGCCTCGACGAAGCGACGCTCCGCGAGACGGTCCGCGGTGAGCTTGAGCGGATACGGACCCGGTCGGATCGGGCGGCGCCGGTCGTCGAGCGCGACCCCGACCCCCTGCCCGACGTGCTCCAGCTCGTACGTGATCACCGAGCACTGGGCGGCGAGCCGTTGCGCAGCCGCGACGTCGTCGTAGGCGGCGACCTCCACGACGTCCGCGATCGCGGTGGCCGGCGCGTG
Source organism: Chloroflexota bacterium (assembly GCA_005889475.1). Classification (GTDB taxonomy): domain Bacteria; phylum Chloroflexota; class Limnocylindria; order Limnocylindrales; family CSP1-4; genus UBA5189. Next base: position 19,062 of record VBGT01000076.1, on the reverse strand, counting down.
CGGGTCCGGGTCGAGGATCGCAATGCGATAGCCGAGCTCGCGCCCGGCCAGGGCGAGCATCCGACCGAGCTGGCCGCCGCCCAGGATCCCGATCGTCGCCGGGGGGGCGATCGGCGGTGGCGCGTACCCGAGCTGGCGGTAGACGTTGAGGATCCAGCGCGTCTTCGAGTGTGTGTAACGGAGGCCCTCGACCGCGCCACCGCTGGTGATGCCGCGCTTCAGGCCCTCGTACTGGCTGCGCAGCTCCGGGTCGTTCCGGAGCGCGTCGCGGAACGCGATGTCGCGGGCGAAGTCGCCGCCCCGCGGCTGGACATGGAGGTGGATCCGATACAGGGTGCCATCGAGCTCGAGCGAGCCCACCGGCATCGGCCGGGTCGGCGGCCAGGGATCGGGGCCGGGCTGCGGCCCGAAGCCGAGCTCGTACAGCACCGCCACGACGCCCGGGATGTCCTCCGGGGTGGTCTCGATCGACAGGTCGACGATGCCCTTGCCGGGCAGGCCCGGCACGGCCGTGCTGCCGATGTGCTCGACCGTCAGGTCCGGCCGGCGCTCCCGGACGAGCTCGGCAACCCGCGCCGCGACCTCGACCGTGCGTGGATCCCACTCGTGGACCTCGGCCGAGAGGCGCTCGTACTGCCCGATCGGCCTGGTCGCTCCCACCTGCGCCACCGCCGGAGTGTAGGCGAGGTCGTGGACTCGCCAGGGAGTATCCTCCCGGCCATGATTCGCTTCGTCGTCGGACGTCGCCTCGTCGAGGTGGACGTCGGCTAAGTCGCCCAACTGATCGCCCGCCACGAGCGGGTGACGATCGATATCGGCACGGGTGACGGCCGCGCGGTCCTCCTCGGTGCAGCTCGTGAGCCGACCACCCTTGTGCTCGGACTCGATGCGAACGCCTCGGTCATGGTCGAGGCGTCGCGCCGGGCGGCGCGCCCACCGCGGAAGGGTGGGCTGCCGAATGCCGGGTTCATCCTCGCGAGCGCCGAGTCGCCACCATCCGTGCTGGAGGCATCGGCCGACCACGTGACCGTGCTATTCCCGTGGGGGTCGCTGTTCCGCGGCGTCGTCGGCACGGATGCCGTAGTTGCGGCCGGCATCGCCGGCCTGGTGGCGCGGCGTGGCTCGCTGGAGCTCATGCTCGCGCCCGCCGCGCAGGACGGTCTCGATGGCGTGCCGACTTCCGGGGAAGCCCTGGCTGCGGCTGCGGCGGGTGCGTTTCTCGATCACGGTTTCGACGTCGATGACGCTCGGACCCCGACACCGGCCGAAGTCAAGGCGACGGGCTCCACCTGGGCGCGGCGATTGGATCGGCGGCCCACGCTGATCCGGCTCGTCCGCCGATAGGATTGGGGCCGTGCCAGCCCGAGTCCCGATGGTCCTCGACGTCGACACGGGCATCGACGACGCGCTCGCCCTGCTCTATGCGTGTGCCTCGCCGGAGATCGAGCTCGTCGCGGTGACGTGCGTCGGCGGCAACGTCGATGCCCGGCAGGTCGCGGAGAACACGCGCGCCGTGCTCGAGCTGGCCGGTCGATCGGACGTGCCGGTTGCGCTGGGACGCGAGCAGCCGCTCGTGAAGCGGCTGAAAACGTCGACGGAGACACACGGTCCCCGCGGCATCGGCTACGCGGAGCTTCCGCCCGCGCACAAGGCGCTCGCGGCCGACGATGCCGCGACGCGGATCATTGAGACGGCCCGCTCTCGGCCCGGCGAGGTGACGCTCGTGACCCTCGGGCCGCTCACGAATCTCGCCGTCGCGCTGGAGCGGGAGCCCACGCTCCCGGGCCTGCTTGGCGGCTACGTCCTGATGGGCGGCGCGTATCGCGCGGCCGGCAACACGACGCCGACGAGCGAGTGGAACGTCTACGTGGACCCGCACGCAGCGAAGGCCGTGTTCGCGGGCTGGGCTGCGGGTGCCGATGCCGCGCCGCGCCCGCTCGCGCTCGGGCTGGATGTGACGGAGCAGGCGCGATTCGTGCCCGAGCACCTTCGGCACCTCGCGATTCGCGCAGGCGTGCAGCCGCTCGACGGCGGCGCGCTCGGACGCGTACCCATCGAGGCGGTCGGGTCGGTGGCCGAGAACCCGGTCCTGCGGTTCATCGCGGATGCGGTGCGGTTCTACTTCGAGTTCCACGCCAGGTACGACGGCTTCTACGGCGCCTTCATCCACGATCCATTTGCGGTCGCGGCGGCGCTCGATCGCTCGCTCGTGCGCGCTCAGCCGGTCTTCGTCGACGTCGAGACCGGTCGTGGCCTGGCGCACGGCATGACCGTCGCGGACTTTCGGGGGCTCAAGCACAGGCAGGCGAACCTCGACGTCGCCGTCGAGGGCGACGCGGAGGCGTTCATCGAGCGCTACGTCGAGCGCGTGGGCAAGCTCGCGGCAGGCCGGTCGGGCGTGGCCCGCTAGGTCGCGAGGAGACCGTCATCCGCTCGACGTGGTTGCGCGTCGTCATCGCCGCGACGGCAACGGTCGTCGCCGCGGTCGTCGGCGTGCTCGCCGTGGGCGTCTTCGAGCCCAGTCCGAACCCGGATCAGCTCCCGCCCGGCGCCAACCTGTTCATGTTCCTGCTGGCGGCGGCGCTCGTCGTCGGATTCGTGGCGTACGCCGCGATCGAGTGGCTGCAGACGCGACGGTTCGAATCGATCACCCGCCAGTTCGACACCCGGACGATCGTGCTGATCCCGTTGGCGATCGCGATCAATGTCGTGCTCGGCCAGACCGTGGCGTCGGCGCTCAAGGTGCCGCTCTACCTCGACTCGATCGGAACGATCCTGGTCGGCGTCCTCGCGGGGCCGTTCGCGGGCGCGGCGACCGGCCTCCTTTCGAATCTCGCCTGGACGTTCCTCTTCGCGGGCACGCCATTCGGCTCGCCCTTCGCGTGGCCGTTCGCAATCGTCGCCGCGGAGATCGGGCTGCTCGCCGGCCTCTTCGGCTACGCGGGCGTGTTCCGGAGCCGGCCGAACACGCCGCCGGGCAAGCTCCTCGCCGGCATCGTCGTCGCGCTCGTTCTCCTCGGCGCGTTGGTCTGGTACGGGATCCTTCCGCACTACGCCAAGCTCTGTGCCGGCCAGCCCGGCAGCGGTGGCTCGGTGACCTCGGGTTGTCTCGACCTGTTCCAGCCGATCGGATCGATTGATCCGGTCTTCCTCGTCGTCGCTGTCGCCTTCCTCGTCCTGCTCGCGGTGACCGTGATCGTGCTCGCTGTGCGCCTCGTGGCACGTCGGGACCTGGGCGTCGTCTATGTCACCGTGGCGGGCGCCGCGTGTGGGGTGGTCTCGGCGCTGATCGCGGCACCGATCGCCGCGTACGTGTTCGGCGGCGTGACCGGCTCGGGAACGGACTTCCTCGTCCTCGTCTTCCAGCAGGCCGGGTCCGACCTGCGAACCGCCGTGCTCCAGCAGTCGCTCATCTCCGACCCGATCGACAAGACGATCACGTTCCTGGTCGTGTATGCGCTCCTCCGGGGCGCGTCGCGCCGCGTGACCGTTCGGTTCCCCCAGGGCGAGCGGGCGATCGGGACGGTCGAGGCCTGACGATCCTCGAGGACGCCGACAGACAGCTAACCCCGGCCGACTCGGCGCTCCTGAGCCGCCTCGAGCCACCGCCGCCGAGCGCCTACCACCGGCTCAACCCGCTGACGAAGGCGGTCGCCGCGATCGCGGCCACGCTTGGAACGGTGGCCGGCGCCGGGTTCGTGCTCCCGGCGCTGATCTTGGGCGGGCTCGTCCTGCCAGGCGCGGTGGTGGCGGGCATGACCGCGCGGCTGCTCCGCTGGTCGGTCATCGTGACCCTGCCCATCGCGATCTCGGTCGCGATCGTGTCGATCCTGGGTCGCGCCGGGGCAACGGTCCTGTTCATGATCGGCCCGTTCGACGCGACCCTCGAGGGCGTCGCATTCGCGGCGGAGGTCGCGCTTCGCCTCTTCGTGGTAGCGATGGCGCTGGCGCTGTTCGGGCTGACCACGGAGCCGCGAGCTCTCGTCGCCGATCTCGAGCGCCGCGGCGTCTCGCCGCGACTCACCTTCGCCGCGGCGGCCACGCTCGATGCCGTCCCCGCGATGGCCGAGCGCGCGCGGACGATCCAGGGCGCGCAGCGGGCGCGTGGGCTCGACACGGAAGGGAGCGTCGGCGCTCGCCTCCGTGGCGTCTTGCCCCTCGTCGGCCCGGCGATCCTGGGCGCGCTGCACGACGTCGAGGCGCGGAGCCTCGCCCTCGAGGCGCGTGCCTTCGACCGACCTGGCCCGCGGCACCTGCTGTGGGCACCACCGGACTCGGAGCGACAGCGCGCCGCGCGCTGGCTGCTGCTCGCCGCGCTCGTGGCCCTCGTGGTCGGGACGCTGACGGGCGTCCTGCCGCGTCTGCCCTGATCGGCTGGCCACCGTGCTCGAGCTCGACCGTGTCACGTACCGGTATCCGGGCTACGCGCGCCACGCGCTCGAAGCAATCGACCTTGCGATCGGCGACGGCGAGGTCGTCGGGCTGACCGGCCCGAACGGTTCGGGCAAGTCGACGCTCTGCCTCGTCGCGGCGGGCCTCGCGCCGGCGGCCGTCGGCGGCGAGCTCGGCGGCGATGTCCGGGTCGACGGCGCGACGCTCCGGGGCCTGCGGCCGCACCAGCTCGCCGGGAAGACAGGGCTCGTATTCGCGAACGCGGAGGCGCAGCGCACGCGGGTCGCCGTGACCGTGTTCGAGGAGGTGGCGTTCGGACCGGTCAACCTCGGGCTGTCGGTTGCGGAGACGGTCGCCCGGACACGGGGGGCGATCGCGGCGGTCGGCATCGAAGAGCTTGCGGAGCGCCATCCGGCACGCCTCTCGGGCGGCCAGGCCCAGCTCGTGGCGATCGCCTCGATGCTGGCGATGCGGCCCCGGCACCTGGTCCTGGACGAGCCGGTGGCCGAGCTCGACGGCCCGGGCCGGCACCTCGTCGGAGACGCGCTTCGTGCACTCGAGCGCCAAGGGACGGGGCTCCTGGTGGCCGAGCACCACCTCGACGTGCTCGCGACGCTCGCCACCCGGGTCGCCCAGATGCGCGACGGCCGGATCGAGCGACAGGGCCTCCCCGCCGACGTGCTTGGCCCGAGAGCGGAGGCGTCCCGACTCGCGTTGCCATCCGCGTCGGATCTCCCGGCCGCTCCGATCGCGATCCGCTGCGAGGGCATCGCCTACGACTACCCCGGCGGGACTCGCGCGCTGGACGGCATCGACCTGACCGTCCGAGCCGGGGAGCGCGTCGCGATCGTCGGTCGCAACGGGTCAGGCAAGACAACGCTCGTCAGAACCTGGAATGGGCTCGTGCGGCCGACGGCCGGGCGGGTCGCAGTTGATGGGCAGGCAACGTCGGGGCTGCACGTCGCGGCGCTGGCGCGCTCGGTTGGATTGACGTTCCAAGACCCCGACCGACAGATCTTCGCCGGAACGTGCCGCGACGAAGTCGCGTTCGGCGCGCGAAACGTGGGCCTCGCCGGCCGTGAGCTCGAGGCTGCGGTTTTCGAGGCACTCGATGCGGTCGGCCTCGCCGATCAGGCGACAACGAACCCATATGACCTCGGGCCGTCGCGGCGCCGCCTCCTCGCGCACGCGGGCGTGCTCGCGATGCGGACGCCGATCGTGGTCCTCGACGAGCCGACGATGGGCCTCGACGCTGTCGAGCGGGCGCGCGTTCGATCGATCGTCGAGGCGCTCGCCGCCGGAGGGCGGACCGTCGTTGCGATCAGCCACGACGCGCGGTTCGTCCGAGCCTCGTTCGACCGCGCGATCGTGCTCGAATCCGGTCGCGTCGTCGCCGATGGGCCGGGGAGCTCGATCGTTCCCGCGCCCGCATAGAGGCCTGCGAATGGCTCGCTAGTATTCAGGACCACTGTCCGGACGCGTGGAGCCCATGAACTGTCGAGTCTGCGGCACGCCCAATCCCGAAGGCGTGGCCTTCTGCATCAACTGCGGCACGCCGTTCGCGGAGTCGTGTGCCGTGTGCGGTTCGGCCAGGGTCGGCGACGCGCGCTTCTGCGGCAACTGCGGCACGCGCTTTCCTGACGCCGCCGAAGCTCCGGAGCGATCATCCGCGCCGGCCGAGGTCGACCGCACCGAACGGCGCATGGTCTCGGTGCTCTTCGCCGACCTTGTGGGCTTCACGCCGTACACGGAATCTCGCGACTCCGAGGACGTCCGCGAAACGCTCGATCGGTATTTCGACATCGCCCGTGCCGCGGTTGGCCGCCATGGCGGCGTGATCGAGAAGTTCATCGGCGATGCAGTGATGGCCGTGTGGGGCGCGCCGGTCGCGCGCGAAGACGATGCGGAACGGGCGGTCCGAGCCGCGCTCGAGCTCGTCGAAGCGGTCAGCCCCCTGGGTGTCAACGCGAGAGCCGGCGTCCTGACCGGCGAAGCCGTGGTGAAGGTCGGCGCCGAGGGCGAAGGCATGGTCGTGGGCGACGTCGTCAACACGGCGTCCCGCCTGCAGGGAGCCGCGGAGCCGGGTACGGTCGTCGTGGGCGAGGGGACGTTCCGGGCGGCCTCGCGAGCGATCTCCTTCGAGCCGCTCGGCGAGCTCTCCCTGAAGGGCAAGGCGGGCCCCGTTGCCGCCTGGCGAGCAACGAGGGTCGTGGCCGAGCGCGGCGGCCGCAACCGCAGCGAGGCGCTCGAGGCGCCGTTCGTCGGCCGGTCCGACGAGCTGCGCATGCTCAAGGAGCTGTTCCACGCGACAGAGCGCGAGTCCCGTGTTCGCCTCGTGTCCATCGTCGGTCCGGCAGGGATCGGCAAGACCCGCCTCGCCCGCGAGCTCGGGCGCTACCTCGATGGACTGGTGGACACGGTGTACTGGCACGTCGGCAGGTCGCCTGCGTACGGTCAGGGGATCACGTTCTGGGCGCTGGGCGAGATGGTCCGCGCGCGGGCTGGCCTCCTCGAGACGGATGACGAAGCGACCACCCGGGCCAAGCTTGCCCAGACGCTGGCGACGCACGTGCCGGACGAAAGCGAGCGGCGCTGGGTTGAAGGCGCCCTCCTCGCGCTCCTCGGCTTCGAGACGCGAGTCGCGTCGAGCGAGCTCTTCTCGGCTTGGCGCACCTTTTTCGAGCGGCTCAGTGCCGCGGCCCCGGTCGTGATGGTCTTCGAGGACCACCACCACGCCGACTCGGGTCTGCTCGACTTCGTCGACCACCTGCTCGAGTGGGCGCGCGACGTGCCGCTGTGCGTGATCACGCTCGCCCGACCGGAGCTGCTCGAGCGACGCCCGGACTGGGCGACCGGCAAGCGCAACCTGAGCGTCCTGCACCTGGAGCCGCTCCCGGATGAAGCGATGCGCGAGCTGATCAGGGGCCTGGTCCCCGGCCTGCCCGACGAGGCTCTCGCGCGCATCGTCGCCCGGGCCGAGGGCGTGCCCCTGTACGCGGTCGAGACGATCCGGATGCTGTTGGCCGACGGCCGCCTCGTTCCCGATGACGGTGCGTATCGCCCGGTCGGCGACCTGACGTCGCTCGCAGTGCCGGAGTCGCTCACGGCGCTGATCACCAGCCGCCTGGATGGCCTCGACGCGACCGACCGCTCACTCGTCTCGGACGCATCGGTGCTCGGGCAGAGCTTCACGATCGCCGCGCTTGCGGCGGCGTCCGGTCGCGACGAGGCCGAGCTGATTCCCCGTTTGCGAACGCTCGTTCGGCTTGAGCTGCTGACCATCGAGGCCAATCCGCGCTCACCGGAGCGCGGCCAATACGCCTTCGTGCAGGCCCTCATCCGCGAGGTGGCGTACGGCACGCTCTCGCGGAAGGCGCGCAAGACCCGCCACCTCGCCGCGGCGAGGTTCTTCGAAAGCATCGGCTCGGACGAGCTGGCGGGCGCGCTTGCCAGCCATTACCTGGCGGCCCACCAGTCCGCAGCGGAGGGACCCGAGGCGGACGCCCTCGCGGCCCAGGCGCGCGTCGCGCTGCGGGCGGCGGCGGATCGGGCCTCGGCGCTTGGCGCTCCCGAGCAGGCGCTCGCGTTCCTCGAGCAGGCGCAGTCGGTGACTCACGATTCCGCAGAGCTTGCCGAGCTCCTCGAGGCGGCAGCTGCCGCGGCGACACTGCGCCAGCGGTTCACCGAGGCGGAGGCGTTCCTGCGCGACGCGCTTGCTCGGCGTGAGGCCCTGGGCGACCCACGTGCGATCGCGCGCACCGTCATCTCGCTGGCGCGCGTCCTCATTCGTGCCTTCCGATTCGAGCTCGCGACGCAATTCATCGAGGGCGCGGTGGCCCGCTTCGCGGACCTGCGCGGTGAACCGGTCTTCGCCGTCCTCGAGGGCCAGCTCGCCCGGATCTACATGCTGACGGCGCGATGGCCTGAGTCGCTGCCCATCGCCGAACGTGTGCTCGAGGTCGCCGAGCGAGAGGAGCTCACAGAGCTCGCCGCCGACACCCTGATCACCAAGGGCACGGCGCTCGACAATCTCGGACGGCACTTCGAGGCGATCGCGCTCATCGAAGCCGCACGCCGCCTACTCGAGCGCTCCGGCAACGATGCCCTCGTGACGCGGGCGATCAACAACCTCTCCAGCGTGCTCGCTGACGACGATCCCCGGGCCGGCCTGCAGGCCGCCCGTGACGGGCTCGAGGTGATGGCTCGACGGGGCGAACGTGGCTTCACCCTCGTGGACAACGCGGCGGCCGGTGCGCTTCGGAGCGGCGAGTGGGATTGGGCCCTGGCACAGCTCGAGGCGGCGGCCCCGGAGGAAACGGATCCAATCGCCCACGGCGCGGCCCTCGCCGGCATCCTGCAGATTCGTGCGTTCCGCGGAATCCCGATCGACGACCTGACGGCCGAGCTCGCGGCCACCATGGAGCGCGCCGACTCGATGTCGCACGAGGCGTTTGTAGCCTTGGCGCAGGCATATGCGGCGTTCGCCGGCGGCGATCTGTCCGCGGCCCGCAAGGGTGCCCGGCGCTACGCGGAGATCTGGCCGCAGGGCGGCGCCGACGGTTGGCGCCTGGCGGCTCGGGCTGCAATCTGGGCCGGGGACGTCGAGGGTGCGCGAACGGATCTCGAGGGGCTCGAGGGCCTGCACCGGCGAGGGCGTGGCGTGAGATTGGAGCGGCTCACGATCGAGGCGGGAATTGCCGCTCTCGAGGGACGGTCCGGCGAAGCCCTTGCGACCTACCGCGAGGTACTCCGCGGCTGGGACGACCTGGGGCTGCCGTGGGACCGCTCGCTGTGCGCGATCGACATGGCGACGATCCTTGACCCGAGCGAGGCGGAGGTTGTGGCAGCAGGCTCGCAGGCTCGGGCCGCCCTCGAACAGCTTGGCGCGCGGCCCTTCCTGGCACGGCTGGACGCCGCGCTCAATCGGCCGCGAGACCGCAGCGAGCCGGTGGACACCCCGGCGAAGGCCCGCCAGCGCGCCTCGGTGTGAGCTCGGGCGACCGTCAGTCGCGAGGCCGCCGCGACGTCGCGACCAGCAGGAGGAATGAGGTCTCGACGACGTCGACGCCGGCGATCACGAGCGCGATGACCAGCGGCAGTGGCTCTGCGAGGATCCAGCCCGCGGCCGCCGTGAAGCTCGCCGCGGCGAGGAAGACGAGCCGGACGCCTCGGACCAGCACCCCGAGATCGGCGTCGGAGATTCGGCCGCCGGGCTCGGCGCCGCGGCGGATCGAGGCGTCGATCCGGCGAACCGCCGAGAGCAACAGGCGACCGCCGACGACGATCGCTCCGCCCGCCAGGGCGGCGCGAAGAATGGACGGAGGTGCGGCGACGAGTGCGAGCAGGTCCGGCGCGATCCCCACGAACATCGCGAGGCCGATTGCGACGACCCCGCCGAGCAGCGCGAGGACGACGACGAGGCGGGCGTCGAAGCGCTCAGCCATCGATCGAGAGCGCGACCTCGTGGATGCCGCCGTCGACGATGCGCCAGGCGCGAATGCTGGGATCGCCGGTGCCGTGTTCTGCCTCGGCCGGCGAGAGCGAGACGAGGATGTACAGCGAGTCCGGGTAATGCGACTCGCGGAGGTCCGTCGGGGACGGCCGGGCGGGCGAGGCGACGTGGGAGTGGACGATCGCCCAGAACACCTCGTCGGCGTCGTCAGTCTCGATCGTCAGTCGGAGCAGGTCCTGCGGGTGGATCGAGTAGCGCACCGGCGATTGCGCCGCGTTGCGCACCGGCACCCACCGGCGCGCGGCCCCGCCTCCGGCCGCGGGCTTGTCCCCCACGACGATCCCGCAGCCCTCGTTCGGCGCCTCCGCGCGGGCGTGCGCCACGATCGCGTCGCGGATCGCGGCCGGCAGGTTGGCCGACGCCGGGCCAGGATGCGGGCGCGCGCCCGCGCCGGGGTAGTACGCGTCCGACCCGGTCAGCGGACCGTCCGCGTCGGTCACCACCAGGCAACCCCGCCCTCGAGCTCGTCCTCCATCTCCTCGAGCGGCCGCGAGTAGGTACCGGTCGAGAGGTATTTCCAGCCGCCATCGGGCAGGAGCGCGACGATCGTTCCCTCGGTCATATCGCTCGCGACTCGGGCGGCGACCCACAGGACCGCGCCCGACGACGGGCCGGCGAGGATGCCCTCGCGCTCGAGCAGCTCCCGCGCCGTGATGACGGCATCGCGGTTCGAGACGACGTACCGGTCGTCGAGGAGCGATGGGTCGAACACCTCGGGCACGAACCCGTCATCGAGCGAGCGCAGGCCCTGGACCGACTCGCCCGGCAGCGGCTCGGCCGCGACGATTCGCACACCCGGCTTGGCTCCCCGCAGGAACCGGCCGACGCCGGTGAGCGTGCCGCCGGTCCCGAGGCCGGCCACGAACACGTCCAGCTCCGGCACCGCCTCGAGTAGTTCCGGGCCGGTCGTCTCCTCGTGGACCCGCGGATTCGCCGGGTTGGCATACTGGTCCGCCATGACGAACTGCGGGTCGCGGGCCACGAGGTCGCGCGCCAGCGCGATCGCCCCATTGGACCCCAGCGCGCCGGGCGAATCGATGATCTCGGCGCCGTGGAGCGCGACCAGCTGGCGCCGCTCCAGCGTGACATTGTCGGGCATGACCACGGCAACGCGGTAGCCCTTGCGACGGCCGATCATCGCCAGCGCGATGCCGGTGTTGCCGGAGGTCGCCTCGAGCAGGATCGAGCCCGGCCGGAGCCGGCCACTCGCCTCGAGGTCTTCGACCAGCGCGCGGGCGACGCGGTCCTTGACCGAGCCGGTCGGGTTCGCCGCCTCGAGCTTGGCGAAGATGCGCACGTTCGGGTTCGGCGCGAGGCGCGGGATCTCGACCGTCGGCGTGTCGCCGATCGACTCGACGATCCCCGCGTAGCGACGTCCCGCCCGTGCCGCCACGGGCGTCACCTCAGCCGCCCGCGATCGCCGGGAGCAGCCGGATCTCGTCGCGCGGGTCGACCGGCGTCTCGAGGCCGCCGAGGTAGCGAACGTCGCGGCCGTTCAGGTACACGTTGACGAACCGGTGGAGCTCGCCGTCGTCCGTGAGCAGCTGGCTCGCGAGCCCGGGGTGCCGGCCGACCAGCGACTGGACCGCGGCGCCCACGGTCGTGCCCTCGACCTCGATCTCGCGCTGGCCGTCGGCCTGCGCCCTGAGCACGGATGGCAGTCGGACGACGCTCATCGGGCGGGCCCTCCGAGCGACCCACCGAACGAGCCGCCAAGTGCGAACGGCTGGTCCGCGCCAAAGACGGGCGGCGGCGTGAACTCGCCGCGCTCGCGTGCCGCGCGGGCCTCGTCAGAGCAGACGGGGCACTTCGGGTCGCGCTCCAGGCGCAGCTCCGAGAACGAGCCGTCGAGCGCATCGAACAGCAGCAGCCGCCCGACGAGCGGCTCGCCGATCCCGAGCAGGACCTTGAGCACCTCGTTGGCCTGGAGCAGGCCCATGATCCCGGGCACGACGCCGAGCACGCCGGCCACGGAGCAGCCGGGTGCCAGCTCCGGTGGCGGTGGGGTCGGGTACAGGCAGCGGTAGCACGGCCCCACGTAGGGCACGAACGTGGTCAGCTGGCCCTCGAACCGGAAGACCGAGGCGTGGATCACCGGGACCCCGGCCGCGACCGCTGCGTCGTTCAGCAGGTAGCGGGTCTCGAAGGTGTCGGTGCCGTCGAGGATGACGTCGTAGCCGTCGATGAGCCGAGCGACGTTGTCGGCCAGGAGCATCTCGTCGTAGGTCACGACCTTGACGTCGGGGTTGAGCGCCTCGATCGACTGGCGGGCGGAGTCGACCTTCTTCGCGCCGAGGCGCTCGGTCGAATGGATGACCTGGCGCTGCAGGTTGCTCGCCTCGACGACGTCGAAGTCGACGATGCCGAGCGTCCCAACGCCGGCCGCGGCGAGGTACAGGGCGCTCGGGCTGCCGAGGCCGCCGGCGCCGACGAGCAGCACCTTCGACTCGAGCAGCTTCACCTGCCCGGCGGTGCCGACCTCCGGGATCAGGAGGTGCCGGCTGTAGCGCGACTGCTGGGCCGGGGTGAGGGCCGCCGGCGCCTCGATCGGCAGGCTGTTTGCCTCCCACGCGAGGATGCCGCCGGCCATGTTGGTGACGTCCGTGTAGCCCAGCTGCTGGAGTTGCTGGGTGCCGAGGCCGGAGCGGGCGCCGCTTCGGCAGTACAGGACGATCTCGGTGGCCTTGTCGGGGACGGCCGCTTCGATCTGCTGCTCGAGCTGGCCGCGCGGGATGAACAGGGCGCCCGCGACATGGCCGGCGTCCCACTCGACCTGCTCGCGGACGTCGATCAGCTTCGCACCGGCGGCGTGCCGGGCCTGGGCTTCCGGCGGGCTGATCTCGCGGATGGCGGTTTGCATCAGAGTTCAGGGCTCCTGTGAGGGCGCACCGCTCGAGGGCGATGACCACGGTTGACGGACGGGGGCCACGCGGCGGGAATGCCGCGAGGGGCCGATGTCGGGCCGGCGCTCAGGCCGGCAGCTGACACCTGCAGCGGCCCGTTCCCATCTCGAAGGCAGGGGTCGTCATGCCTGGGCCGACGACGCCGGCTCCGCCGGCGCCTTTCCGCCGGCCTTCCCGGCGGGGCCGCCCAGGGCGCCCTGGAGCGTCTCGAGCGAGAGCAGCGCGCACTTCATCCGCGCCGGACTGATCTCGATGCCCAGGAGGTCGAGGACGTCGCTCGCCTGCATCGCGGCGGCCGCATCGACCTCCTTGCCCTTGACCTCGTCGGTCAGCAGCGACGCCGACGCCTGGCTGATCGCGCAGCCGCGGCCGGTGAAGCCGACCGCCGCGATCTGGTCGCCGACCACGCGCAGCTGGAGCGTGATCCGGTCGCCGCAGAGCGGGTTCGCGCCCTCCTGCGTGGCGGTCGCGTTGTCGAGCGCCCCGAAGTTATGAGGGCGTCGATAGTGCTCGAGGATGTAGTCGCGGTACAGGTCGTCCATCAGTGCTCGCGCATTCTAGCCGAGGTTCTACGCGGCCCCGAAGATGCGCTTGACCTCGCGGAGGCCCTCGATGAGCGCATCGACGTCGGCTTGGGTCGTGTAGACGTTGAAGCTGGCGCGTGCCGTCGCCGGCAGGTCGAGCCGCTCGTGCAGCGGCATCGTGCAGTGGTGACCCGCCCGGACGGCCACGCCCGACCGATCCAGCACCTGCGCCACGTCGTGCGGGTGGACACCGGGCACGTTGAACGGGATGACGCCGCAGCGGATCCCGGCGTCCATCGGGCCGTACAGGATCACGTCGGGGTGCTCGCGCTGGAGCGCGACGAGCGCGTATGTCAGCAGCTCCTGCTCGTGCACGCGGACGCGATCCATCCCCAGCTGCCCCAGGTAGTCCGCCGCCGCCCCGAGTCCGATGCCGGCCGCGATGTCCGGCGTACCCGCCTCGAACTTCCAGGGGATGTCGTTCCACTCCGACCGACGGAGATGGACCTCGCGGATCATGTCGCCGCCGGCCATGAATGGCGGCATCGCCTCGAGCAGCTCCCGCCGTGCCCACAGCGCGCCCGAGCCGGTCGGGCCGAGCATCTTGTGGCCCGAGAACGCGTAGAAGTCGGCGCCGATCGCCTGCACGTCGACGGGGACGTGGGGCACGGCCTGCGCGCCGTCGATGAGCACGAGCGCCCCCGCCGCGTGGGCCGCCTCGACCATCTCGACCACCGGGTTGATGGTGCCCAGCGTGTTCGAGACATGGGTGAACGCGACGAGCTTCGGCTTGAGCCGGAGCAGCACCTCGTAGACGTCCTGGCGCAGGATCCCGTCGTCGGTGATCGGGATGAACTCGAGGTCGCCGTCCTTCTCCTGGGCGAGGAGCTGCCACGGGACGAGGTTGGCGTGGTGCTCCATCTCGGTGAGCACGATCGCATCACCGCGGCCGATGTTCTTCCGGCCCCACGCGTACGCGACCAGGTTGATCGCCTCGGTCGCGTTGCGGGTGAAGATGAGCTCGTGGCTCTCGGGGGCGTTGATGAATCTCGCCACGGAGGCGCGGGCCGCCTCGTAGCTGGCGGTCGCGCGCTCCCCGATCTCGTAGATCCCGCGGTGGACGTTCGCGGTGTACTCGCGGTAGTACGCGTCGAGCGCGTCGATCACGGCCTTGGGCTTCTGGCTCGTCGAGGCCGAGTCGAGGAACACGAGTGGCTGCCCGTGGACCTGTGTCTCGAAGATCGGGAAGTCCCGGCGGACGACCTCTGGGTCGAGCTTGCCGTTCCGGATGCGCCCGCCGACCTCCGCGGAGGGGGCGGTCACGGTTTGCGGCGCTGCGGTGACGGTCATTCGATCGACCAGCCCGGCTAGCGGGCGGCCTCCATCGGGCGGTCGGCGTGCTCGGTGCCGGCGCCGTCGCGCTCGTCGCCGGCGCCGAGCTCCGGGCCGCGGGGAACGAGCAGGGCCTCGTCGGGTACGTCGGGGGCGAGACCCGCCTCGCGCAGGATCGGGCCGTAGCCGTGCTCCTCGAGCCGGAGCGCCAGGTCCTTGCCGCCGCTCTTGACGATCCGGCCCTGGGCAAGGACGTGGACGTAGTCGGGGGTGATGTAGTTGAGCAGTCGCTGGTAGTGCGTGATCAGCAGGATGCCGAGGTTCGGGTTGAGCATCGCGTTCACGCCATCGGCGACCACACGGAGGGCGTCGATGTCGAGGCCCGAGTCGGTCTCGTCGAGGATCGCCATCTGCGGATCGAGCATCGCCATCTGGAGCATCTCGAGACGCTTCTTCTCGCCGCCCGAGAAGCCCTCGTTGACGTACCGGCTCGCGAAGCTCTCGTCCATCCGGAGCATGGCGAGCTTCTCGCGCATCTTCTTGCGGAAATCCATCATCGAGACGCCGCCCTTGATCGCGTCCGTGGGATCGATGTCGGGATTCTTGTCGATGCCTTGGAGCTTGGCGTTGAGCGCGCTCCGGATGAAGCTCGCGACGCTCAGACCGGGGACCGCCGTCGGGTATTGGAACGCGAGGAACATGCCGAGACGGGCGCGTTTGTCCGGGCTCAGCTTGAGGATGTTTCGGCCGCGCCACGTCACCTCGCCGCCGGTGATCACGTACGCGGGATGGCCCATCAGCGCATAGGCGAGCGTCGTCTTGCCCGAGCCGTTCGGGCCCATGATCGCGTGGACCTCGCCCGGCCCAACCTCGAGGTCGATGCCCCGCAGAATCTCGCTCTCTCGGTTGGCGATGGGCGCGACCTTCAGGCCGCGGATGACGAGGCGATCCTCGCCCGAGGGGTGGCTCTTGGTCGTGCCGTTCGTCGCGTCGCTCACGATGTGGTTGCCGCTCCTTCGAGGTTCTGGTTGGCGCTGGTGGCGCCACTCGCCAGTGCGCGCTGAATCGCGACGACGCGCTGCGGGACGAGGTCGGCCAGGGTCACGCCGTCGAGCGCACCCGCGACCGCGTCGCGGACGCGGATCCAGAGCAGGTTCACGGTGCACGACGAGGTCCGATCGCAGGCCAGGTCGTGGCCCGGCTCGTCGGTGGCACAGATCATCGGTGCGAGCGGGCCCTCCAGGGCGCGAAGGACCTCGCTCATCGGGATCGCAGCCGGCGGTCGGGCGAGCTCGTAACCCCCGTGGGCGCCACGGGTGGAGACAACGAGGCCGGCGTCGCGAAGGACAAAGGCGAGCTGCTCGAGGTACGCGCGGGGCATGTCCTCGGCCGCCGCGATCTCGGCCAGCGAGGCGGGGCCCGCGCCGTAGTGGCGGCCGAGCTGGACCATCAGCCGCACGCCGTACTCGCCCTTCGTGCTGAACGCGACGGCGCCGGTGCCGTGGAATGCCGGCCGATGGGCGGCGCTCGTCTGAGCGCGCACGGTGGAGCTTGAGGTCGTTGTGGTCGTGGAGGTCAGGAGATCTTCCTCAATCCCAAGCGTTCTTGTCGGGATTGAGTGTACGAACGGCCTCTGGGAGCGTCAACCGACGGTCGAGACGACGATCCGCCCTCAGGTGGCCGCGGCGGTTGCCATTGAGGCTCCCGGGGTGGGCGCCGCGACGACCGCCTCGATGATCTGCGGGAGCGGTGTCATCGCGCCGTCGTCCATGAGGGCTGCGCCGCGGTCCTGGCCGAGCCGCTCCACGGCGATCTCGCGCGGGTCGCGCAGGTGAAGGACGGTCACGGGCGCGACCATCACGCCCTTCTGCTTCACCAGCTCGTAGGTGGCGCCGGTGATGCGCGCGCCGAGCTCGGGATCCCCGTAGTCGAGCTGGAGGATGGCGGCCATCCCGAGCGCCCTGACCACGCCGCTCGCATTGTCGTGCTCGGCAAAGAACGACAGCGCCATGAGCAGCGGCTGCCAGGCCGCATCGGGCTCCCCGAGGCGGTAGGCAACGGCCGACAGGAAGGTCTGTGAATCGGCGACCTGGTACGGGGATCCCTTCTGGCGGAACTCCTCCTGGTTCCTGGTCTCGACCTCGCGGGCGCCCGCGTAGTCGCCTACGAGGAACGTCGCGAGACCGAGGGCCTGGCGCGCACGCATGGCGCCGTTGTCGTCGCCCGCTCCCTCGTACAGCGCGAGCGCGCGTTGCTCGTGGTCGAGCAGGCCCTTCGGGTCCTGGGCGACCATCGACAGGAACCCGATGTCGTAGTGCGCCTCGGCCTGGAGCACGGGGTCGTCGGTCGCCTCGGCGAGGGCGAGGCGCTCGCTGTATGCGCCGCTGGCCGCCTCGACGTCGTTCAACCAGTAGGCGAGCGAGCCAACGGCGGCAAGGCCGCCGATGCGGACCCGAGGGTCCACGCCTCCCTTCTCGAGCTGCGGCCGGATTGTCGCCAGCGCCTCGCGGAGGAACCCGCGCTGCTGGAACCAGCGCCACGTCGCCGCGATGATGCGCAGCGGGACGTCCGGTCGGTCGTGCGTGATGCCCCAGTTGCACGCCTCGCGCAGGTTGTAGATCTCGACGTCGAGGCGCCGGATCGCATCGGTCCCCCGTGGGCCCAGGATCAGGCTCCCGATCGACTCGAGCACGTCGACGAACGTGGCGGCGTAGCGCTCCTCGCAGGCATCCCGCTCGCCGCTCTCGGTGAGCCGCTCCTGGGCGTACTCGCGAAGCAACGGGTGGAAGTCGAAGCGCGTCTCGCCGGCTCCGCCCGCCTCGGCGGGCTCGATCCGGATGAGGCTCTTGTCGGCCAGGGAATCGAGGCCCTCGATGACATCGATGCCGAGGTCCCCTGGGTCGGCGACTCGTAGCGCTTCCTCGGCTGTCCAGCCGCCGGCGAAGACGCCGAGGCGCCGGAACAGGCGCTGCTCGGGTTCGCTCAGCAGGTCGTGGCTCCAGGCGATGGCGCCACGAAGCGTGCGCTGCCGCTCCGGCACGTCCCGCGCGGAGCCGGCGAGGTCGAGGCTGCCGACGAGTCGCTCGAGGATCAGCGCCGGGCTCATGAGCCGGACCCGCGCCGCCGCGAGCTCGATCGCCAGCGGGACGCCACCAAGCCGTTCGCAGATCGTCCGCACAGCGATTCGGGAGTCATCCGTGAACACAAGGTCCGGTCGAAGCGCGCGAGCGCGGTTCTCGAAGAGCTCCATACCGGCGGCGATGTCGAGCGGCGGCACCGCGTAGCCGCGCTCCCCCGCGATCCGCAGCAGCTCGCGACTCGTGACGAGCACGCACAGCCGGGGCGCGACACGGACGAGCGTCGCCACGGTCTCGGCGATGGGCGGCAGGAGCTGCTCGAGGTTGTCGAGCAGCAGCAGGATCGTCCGCTCGCGCAGGTGCTCGCGGAGCATGTCGCCGATCGACTTCTCCGGGGACTCGCGGACGGCGAGCGTCGCCGCAATCGTCGTCTCGACCAGGTGGGCCTGCCGCAGCGCGGCGAGGTCGACGAACCACACGCCGTGCGGGAATCGCTCGAGCACTGCTCGACCCAGCCCGAGTGCGAGGCGCGTCTTGCCGCTGCCACCGGGACCGGTGAGGGTCAGGATCCGCGTCTCGTCGAGCTCGTCGCGCAGCCGTTCCAGCTCTGCATCGCGTCCGATGAGCTCGGTGACGTCAGCGGGCAGGTTCGATGGCGAAGTGAGCGTCCGAAGCGGGCGTGCGTCGTCGGCGGCACCGGCGACGACCAGTCGATGGAGGCGCAGCGGCTCATCGAAGTCCTTGACCGCGCGCAGCCCCTCGTCGGCGAGCTCGACACCGCCGCCACCGAGCGCCGCCGCGTCGCCGCGGATCGCGTCGACGAGCGCCTGCGACAGCACGATCTGGCCGCCGTTCCCGGCTGCGGCGATTCGCGCCGCGTAGTTCACGTCGATGCCGACGTAGTCCTCGGCATCGGTCTCGGCTCGGCCGCCACGGAGCCTGCCCTCGCCGAGGTGGAGCCCCATCCGGACGCGAATCTCACCACCGGCCGGCCAGGACGCCGCGGTGAGCGCGCGCTGCGCATCGACAACCGCGCCGATCGCGTCGACCGGTCGATCGAACGCCGCGAACACCGCGTCGCCCTCGGTCTTGACGACCTCGCCGCCGTGAGCTTGGACCGCCTGCCGGAGGAGCTCGTCATGGCGGGCGACCGCTTCCGCCCAGGCAGACGAGCCAACGGCCCGCTCGAGGCGCGTCGAGCCCTCGATGTCGGTGAACAGGAACGTGACGGCTGGACCGGTCGGGAGGGGCATGGCGGCGCGGGCAATCTTGGCAGCCGCGCTGCGTCTCCGTCGAACAAAGCAGCTGAGGCGCCGCAGGTC
>VBGT01000014.1 GCA_005889475.1 Chloroflexota bacterium | reverse complement strand
GGGAAGGCCGAGCACATCGCCCTCGTCCAGGCCGCCGGCGGGACGATGAACGGCACGACCTGGCTCGACCGGACGAACTATTTCGAGACGATGCCCTCGCACCAGCTGGCGCTCGCGCTGTGGCTCGAGGCCGACCGGATGGGCACCCTGCTCGACGCCCTCAGCCAGGAGAACCTCGACAACCAGCGCGAGGTGGTCAAGAACGAGAAGCGCTGGTCGTACGACAACCGACCGTACGGCTCCTGGACCGAGAAGATGCTGGGCTCGATCTACCCGCCCAAGTACCCGTACCACCATCCGACGATCGGCTCGATGGAGGACCTCGACGCCGCGTCGCTCGAAGACGTCAAGGCCTTCTTCCGGCTGCACTACGCGCCGAACAACGCGGTGCTCTCCGTCGTCGGCGACGTCGATCCGGATCAGGTCCGCGCGTGGGTGGAGAAGTATTTCGGGGCGATCCCGGCGAACCCGAACCTTCCCGCTGCGCTGCCGGACATGACGCTGCCGGCGTCGATCGGGGGCGAGATTCGCGAGGTTGTGCCGGATCGCGTGCCGCTGCCGCGCATTCACTGGGGCTTCCGCGGGCCGATCTTCGGCGACCCGCGCCTCGACGCGCTCGATCTGGCCGGCCAGATCCTCGCCGGTGGCAAGGGCTCACGGCTCCATCGCCGGCTCGTCCGCGAGGAGCGCATCGCCCAGGACGTCGCCCTGTTCTCGATGGGCCTGATCGCCGGCGCCTCGCTGACGGCCGGCTGGGCCACCGCTCGCCCCGGCGTCGGCCTCATCCGGCTCGAGACCGCGTACTGGGAGGAGCTGGAGAAGCTGGCGAAGGAGCTCGTGTCCGACGACGAGCTCGAGCGGGCGAAGGCCCTCACCGAGGCTGACGAGCTCGGCGCGCTCCAGCGGGTCGACGAGAAGGCAGATCGGCTCTCGATGTACGCGACGCTGTTCGACAACCCGGAGATGATCAACGAGATCCTGCCCCGCTACCTGTCGACGACCGCCGAGCAGATCCGCGACGTCTGTGCCTCGGTGTTCACGCCGGAAAACCGGGTCGTGCTCACCTACCTGCCAGCCGCCGGCGCCGAGGCGACCCCCGCCCCCGAGGCGGCGGCAGCTGCGCAAGCCGCCGAGAGCGCCGCGTGACCACGGATGTCGTCGTCGCCGAGCGGCCGACGCACGGCGAGCCGCGGCCGTACCAGTTCCCGCGCTTCGAGCGGCAGGAGCTCGCCAACGGCCTCGGGGTAATCGCGGTCGACCTGCCTGGTCGAGCGCTGGTGACGGCATCGCTCGTCCTCGGGGCCGGCGCGGTCGATGAGCCGGCCGAGCTGGCCGGGGTGACCTCGCTGATGGCCCGCGCCATGACCGAGGGGACCGCCCGGCACGACGCGGTCGGGCTGACCGAGGCGTCGGAGCGGCTCGGAGCATCGCTGCATGCCGAGGCGGGCTGGGATGGGCTGTCGGTGAGCGTCGACGTTCCGGCGGAGCGGTTGTCGGCGGCGCTCGCCCTCGCCGCCGAGGTCGCAATCGGTCCGACGTTTCCAGCCTCCGACGTCGAGCGGCTGCGCGACGAGCGCCTGAACGACCTGCTGCAAGCCAAGGCCGACCCTCGCCGCCGTGCCGACGACGGGTTCGTCGAGACGATCTACGCGGCGGGCTCGCCGTACGCCCGACCCTCGGCCGGGACGGAGGAGACCGTCACGCGGCTCGATGCCGACGCATGCCGGACGACCCACGGCCGCCGCATCGACCCGGCGCGGATGACGCTGATCGTGGGCGGCGATCTCGATGCCGTCGGGGAGGACGTGCGGTCAATCGCCGAATCTCGCTTCGGTGCCTGGCCCCGCAATCCTGCCGCGGAGGGCGCGACGGCCCCAACGGTCGCGGCGGCGCATGACGAGCGATACGTTCGGGTGATCCATCGACCGGGCTCGGTCCAGACCGAGATCCGCGTCGGGCATCTCGGAGTTCGCCGGCTTATCCCGGATTTCCATGCGGTCTCGGTGATGAGCGCGATCCTGGGCGGGCTGTTCAACTCGCGTCTGAACCGCAAGCTACGAGAAGAGAAGGGCTACACGTACGGTGCGGGAGCAGGATTCGACATGCGTCGGGGTGTCGGGCCGTTCGCGGTGCGCGCGGCCGTGAACACCGACGTCACGGTGCCCGCGATCCAGGACATCCTCACCGAGCTCGACGCGATGCGCGCCGGCCCGCCGACCACCGCCGAGCTCCACGCGGCGCGCGACTATCTCGTCGGCGTGTTCCCGCTCCGGTTCGAGACGCCGCCGGCGGTGGTCGGCGCGATCGCCGGCCTCCTGATCCACGGGCTGCCGTGGGACGAGCTCGATCGATACCGCCCGGCCATCGAGGCCGTCTCGGATGCCGATGTCGAGAAGGCATCCCGAGAGCACATCCGCCCTGACGAGCTCGCGGTCGTGCTCGTCGGCGACGCCGACGCGATCCTGCCCGCCCTCGAGGGCGCCGCCATCGGCCCGATCGTCGTCGATCGCGAGGAGCTGCCGGGGCAGGGAGCCGCCGCCCCCGCCTGAGCCGGCTGGGCCAGTTCGAGCGACGCCTGACCCCCACGTCGCAGGAACGCACCACCGCGCCCCCGGCGGTGAAACCTCCCGGTCGCTCGCTGCCTCAACTGGGTAGCGATCGGTCAATCGACCGACAACGATCTCGGGGAGGTCTACGCAACAATGCTCAAGCGCACGCTGACCACCGGGCGGCCCCTCCTGGTCGCCCTCGTCGTGCTCTTCCTTGTCTCCGGCGCAGTCTTCGCCGGCAGCGCATTCAACAGCGCTCCCGCCTCACCCGCGGGCGCCGGGCTCACCACGAATGGCGCCGACGAGACCGACGGTCCCGATGAGACCGAGGCGGTCGAGTCCGAGGCTCCCGACGAGACGGATACCGTCGAGTCCGAGGCTCCCGACGAGACGAACGGGCCCGCCGAGACCGACAACATCAACAATCAGGACGAGGACTCCAACGACCAGGGCGAAGACACCAACAACCAGGACGAGGACGCCAACGACAGCAACGCCCAGGAGACCGACGATCACAGCGGCTCTGGAGACTCGAACGACGGCCAGGGCGGCGATCACGGCGACGGCGGCTCCGATCAGGGTGGCAACGACGGCGAGGGCGGCGGCGACTGACCGCCAGATCGACCCCGGGCCGATCGGCTCACCCGGGACGTGACCAAAGGCCGACGATGGGCAACCCCGATGCCCGCGATCATGGCGACAGCGCCGGTCGAGGATTCGACCGGCCTGTCGTCGTGGAGGCTGGCAATCAGCGCAAGCGCTCGGGACAAGTTTCAGCCGGCCGCTTCGAGATCCACAACGGGGCGGGCGTCCGTCACGGCGCAGGTGTCGGGTGATCTCGACATCGTTCGAGCGGTGCTCGACGGCGACCGGGACGCCTTTCGCGTCCTCGTCGAGCGCGAGAGCGCCATGGTCGTCCGGACCTGCTACCGCGTGCTGCGCGACCTGCCGGAGGCTGAAGACGTCGCCCAGGAGACCTTCGTGATCGCCTATCGATCGCTCGCGACGTGGCGCGGCGGCGGCCCGTTCGGAGCGTGGCTCGCTCGGATCGCCATCCGTCTCGCCGTCCGCCAGGTCGGTCGACGCAGGAGCGTGAGCTGGATCGGGGCATCGTCTGGCAGTAACGGCGATGGCGCGCTTTCGACCGTCCCGGAAGGATTTCGTCTCGAGCCCGAGCACGTCGTGCTTGCAGCGGAGAGCGATGACGCGGTCCGGAGGGCCGTGGTGCACCTCGAGGAGCCGTACCGCGAGGTCGTCGCGCTGCGCTTCTTCGCGGAGCGTTCGCTCGACGAGATCGCGGCGTTGACGGGTCGCCCGCTCGGGACCGTCAAGACGCATCTTCGTCGAGGCCTCCTTCGACTGCGCGAGCGACTCGCCGACGAGGGTGGGGCATGACCGAGCGGCGCATCCTGCGGGGGTATGAGCTCGGCGAGATTGCGTCCGCCGACGCCGCCGCGGCGATGTCGATCGCCCGTCACATCGAGGCCGCCGCGATGGTGGCCTCGCCCACGGTCCCGACTCCCGGCTTCACCGATCGCGTGATGGCCGCGCTCGCCGACGAGCCTGGTCCGGCGCCCGGCGGCTTCCTGGCGCCCCTGCGGAAGCTCGGTGTGGTGGCCGGCTTCGGCGCGAGCATCCGGCAGGCGTGGGCGACGCTCGACCGACCAGGTCGCCCCGCCCTCGCGCGCGCGGCTGCCCTCGCCTACGTGCTGATGATTGCCGCGACAGGGGTCTCGCTCGCGAGCGCCGCCACGTTTGGCGCGGCGGGCGCGTTCGGGCTTCTCGGCCCAGCCTCGACCCAGGCACCCACACCTACACCGGCGCCCATCGTCGCGCCGGTCTTCGTGCCGGAGCCGGTCGTCGAACCGACCGACGAGCCGTCCGTCGAGCCCAGCCCGGAGCCCTCCGAGTCAGCAGACGAGAGCGAGGGTCCCGACGACCACGGCGGCGGTACCGGCCCGGAGGCGTCGGACGACCACGGTATCAACTCGGGCCCCGGTGGCGGTGGCGGCGATGAAAGCTCGGGCCCGGGCGGGGACGACTCCGGCCCCGGTGATTCGAGCCCGGGCACGACCGACGATCCCGGTGGCTCCGACGACGGTGGCGGCTCAGGGAGCGGCGACGGCTCCGACTGACCTCGCTCCGACTGCCTAAAGATCGTCCGGCGAATCGCCCGACGGTTGCGCTGCGTCCGCCCCCTCGACCTCGTCTGCGACCGGCACGGTGGACCCAATCTCGCCGCCGAGTCCGTCGGTCTCGGGAGCCGGCTTGAGCTGCGCCTTCAGCATCGCCCGCCGGGTTGTCTGCTCCGAGCCGCCGAGCTTGATGCCTTCGGTGGCCACGCCAAGGATCCGTGATCGCTGCATCAGCGCGAACGGATAGCGGGCCGCCAGCCTGCGATCTCGCACCCAGCGCACGCGGACGTTCGA
Source organism: Chloroflexota bacterium (assembly GCA_005889475.1). GTDB lineage: Bacteria > Chloroflexota > Limnocylindria > Limnocylindrales > CSP1-4 > UBA5189. Next base: position 5,695 of record VBGT01000014.1, on the reverse strand, counting down.
CATCGGGATGAACTTCGGGTCGGTCGCGTCGACGAAGGCCATGATCGAGCCGTCGCCGTGGATGAAGACGTCGCCATCGATGATGTGCGAGCGCGTGAGGACGACCAGGCGCTGACTCTTCTTCTCGATGTACAGCGATGACTCGGTCGCCTGCTGTGCCTTGTCGTCGGAGAGCTGACCGACGACGGCGATGTCGTCGGCGAGGACGCGGAGTTCGGGGAGCGTCAGGCGGGTCGCCTCGCCGGTACGCGTGAGCACGACCACGTCCTTGATGGCCATATAGCCATCGACGAGGTTCACGAAGTCCGAGACGCGTCGGAACCGGCCGAGGTCGACCATCCCGGCGACCCACAGTTCGCTCCCGATGAGTTCGACGTACTGCTCGCCGCCACCCTCGCCCGCGTCGCCGAACGCGCCCTGCGCGCCCCAGCTGTCGCTCGATCGATCGAACGTCGGCGGCGTCTCGCCCCACTCGCCCATGCCCTCACCCCGTCACGCGCGCCGGGCCTCGGATTACGCGTCGTCCCCGGCGCCTGGCCGATCCCGACAGACCGGCCGCGAGGCGCAGTCTGCCCGGTTCCCGAGCCGTGTGCACGTTCGAACGATGGTACTTGCGAACGCGCAGCGTGACGGCGTTCGTCACGGGTCTCGCTCCCGCGTCGGGTAGGCTGGCGGGCGTGATCGTGGTCGGGTTCCTCGGCGCAGCGGGCGATCCGGGCAGGCTCGCGTTGGAGATCGCACGACGAGCGGCCGGCACGGGAGCGAGCGTCGAGATGGTCGGGGTCGCGACGCCGGACGCTGCCGGCGATGCGCGGCTTCTCGAGCTGGCTTCCGCCGACATCGGCCACGCCACCGTCGTGCGTTCCGCCGCGGAAGGCCTCGAAACGGCTGACCTCGACCTCGCGCTGCGATACCTGCCCGACGTCCGCGCGATCGTCCTCGTCGCACCCGATGGCTCGCTCATCGAACCGGCAGCGTCCGCGTCGGGCTGGTCCGGCGCGGGCCTGGTGATCATCGCGAACGGAAGGGACGGTTCAGCGGCAGATTCGCGCAAGCCACGCGCGATCGACGCCGCGCCGCAGGCCATCGTCCTCGACCCGCCGCGCGTCGACCGCGACGGCACCTTTGCCGGTCTTGTCGCAGCCCTCGCGACGCGCCTCGACGCCGGCGACGACCCCACGACTGCCTGGCAATCGACCGTCAGCGCTCTCGCCGTCGACGCGGTTCGACCCTGAGGTCGGTCTGCCATTCGGCCCGCTCAGGACTCGAAGGCGTCGTCGAACAGGCCGGGCGCCGCAGGTTCCGGCGGATCCGTCGACGCTTGACCGCCGGCTGCCACGGCGTCGGGTGAGATCGGCTCGACCAGGTCGGGGTCGTCGTTGCGGACGTCGTTGACCCGGCGGCTCACCGGGTACATCTCGAGCCAGCCGTCGTCGGACGGGACGAGCAGGCCCTTGAGCTCGGCCAGTCGAGCGCCCGCGGTTCGCGTGGGGTCCAGCCAGCGCTCCCACGCCTCCTCCGGGATCATCACCGGCATCCGGTCGTGGATCGGGGCCATCATCTCGTTCGCGCCCGCGGTCACGATCGTGAACGACCGGATCACCTCGCCCGTGTCCTCGTCCTTCCAGCCCGCCCAAAGCCCGGCAAGTGCGATGGGGCGGCCATCGGGTCGGACGATCGCGTACGGCTGGCGGACGTTGCCGGCACGCTTCCACTCGTAGTACGCGTCGGCCGGGACGAGGCAGCGGCGTTTCGAGAACGCGTACCGGAACGCGGGGTTGCGATCGAGTGTCTCGGCCCGAGCGTTGAACATCCGATTGCCGGTCTTGGGCGTGTCCGACCAGTGCGGGATGAGGCCCCACCGATAGGCGGTGATCGCTCGATGGTCTTCACGTTGGACGACGACCGCCGCGTCGTCGGTCGGGGCGAGGTTGAACCGCCCACCGGGCGCATCGATGCGGTCCTCGGCGTCGAAGATCTCGGCCAGCTCCGAGGTGGGCCGTTGCTGGGTCATCCGTCCACACATGGCATCTCTAGTATCGTCCGCTCGGATGACCGACCCCGCCGGCGACCTCTTCGCCGACCCAACCCTCGACGCCGCGCTCCGCACCCAGGGCCCGCTCGACCCCGACCTCGCCCAGCGCCTGATCGCCCGTGGTCGCGAGCGGCTCGACAATGGCGACGCCGGCTCCGCGATCGCCGACTTCCGGCGGGCCATCGGCCATGCAGACGGGGCGATCACCGGGGCCGCGCTGCTCGGCTACGGCGATGCCCTCTACCGCCTCGACGACGAGCGCCAGGCTGCGGCCGCCTGGGAGGCCGTGGTCCGGTTGCGCGAGAACCCGTCGACCTACCAGGCATGGCGGAATCTCGCCGGCGTGCGGGTACGAGCGGGCGAGCTGGGCTCGGCGATGCAGGCCTATCGCGAGGCGGACCGCCGCGCGCCGGCCGACGACAAGGCCGAGATCGCGTCGCGCCTCGGCTGGCTGGCCAAGGAGACCGGCAACGCCGGCGCTGCGAACCGGTACTTCTCCCGGGCCAGGGGCGGGGTCGGCTTCGGGCTGACGCAGCTGCTCGTGATCTTCACCTCGGCCGTCTCGCTCATCGCCCTGTCGGACCCGGAAGGTCGCCTGTTCTCGACGCTCTACCTCGAGCGAATCGCGGTCCAGCACGGCGAGCTCTACCGGCTGCTCACCGTCACCCTCGTCCACGCGCCCGGCGGCGGGACGCCGTGGTTCTCGCTGCACCTGCTGTTCAACATGTACGCCCTGTGGATCATCGGCCCGATCGTCGAGTCGATCTGGGGCCGGCGCATGTTCGCGCTGTTCTACGTCCTGACCGCGGTCGCCGCCTCGACCGCGAGCTTCCTGTCGTCGCCCGGTCCGGCGGTCGGCGCGTCCGGCGCGATCTTCGGGCTCGTGGGCGTGATTCTCGCCGGGACTCGCGCCCACCATCCGGTCCTCGACCGGCGGGCGCGCTCGATCGTTCCCCAGCTAGGCGTATTCGCGTTGATCAACCTGGCCTTCGGGTTCCTCGCCGGCGGCATGATCGACAACGCCGCGCACATCGGCGGCCTCGTCGCCGGGCTGTGGCTCGGGTTCATCGTGCCGCCGGGCAAGGTGCCGACGCTGCGCTCGGCGTGGCAGAACCCGAGCGGGGTATCAGGGGAATCAGGCGAATCAGCCCAGCGTTCACCCCTGCTGGTGGCGGCGGGCGTGATCCTGCTCGTCGGGGTGGTGGCCGCCGGGCTTGCCGCCGGCCACGCGACGCTCTGACGCCGGACGGGGCGCGGCTCCTTGACGCTGCGTTGGCGCCTCGTGATGGCCAACGACGTTCATCAGATGTTGCTTATGCCCGTTGGGGTTCGCATCCGCCGCGACTCCGGCGATATATCGCACAGGTCGACCATCTCATGAGCTGCTCACCCGACCAGGCACCGAACAAGGGCGATACAGGCCGTCCGGCGGGTACAAGCAACCTTCAATGAGCCGCTCACCGCGCCGCAAGCGAGCCTCAGACCGCGACGGCGGCGTCGCGCACCGCGTTTGACCCGCGCACCGCCTGCCCGAAGGCCGCGATCGCCCGGTCGATGCCCGCCCGATCGACCTCCTTGCTGGTGACGGCACGGATGCGCGTCGGGCCGAGCGCGGCCATCCGGACCCCCTCGTCCCACATCGAGCGGACGATCTCCTCGACGTCGAGGCCGGGCAGGTCGACGAAGACCATGTTCGTCTCGACCTCGGCCGGGTCGACCGAGCCGGGCAGCGCGTCAGCGATGCCATGGGCGAGGACCTGCGCGTTCTCGTGGTCCTCGGCGAGCCGCTCGACCATCGTGTCCACCGCGACGCGCGCCGCGGCACACAGCAGCCCGACCTGGCGCATGCCGCCGCCGAGCATCTGCCGCACGATCCGCGCCCTGTCGATGAACTCGGAGGAGCCGAGGAGCATCGAGCCCACCGGCGCGCCGAGGCCCTTGGAGAAGCAGAAGCTGAGGGCATCGACCTCCGCCCCGTAGGCGCGAACCGGCACTCCCGACGCAACCGAGGCGTTGAAGATCCGGGCGCCATCGAGGAACGCCCGCGCCCCACCCTCGTGGGCGACGCGCGCTACGGCCGCGAGATGCTCCAGCGGGATCACGCGGCCGCCACTCATGTTGTGAGTGTTCTCCTGCCAGACGAGGGTCGGCCGCGACGTGTGCTCGTTCGCGCTCGCGATCATCTCCGCGACGGCGTCGACGGAGAGACGGCCATTCGGCCCGTCGATGAGGCGGAGCACGACGCCGGAGATAACGGCCGGTGCGCCGTGCTCGTACAGCACGACGTGGGAGCGCGATTCGGCGATCACGTCGTCGCCGGGGTTGGTCAGCGCCTTGAGGGCAGCCTCGTTGCCCATCGTCCCGCTCGGCACGAACAGGCCGGCCTCCATGCCGAACAGGCCCGCGCAGTGCTCCTGCAGGGAGATCGCGGTCGGGTCCTCGCCCCAGACGTCATCGCCGAGCTCCGCGTCGGCCATCGCCTTGCGCATCTCGGGCGTGGGTCGGGTGAACGTGTCCGATCGAAGCTCGACGATGTCCATGGCGCGAATGGTATGGCCGATCAGCCCGCGATCGACCCTTCGGCGGGACCGCCCACTCTCGGGACTGGCCAGGGTACGCGCGGGAGCGTGAACCCGACGCGAGCGCCGTGCGGCGTGTGGTTCTCGGCGTGGGCGATGCCACCGTGCGCAGCAGCGAGCTCCTGCACGATCGCGAGCCCGAGCCCGGAGCCCGTGCCGGCCCGCGCGGGATCGGCGCGCCAGAAGCGCTCGAAGGCGCGGGCAGCTTCGCCAGTAGCGAACCCCGGGCCGTCGTCGATGACGTCGAAGCGGATCGCATCGACTCCCGCGGGCAACGTCGCAGGACCCGCCTGGATGACGACGGAGCCTCGAGGCGTGCCCGCCCCCTCGCGCGCCGTCGACGTTGCGCCGCCGGTCGGCCCAGGCTCGGCACTCGCCACGAGGGCGTTCTCGACGAGGTTTCCGAGCATGCGGTCGAGCGCCAGCCGATCGGCGGCGATGGAGAGCGTCGCGCCCGGCGCGGTCGCGACGCCCAGGGTGACGCCGGCTGCCGCGGCGCGCGGTCCAAATCTCGTCGCGGTCGACGCGAGCACCTCGCCGGCATCGAGGAGCTCCGGCCGGATCGACTCCTCCCCCGATCGGATGCGCTCGATTGCGCCCACCTCGGTGATGAGTCGCTCGAGCCGGCCGGCCTCTTCCTCGATCGCTCGCGCGGCCGCTTTCGCGCGCTCGCCGCGAGCCGTGCCGTCGCGAAGGGCGATCGCGAACCCCGCGATAACTGTCAATGGCGTGCGCAGGTCGTGGCGCAGGTTGGCGAGCAGGTCGCGCTCGCGCTGGCGCGTCGCCTCCATCTCGGCGGACATCGCGTTGAATGTGCCCGTGAGGTCGCGCACCTCCCCTGGCCCCTCGAGCGGGAGGGACGTCGCCCGGCCGGCGGGAATGTCGCCCGTCGCGGCGGCGATCCGGCGCAGGGGTCGGGTCACGCTTCGTGCGAGAACAAGCGCAAGCGGCGTGGCGATGAGCAGGATGACGATGATCACGACCGGGATCGTGCGGCCGACGTCGGCGAGTGCGAGCGCAGCGGATCGATCTGCCTCGAGGAATGCCAGGGCCCGCGGGCCGGCGTTCCCGACGCGCCGGA
>VBGT01000013.1 GCA_005889475.1 Chloroflexota bacterium | reverse complement strand
CGACTTCATGCTGCCGCTGCTCGACCACAGCGCCGCGGTCCTCCGACCGTATTTCGAGACAAAGCTCGCGTCGTCGGTTCCGTTCGCGATCGGGCTGGGCGTGCCGTTCGTCATCCACCACGACCTCGCCGGCGCCTACAGCGTGAGCGAGTGTGGCGTGGGCTACCACGACGGCGGCCTGACTGCGGCGATGCGGACGGCGATCGCGAGCTCCGCGGGCGATCGAGCCCGGTGGAAGGCTGGCATCGAGACGGCTCGAGCGGAGCTCCTGGAGGCGTCCCTCGCCAACCTGCGCGAGGCGATCGCAGCCGTCCGGGCGTAGGTCCCGCGGGTCCTATCGAGAAACCAGCCCTGGCGCGCGCATCGCCGCCGCCGGGTCGATGCCCGCCTCGCGCAGGTCTGCCTCGAGCATCAGCCGGACGAGGCCGGCAAAGGTGATCGTCGGCCGCCAGCCGAGCACGCGAGCAGCCTTGGAAGCGTCGCCGCACAGCTCATCGACCTCGGTAGGGCGGAAGTAGCGCTCGTCGATCCGGATGTATCGCTCCCAGTCGAGCCCGACGAGGCCGAAGGCGACCTCGACGAACTCGCGGACCGAGTGCATCTCGCCGGTGGCGATGACGTAGTCGTCCGGCTGCTCCTGCTGGAGCATCCGCCACATCGCCTCGACGTACTCGGGCGCGAAGCCCCAGTCCCGGCGCGCCTCGAGATTGCCCATGTACAGGTGCTGCTCCCGGCCGGCGAGGATCGACGCGATGCCGCGCGTCACCTTGCGCGTGACGAACGTCCCGCCGCGCCGTGGGGACTCGTGGTTGAACAGGATCCCGTTGCTGGCGTGGAGGCTCCAGGCGTCGCGGTACTGGATGGTCATACAGTGGGCGAACAACTTGGCGATCGCGTACGGGCTGCGCGGGTGGAACGGGCTGGTCTCCGACTGCCGTGGCGGCGTGCTCCCGAACATCTCGCTCGACCCGGCCTGGTAGTAGCGGATCGGCCAGTCGACCGTCCGGATCGCCTCGAGCAGCCGGAGCGTGCCCATGCCCACACTGTCGGCGGTGAACTCCGGGACCTCGAAGCTCACCTTGACGTGGCTCTGCGCGCCGAGGTTGTAGACCTCGTCGGGTTTCACCTGGTGGAGCTGCGAGAACAGCGACGAGGGGTCGGTCAGGTCGGCGTAGTGCAGGAACAGCCGGGTCTCGTGCTCGTGCGGGTCCTGGTAGAGGTGGTCGATCCGACCCGTCGTGAACGAGCTCGAGCGGCGGATCAGGCCATGGACCTCGTAGCCCTTGGCCAGGAGCAGCTCGGCGAGGTACGACCCGTCCTGGCCTGTGATCCCGGTGACCAGCGCCTTTTTCGTCACGTCAGGTCCTCGATCGCGTTGCCGAAGTGGGCGCCGCACGACGGATGCCCCCGTGGCGGCAGGGCGGCGCGCGGCCGGCCGTTCTGCAGCGGGATTATCGCCCAATGGGCTTGGCGCCGGATCGTGCACGGCTCGGGCCCGCGCCGGGGCGACGACGTCATCCAGGAGCCGGCGGGTCGCCTGGCAGCGTCACGCTCAGATCAGCCCGGCGCGGGCGCGTAGGCCGGGGCGAGCATCGCGTCGAAATCGATCGAATAGAAGCCGCGCACCACACGCTCGACGATCACCCTGTCGAACGGCCCGAGGAGCGGTGCGAGCTCGGGGTGCGCCTGCATGTCGGCGTAGTGGACCCAGGTCGAGTCCGCGAAGTAGGGCGCGACCATCTGCTGGTCGATGGCGAAGTAGCTGTCGTACACGATGAGCGTCCTGCCGGGAAGGAGACGGTCGCTGCCGGTGGAGGTAATCCGGAAGATCTCTCGCGTGTTCCCGGCCGCGACGGGCAGCGCAACATCGACCCGGCGCTGCAGAACCTCGGGCCGGATCACCACCTTCGGCGTCACCGCCACGCGAGGCAACCCGAGCAGAGCCGGCGTATCCAGCACCCGCCGCGTCCTGCCGCTGACCTGGACGTCCTCGGCCGACCAAACGCCCGGTCCGAACGAGCGGGCGAGCTCGCCTACAGTGATGGCAGCGCCCATTGGCGTCCAGTGCGTGTCTTCGTCGTAGTAGACCTCAGGCGCCCCCGGCATCGCCCGGGCAGCTTGAAAGGCGGCCGTCGGATCGATCATCACCCCTTCGCGGTTCGTGTCCACGCACGAAGGCGGGAACGGATTGCTCGTCGGGAGCTTCTCGGGATAGATCGTGTGCTTGTCGGGCACCAGGACGAAGCGAAACTCGATGCCCCGCTGGCCGAAGGCGGCGGCAGCGCGCTCGAGCGCTGCCACCTGTTGCGCGGGGGCCCGGGGGCACGGCGGCTGGAGTTCCTCACGGATGAACAGCCAGTCGTCCACGCCACGGATCACATCCGGGTTGCCCGTGCCGCCCGAGAGCCAGTAGACCTCGCCTCGAAGGCGGATCGCGTACGGTCGCGGCCAGAGATGATCGGTCAGGAACCCGTCGACCCCGGCCGGCCACGTCATGTCGGCGAGCCCGGCGATGCTCAGAGCCGGCAACGTCCGCGGTGCGCGGTTCTCGACCTGCGCCGCGTGGACGCCAGCCACCAGCAGGGCGGCAGGCAGGACCAGCGCTGCCGCGAACCCAGCGACAACGAGCCGGTCGAGCAGGCGCCAGGGGCCCGGTGGCGGCCCCGGCAAGTGGCGAGCGTCGGCCGCGCCGGCTTCGCTCGCGAATGGCTGGGCGACCCCGGCCGGAGCCTCGCTATCGGTCATCAGAACTGGAAGTACAGGAAAGGGCTGAAGCTGCCGGTCAGCACGAGGATGAGCGCGACCGGAAGCAGCACCGCGGCGGTCGCGAGTCGTGCCAGACGGTTGGCCGTGACGTCGGGATACGCGAGGCGGACACCGGTCACCCAGGTCGGCGGGATCAGCGCGGAGGCGGCGCCGGCGACGAGCGCCGCGATGGCGAGCGGCTCGAGTACGAGCGTCACCTCGAACGGCATCTGTCCACCCGGCCGGAGGAATGCGCCGAGGTAGCCCAGGGCATGCTCGATCGACGGCGACCGGAACAGCACCCAACCCAGCATGACGAGGACGATCGTCACCGCCTGCCACGGCCGAGGCCGCGGACCGCGGCCTCGAGCCACGCCCGCGACACGCTCCAGGAGCAGGAGGATGCCGTGGTACGCCCCCCACGCGACGAAGGTCCAGTTCGCCCCGTGCCAGAGGCCGGTGACCAGGAACACGATCACGAGGTTCCGATAGGTGGCCGCTGCAGAGCCGCGATTGCCACCGAGCGAGATGTACAGGTAGTCGCGGAACCAGCGCGACAGCGACATGTGCCAGCGCCGCCAGAACTCGGTGATCGAGCGCGAAGCGTATGGCCGGTCGAAGTTCTCCGGGAAGCGGATACCGAACATGAGCGCGAGCCCGAGGGCCATGTCCGAGTAGCCGCTGAAGTCGAAGTAGAGCTGGACGGTGTACGCGAGCACGCCCACCAGCGCCGCCGTCGTGTTGAGCTCGTCCGTCGGCACGCCGAACGCGGCGTTGGCGATCGGGGCGACGGTGTCGGCGATGACGACCTTCTTGGCGAGCCCGAACCCGAACCGGTAGACGCCCGCCGCGAAGGCATCGAACGTCTCATTTCGCTGGACGAGCTGGTCGCGGATCTCGTGGAAGCGAACGATCGGCCCGGCAATCAGCTGCGGGAAGAACGTGATGTACAGGGCGAAATCAAGCGGCGACACCAGGTGGCGGGCCGTGCCGCGGTAGACGTCGACGAGATAGCTCAACGAGTGGAACGTGAAGAACGAGATGCCGATCGGTAGGAGGACATCGGCCCAGGGCACCGTCGGGAGGCCCGCGCCTGTGAGGCCCGCGTTCCACGTCGCGACACCCAGGTTTGCGTACTTGAACCAGCCCAGGAGCGCGACGTTGACGACGACGCCGAGTGCCAGCAGGCGCTTCGCGGCGGCGGTTTCGCCCCTGTCGACCCGGCGCTCCAGCTGCGCCCCGATCACGTAGTTCGTCGCGATGGAGGCCAGCAAGGCCAGGACGAAGGCGCCCGCACCCCAGGCATAGAAGCCGAGGCTCGCGAACACCAGCAATCCGTTGCGCACCCGACGCGGGGCAAGGTGATAGGCCGCGAGGACGGCCGGGAGGAAGAAGAAGATGAAGGTGATCGAGGAGAAGACCATCTAATGCACACGATAGGTTCGGCGCAGGCGTCCGTGCAGCGCCTCCCTACGGAGGCCGTGCGCGCCCCTTTTCGTCCGGACCAGTCCGGCCGATCGCAGGGGCGACGACCTTGTCGAGGAAGCGCCGCGTGGCGCTGCCGTCGGCCACATCGAAGCTCTCGGCGGCGAACCGGCGGACCCGTTCCAGGTCGAAGACCGCTGCCCGCAGGTAGGCGGCGAGCTCCGCGGAGCTGATGAACATCGGCCCGGGCAGGTCGGCCGGGTAGTCCAGGTAGAAGCCGCGCTCGGCATCGTATGCGGCGTGATCCGGCGCGAAGAACGCCATCGGCCGGCCGAGCAGCGCGAACTCGTACACGGCGCTGCTGTAGTCGGTCACGAGCACGTCGCTGACGAGCATCAGGTCGTTCATCTCGGGATGGTCGGAGACGTCGATCACGAAGCCCGCGAGCGCCGGGTCCGCGGCGGGGCGCGCGCCGACGAACGGATGCGAGCGAAAGAGCACGACGTGATCGTCGCCGAGGGCGTCACGGAGTGCGCCGAGGTCGAGGTCGGTCGGGTCCCGGGCGACGGTGATCCGCTCGCCGCGGAACGTCGGCGCGTACAGGATCACCCGGCGGCGGTCTGGGATCGCGTACCGCCGGCGAACCTCGGCAGCGACCAGCGCCTGCCGCTCGTCGTCGAAGAAGAGGTCCGTGCGGGGGATTCCGAGGCGGGCCGTGAACCACTCCCGCGGAGCTCCGAATGCCTCCGCGTAGAAAGGCGCGAAGCGGTCGGCCGAGACGAGGCACAGATCGTAGTTGGTGTGCATGGCGATCGAGCGGGCGTACTCCTCGTCCGCCCCGAACCCCGCGTCGAGCACGCTGTAGCCGAACTTCTTGAACGCCCCGCAGGCGTGCCAGACCTGGACGAAGGTGGTACCCCGCCGCGGCCGGATGACGTACATCGGGAAGAAGTAGTCGTCGACGACGAAGAGCCGGGCGGTCGCGAGGTGGAAGCCCGACCGCAGGGCATGGATCGCCGCTCGCGCCAGCTGGCGCCAACCACTGCCAGGCCAGAATGCGAGCTCGACCACGTCGACATCCGGGCGCGTCGATCGGACGCCGTCGCGAATCCACGCCAGGTTCCCGGTGATTCGCGCCCCGTGTCCGGTCGCGAGCACGACCCGTGGCCGGATGGGCAGGAGCCGGCCGGCGAGGAAGCCGAGGCGGACGAGCGTCGCGCGCAGCGCGACCGGTGGGCTCACGGGTGGTGCATGTCCGGGGCCCGATGATACGGGTCCGGGCCTCGCCCTCCGGGCTATCCTCTCCCCCATGCGGGTCCACGCGCTCGTGCTTGCCGGCGGATCGGGCGACCGCTTCGGCGCCGAGATGCCGAAGCAGTTCGTGCGCCTTGCCGGCGAGCCGATCCTCCTGCGCAGCATCCGGGCGATCGCCGGTGCCGGCATCGACCAGCTCGTCGTGGTCACCCACCCGAGCTGGCTGGAAGAGACGCGCGCGCTCCTCGCCGATGCCGCGCTGGTCGTGCAGCCGGCGATCGTCGTCGGCGGCACGACCCGCAACGAGAGCACGCGCAACGGCCTCGCCGCGCTGACCGGCGCGGCCGACGACGACATCGTGGTCATCCACGACGCGGTGCGGCCGCTCGTCCCGGCCGAGGTCATCCTGCGCTCGATCGAGCCGATCATGTCCGGCCGCGCCGACGCGACCGACACGGTCATCCCGAGCGCGGACACGCTCGTGGTCGTGGAAGGCGACGTCGTCGCCGAGATCCCGGAGCGGGCCCGCTACCGCCGAGGCCAGACGCCACAGAGCTTCCGCAAAGGGATCATCGACCGCGCATACCGCGAGGCGGCGGCTGTCGGCGACCTCAGCGCGACTGACGACTGCAGCCTCGTCCTTCGCCACGTCCCGGGCGCACGCATCGTGGCCGTCCCGGGCGACGAGGTGAACCTCAAGATCACGACCCGGACCGACATGGTCCTCGCCGACCGGATGATCCAGATGCGCACCCTGTCCGCGGCCGCGGACCCGAAGCCGACCCGGTCACTGCACGGCGCGCGGGTGTACGTCGTCGGCGGCACGAACGGGATCGGCCAGGCGATCGCGGAGCTCGCGGCCGAGGAGGGCGCGAAGGTGGCGGTCGACGGGCGTCGAACCGGGCTCGACGTACGCGACTACCCCGCCGTCGAAGCGCACGTCGCCGCCGCGTCCGGGCGCCTCGGCGGCCTCGACCACGTCGTCTGCACCGCTGGTGTCCTTCGTGTCGGCAAGGCGATGGATCTCACCGCGGCGGACCTTGCCGAGGTCATCGACGTGAACGTCGCCGGCAGCCTCAATGTCGCGCGCGCCGCGCACGACGCGCTCAGCGAGAGCCGCGGCTCGCTCACCCTGTTCGCGTCGAGCTCGTTCACCCTCGGGCGTCCGAACTACGTCGCCTACTCGGCCAGCAAGGCGGCCGTGGTGAATCTCGCCCAGGGCCTGGCCGACGAGTGGGCCGACGATGGCATCCGCGTCAACGCGGTGAGCCCCGAGCGGACCGACACGCCGATGCGCCGCAGGGCGTTCCCGGGCGAGTCGCCAATCGGCCTGCTGCCTGCCCGTGACGTGGCCGTCGCGACCCTCCGGCTCATCCGGTCCGACCTCACCGGCCAGGTGCTCGACGTGCGCCGCCACGATGGGGTCGGTCAGGCCGCGCCCGCGGCGGCGCCCATCGGCCAGGCGTGACCCGGCTCGAATACGTCCTCTCCGCGGCTGTCCTGCGCTTCCTCGGCTTCCTCTTCTCGCTGCTGCCGCTCCGTCGTGACCGGGTCGCCCTGGCAACGGCACGCACGTCCAGGCTCGACGGCAATCTCCTGCACATCCATCGCGCCCTTCGCCGGCTCCGGCCGGAGCTCGACGTCGCCCTGGTGCTCGAGCCCTATAGCTACGGGCTGATCGGCAAGCTCGCCTACGCGACACGCCTGGTCCGGGGCATGTACCTGCTCCGCACGTCGCGCCTCGTCGTCGTCGACAACGCCTACCTCCCGGTCCACGTCGCCCCGCATCGAGCGGCGACCCAGGTGGTCCAGGTGTGGCACGCCGAGGGCGCGCTCAAGCGGTTCGGGCTGGACGCCATCCGGCCGCCGGAGCAGCCGGAGCGCACGTTCCTGCACCGGCACTATGACTGGGTCGTGACCTCGGGCGAGGCGTCGCGCGAGGCGTGGTCGCGCGCGCTTGGAACGCCGGTGGAGCGGGTACTCGCCCTCGGCTCGCCGCGGACCGACCTCTTCTTCGACGACGCGGCCCTTGCCGAGGCGCGGGCCGGCATCCTGGCCGCGTATCCGATCCTCGCCGGTCGGCGGGTCGTGCTGTACGCACCGACGTTCCGGGGGCGAGGCCGCGGCAAGCGGCCGGGCGCCGGCCTGGACGTCGCCCGGTTGCGTGCCGCGCTGCCGGAGACCGACGCACTGGTGCTCAAGACGCATCCCAACCTCGACCGCCGACTCGTCGCGACGGACGGCTTCGACGTGATCGTCGACCAGCAGCTCGACCTCAACGAGCTCCTGACCGTGACCGACGTCCTCATCACTGATTACTCGTCGTCGATCTTCGACGTCGCCCTGCTCCGGCGGCGGCTGCTGCTGCTCGTCGACGACCTGGAGGCGTATGAGCGCGACCCCGGCCTGTACCTGGACTACCGGACCGAGATGATCGGGACCCAGGTCGTGGATACCGACGGGGCGATCGACGCGCTGCTCCAGGACCGCTTCGACCTGGGCCCGTACGACGCGTTCATCGAGCGCCACCTCGGCGCCTCTGACGGGCACGCCAGCGCCCGGTTCGTCGAGCACTTCCTGCCGGCCTGACGTGACCGACGCGGCGCGGCCAATCGTCTCGGTACTGGTTCCGTGTTGGAACTCGGCGGGCTCGATCGAGCGCGCGCTCGACAGCGTCCTCGAGGAGCGGGGCGTCGCGCTGGAGTGCGTCGTCGTCGACGACGGCTCGACGGACGGCACCCTGGACATGGTGCGTGCGGTCGCGGCCCGCGACCCGCGCGTCGTCGTGCTCGCGCTGCCGGACAACCAGGGCGTGTCGAATGCCCGGAACCGCGGCCTCGAGCTCGTCCGCGGCGACTGGCTCACGCTCCTCGACGCGGACGACCGGTTCCTGCCCGGCGGGCTGGGCAGGCTCGCCGCTGTGGCGCTCGGCGGCGACGCCGCCGCGGTCATCGGCCAGCAGGTCTGGTGGAATGGGCGGCGGCGCTGGCGGACCCCCCAGTACGACGTCGGCGACATCCGCCGGCCGGGTCGCAAGTCGCTCGCGACAAGCCCGGGCCTGCTCTACTTCGTCTCACCCCACGCCAAGCTCCTGCACCGTGGCTGCTGGCAGGGCCTCGAGTTCCACGGCCGTGTCCTCGGCGACCAACCCTGGATCATCCGAGCGCTGCTCCGCGCCGGCGATCGGATCGAGGTCCTCGGCGACACCGTCTACGAGTGGTACCGCCCGGCCGCGAGCGTCCCCAGCACCTCGATCACGGCGACCACCCGGTCGTCGGTACGCCGGGGCGTGGAGGCGGTGAGCGTCGCGACGGAGGCGCTGGCGAGCGTTCGCGAGGAGGCGGCGCGCCATCTCGACGTCGCAGCCAGCGAGCGCGTCGCGGCGAGCTACGCCGAGCGGTTGCTGCACTCGGACCTGGCGGCGCACGTGGGGCGGGCCCTGGACCGCGCCGACCCCGAGATCGACCTGCTGTTCGACGCGATCCGCGAGTTCGTCGCCGGCCTCCCGACGACCGACATCACCGGTTCCGACGCCCTGGCCCGGAACATCCTCGAGCCGCCGCTCCGGCGCTGGAACCGCCTCGGTGACACCGGCCGGGCGGCCTACTGGCAGCTGTTCGAGACTGCGCACGGGACCGACCCGAACCTGTTTCGGCACGGCGCCAATCCGTTCGACCGGCTCGGCCTGCGGCTCGTCGCCGGCGGCCGGTCCGGGGTGCGGCTGGCCGCAGCGAGGACGCTCCTGCTCATCGCCCGGTTCGTCGCCCTGGGGAGGCGCGCCGTGCGCGTCGGACTGGGGGCGGCCCGAGCCTGAGCACGAGGGACCTCGTGCTACCCTGCCCGCTGATGTCCTCGGGCAACGCTGCCGCCACGGTCCGGCAGTCGCCCGGCCCCTCTTCGCTGACCCTGCTCCGGCAGGGCATCACCGACATCCTGTCGCGCCGCCGCCTGATCAGGTACCTCACGGCGGCGGACATGAAGAAGCGTGGGTCGGACACGATCCTCGGGAACCTGTGGTGGATCCTGGACCCGCTGCTGCAGTTGGTCGTCTATGTGATCTTCGTGTCCATCATCGCCGCCCGGCCGGCCCCCGACTACCCCCTGTTCATCTTCGCCGCGATCGTGCCCTGGAAGTGGTTCTCGGCGGTCATCACCGACGCCAGCTCCTCGGTCCTTACGGCGGGGCTCCTCATTCGTCAGATCGCATTCCCCAAGATCGTCCTGCCCCTCTCGACCGCGAGCGCCGGCGTCGTCGGATTCGTGTGGGGGCTGGTTCCGCTCGGGGCGCTCATCCTGCTGCATCCGCACCGGCTCAGCCTGATGCTCATCTGGTTCCCGGTCATCGCCGCCGTCCAGTTCGTGTTCACGCTGGCCGGTGCGGTCCTGGTTTCCGCGGCCAACGTGTTCTTCCGCGACCTGGGCAACGCCCTCGGCCATGTCCTGCGGCTGTGGTGGTTCCTGTCGCCCGGCCTGTTCAGCCTGCAGAACCTGGAAAACACGGAGTTCGTCAAGACCCACCCGATCGTCGGCACGCTGGCCGGCCTCAACCCGTTCGCGGTGCTGTTCGAGGCATATCGCGCCGTGATCTACGGCACGGCGGATGGCAAGGGGCTGCCCCATCCCCCGGACGTCCTGGCGCTGTTCTATCTGCTCGTCGGCAGCCTGGTCTTCCTCGCGCTGAGCATCATGCTGTTCAAGCGCGTCGAGCCCGAGTTCGCGAAGGTGCTGTGAGCCGCAGCTCCGGATACGCGATCAAGGCGGTCGATCTCGGGGTCAGATACAACCTCCGGCTCACCCGCAAGACGACGGTCCGGACATCCGTCGCGAACTTCGTGCTGCGCCGCCCGCCTCAGCGCTTCTGGGCGCTCCGCCACGTCTCGATCGAGCTCAGCCACGGCGAGTCGCTGGGGGTCATCGGGCCGAACGGGGCCGGCAAGAGCACGCTGCTCCAGGTCCTCGCCGGGATCATGCGCCCGTCAGAGGGCGCGGTCGACGTGCGTGGCCAGGTCTCAGGCCTGCTCGGCCTCGGCGCGGGCTTCGACCCCGAGCTGTCAGGGGTCGAGAACATCCTGCTCGGGGGTGCCTTCCTGGGCCTCGACGACGTGAAGGTCCACGAGCTGCTGCCATCGATCATCGAGTTCGCGGGCCTCGGAGACTTCATCGACGCGCCGCTCAAGACCTATTCGGCGGGCATGCGCGCGCGGCTCGGGTTCGCCATCGCCACGGCGGTCGACCCCGACATCCTGCTCCTCGACGAGGTGCTCGCGACGGGCGACGCGAACTTCCGGGCGAAGTCCAAGGAGCGGGTCATCGAGCTGGTTCGAGCGGCCAAGGGCGTGGTTCTCGTGACCCACGACATGGAGTGGGTGCGGGAGTACTGCAACCGGGCGCTCCTGCTCGAGAAGGGCCGGGTCGTGCTCGAGGGCGCCCCGGACGAGGTCGTGAAACTCCATCTCGACCGAACGGCAGAGGAGGCGGCGGCGCGGCACGCAGCGGCACTCGCGGCGGGCATCGACCCCGCGGCGCTGGCCGGCGCGCGCGGCGGGGGACGACGCTAGGGCGACCCCGCCGGCGAGCGTCTCCCGCTCAGGGCGAGCGTCTCGCGCTCAGGCGCGCGGCGGGCGCCGCCGGAGGAGACCCATGATCACTCCCGCGACCGCGCCGAACGCGACCGCGCCACGCCAGTCGAGCAGGACCCGCACGTCGCCGGCCACCCGGCGCGCGACGAGGAACATCACCGCCGACCGCTCGGCCTTGACGTCCGCGGCGACCACGATCCGGGCGGCCGCACGATCGAGCTGGACCTCGCGCGCGACGATGGACCGAGCGTAGCCCCGGCTGAGCTCGACGTGGTTCGCCAGGGTCGCCCCGACGGCGCCCCTGTCGACGGCAACGTTGTCCGCGCGCACGGCACCGAGGGCCCCCTGGGCGAACGACACGTCTCCCGCGTCGACCATGCCGACGGCGCTGAGGCGGAGCTCGACGTTCTCCGCGTCGAACGACTCGTCGTCGTCATCGGCCGTGGCGAGGGCGGCGGAGTCCACCGGCTCCATCGCAGACATGACGGGCGGCGCAGGCGGGGCGTCGGCCTCCGGCCCGAAGTCGGGCTCGATGGTCGCCACCGGCGCGGCGCGCTTGGCCGGCTTCGGCCGTGCTGTCGCGGCGGCCCGCTGTGCCGCCATCTGCTCCGGCGGCGGGTAGATTCGCTTGCGTGGTCGGCGCGTGGGCCGATGCCCATTCGTCGGCGCGGGGTCCTCGGCCATCGATCGTCCTCCCGATCGTCGCCCAGCTGGCGTGTCCTACCAGCCTACAGCGTGCCGGCCCAATGAGCGGTTATCCTGCGCGAGGCGCTGTGAGGACGGCGCGTCCAGGGGAGACATGGTGGCTGATTCGAATCAGCCGACGGGCAGCCCGATGCGGCGCGGCCTGATCGGGCTCATCGGGCTCGCGATCGCGGCCCTCGGGATTCTCGTTGCGGCACGGATCGGCACGCTGCTGCCGGGCGGTGCCGTCGCGGCCACGGCGGTGCCGAGCCGGGCGGTTGCGCCCTCGCCGACGGTCATCGCAATCCTGCCGACGCCGACGGCAGCATCGCCGACCGAGCCGCCACCCACGCCGATCGCGACGCCCGTCCTCGTGCCCGCCGCGCTCACCGGCCTGCTGGTCAGCCCGAATGCCGCCGAGCGCCACCCGATCGCGGTGATGATCGACGATCTGTCGGCTGCCCGGCCCCAGTCCGGCTTCAACAGCGCCTCGATCGTGTGGCACGCGCCGGCCGAGGGCGGCATCCCGCGCTACATGCTCATCTTCCAGGACGAGGTACCCGACGGTGTCGGGCCGGTCCGGAGCTCGCGCGAGTACTACATCGAGTGGGCGTCCGAGTGGCGGGCGATGTAC
This sequence comes from Chloroflexota bacterium, assembly GCA_005889475.1. Taxonomy (GTDB): domain Bacteria; phylum Chloroflexota; class Limnocylindria; order Limnocylindrales; family CSP1-4; genus UBA5189. Next base: position 26,939 of record VBGT01000013.1, on the reverse strand, counting down.
GTCCACGCCGGCGGCTCGCCCCAGGCCCTCCAGACACTCGCGGCCAGGGGCCGTGGCCAGTGGGTCTACAACGCCGACGAGTTCCGCTGGGGCGGCGGTCGCTACCTGTGGCGGACAACCGACCGGTTCCCGCCGCACAACGTGTACACGGACGGACAGCACCTGCGCGCGCTGGCGAAGCGGCTCGGCGCCGCCGACGGGCCGCTCGAGCGGTCCTGGACCTTCGCGCCCGACGCGACCGGCGACCTTCGGCCGCGCGGCGGGACGATTCGCGTCGACTACCCAACCGAGTCGATCACCTACCGCTATGACGCGACGACGAACACGTACATCCGGTACATCAACGGCTCGAAGACGCCCCAGGTCGACCGGAGCGACGGCAAGGTCGTCGCGCCCAAGAACGTGGTCATCCTGCGCATGGCCTTCGGGCCGCTCAACGACGGCCACCCGCAGAAGCACCGCCTCGAAGCCCAGGATGTCGGCAAGGGCGTCGCCTGGATCGCGACCAACGGGCACACGGTCAAGGGCCAGTGGCGCAAGGCGTCACCGACCGCGCCGACGCTCCTGTACGGGCCGGATGGCGCGCCGTTCACGCTGACCGCGGGCCAGACGTTCGTCCAGGTCATTCAGCTCAGCTACACGTTCGCGATCCACGACGGCGAGCCGCCGTACTGGATCCCGCCGACGCACCGGGACGAGTAGCCCCGCTCGGTTCGGCGCGCGCTCAGGCGGGCCGGCGCACCCCGACGTCGGCGTAGACGCCCCGGGTCTCGGTCGCGACATCCGCCCAGGCACGCTGCTGGGAGGTGGCCCGCTCCCGGGCCTCCGTCATCAGGCGGCCGTGGACGCGATCGTCCGCCCATGCCGTTCGCAGTGCCTCGGCAAGGCGAGCCGGGTCGCGCGGCTCCACGAGGATGCCCGCAGGGCCGACGACCTCCGGCAGGGCCCCGACCGCCGTGGCCACGACCGGCGTCCCCGCCGCGATCGAGTCGATGGCGGGCAGGCCGGACGCGTCGCTGAGCGCCGGCAGGAGGACGGCGCGTGACGCGCGGACCAGACCTGCGAGGCGCTCGGGCGGGAGGGCCGGCGCGTAGACGAGCGAGTCCCCGACGCCGAGGCGTGCGGCTGCGCGAGCGAGAGCACCGCGGTCGGCGGGTGAGGCGCCCACGATCAGGACCTGCGGCGGCCATCCCGTGCCGGCCGGCAGCCCACGGGGCCGGGGGCGATCGGCCAGCAAGGACAGCGCCCGCAGGAATGTCGCGACATCGTGGCGGGCATCGAACCGGCCGAAGTACACGAGGAAGCGATCCGGCAGGCCGAGCCTCACGCGCTCTTCATCCGCGGCCGCGGCGACGCCAGGGGTTAAAGCAGGCGCCGACGCCGCTGCGAATGCCGGATGCGCCGCCAGCGGTACCACTCGGATGCGGCTCGAGCGGACGCGGAGCAGGCGGCGCGCCGCGACGGCCACGGCCTCCGTCCCGACGATGATGGCCGCCGCATCGCGCACGAGGCGGGCGCGGAGGCGCTGCCCGAAGCGCGACGCCGGTGAGCGCTGGAACGCGTCCGGGAGCTCCCAGGGACCGAGGTCCAGGAGCGTGACCACGATCGGGATCCGCGACAGGAGCGGCGGTGCGCCGGCGACCGCGTGATAGACCGCGCCCGCCGCCCCGCTCCGGCCGGCGCGCCATGCCGCGCCGAGTGACGCGCCGCGGAGCAGGAACGGGTCGATCGTCAACGCGCCACTGCCGAGCAACCGGGTCGGCGGCAGGAGCCGCCGCCCGACGACGTCGAGCCGCGCGAACTCGGTTGTCGGGTCGTCGAGGTCCGACTGGAGCAGGAACGCGAACGACTCGCCCGGGATCGGCTCGGCGTCGAACGCGCCCAGGAGCCCGTCCAGGTAGCGCGCGGTCGCCGGGGCGCGTCCCGGGTCCTGGAGCGGGCGCACGTCGAGGACGACGCGCAGCCCAGCTGGCCGATGCAATCCCGTCACCCCCGACACGCGCGAAATCCCCGCAGGCTGCGGCCGGTCACCGCCTCCTGCGCAGGCGCCGGGCCCGGAGCTCATCCCAGCGCAGGCGCAGCACGACGAGCAGCGCCTCCACGATGATCCGGCGCGACATCTTGGAGCGGCCGACCCGCCGGTCGCGGAACGTGATCGGCACCTCGGTGACCCGCGCCCCGGCCCGGCTGGCGCGGTGGGTCATCTCGATCTGGAACACATACCCGCCGGCGTGGACGCCGTGGAATGGGATTGCCGCGAGGGTCGAGGCGCGCCACGCCTTGAACCCGCCGGTCAGGTCGTGTGGTCGCAGGCCGAGGACGGTCCGGGCGAACTGGCTGCCCAGGCGCGAGATCAACCGGCGACCGATGCCCCAGTCGAGGACGTGGCCGCCGCGCACGTACCGGCTCCCGATGACGAGATCGGCGCGGGCGGCGACGATCGGCTCGAGGAGCGCCGGCAGCACGGCCGGATCGTGCGACCAGTCGGCGTCCATCTGCACGACCGACTCCGCGCCGCCCTCGAGGGCGACCCGGAACCCGTCGAGGTACGCCCGACCGAGGCCCTGCTTGCCGGCGCGGTGGCGCACGCGCACGTGGTGGTCGCGGCTCGCGATGTCGTCGGCCAGCTCGCCCGTGCCATCCGGCGACGAGTCGTCGACGACGAGGAGCGTCGCGTACGGCAGCTTCTCGAGGATCGCCGCCGCGATCCCCGGCAGGTTCTCGGCCTCGTCGTAGGTCGGCAGGACGACCCACGTGCCGGTGCCGGGTGGAGGATGCTTGGCCATGGCGTCGGAGTGTACGGCCTCGTGAGGGCCCGCCCGGCGCCTGTCAGCCGCCGGTACGTCGCATCAGGGTCGAGGCGTGTTGTTCCGGGTGGGCGCGTCGGATGCGCACGGCTGGTCCGAGTCGGGCAGCGTCCCACCCTTGGTCGGGTCGCACGGCACGGTCGTCTCGATCGGGCCGGTGATGCCGCCCTCGTAATCGGTGATGACCAGCAGGAACTCGAGATGATCGAGCGGGGACGCCGGCTCGAGGAAGACCGTTTGGACGACCTCGTTCGGGTCGCGCGTCACGTCGACCACGCGGCCGATGAGCAGGCCCTTCGGATACGGCGATCGGATGCCGCCCTGCAGCTCGATCCCGGCGGTGAAGACCTCCTCGCCAAGGGTCACCGGGGCGGCGGCGTCCACGTCGAGCATGACCAGCGCGCCGCCGAGCTGGCCGATGACCCTGCCCGTCGCGGTGCTGCTCAGAAGCTGCCCGATGACCGTCGAGGTCGAGTCGCTGATCAGGGCGACGTGGGCGAACGTGGCCCCGACGTCGACGATCCGGCCAGCCAACGCGCCGCCGGCCGAGATCACCACCATCCCGACGCCAAGGCCGTCGTCGGAGCCCCGGTCGACCGTCAGCACGCGGCGCGCCTCGCTCGACTCGCGGGCGATAACCGAGGTCGCGACGGTCTGGTACTCGAGGCCGTTGCGCAGCTGGAGCAGGCCGGTCAGCTGCTCGTTCTCGCGCCGCAGCTCGGCCGCGGCGCGACTCTCAGCCTCCAGGCGCTGGTTGTCCTCGCGGAGCTCCGCGTTCTCCTGGCGCAGCCGGTCGATCTCGGCGATGGTCGTGGCGATCGACGACACATCGCGGCCGACGTTGTTGAGCGCGACAAGGAACGGCTTGAACGCGAACGCCACGCCGTTCTGCACGTCGCGGACGAGCGGGTTCGACGAGACCGTCAGGAGGATGAGCGAGGCGACGAGGAGGGCGATGTAGGCGCCCGCCCGGCGCCGCACCGCCTTGTTGGCGAGCAAGGTGGTCATGGCGTGATTGTGCGGGGCTCCGCGGAGCTAGCGAAGGGGTCGGGAGTACGTCTCGGTCACAAGGACCCGGCTCATGGCATCGAGATCCTGGAGGACTTCGCCGGTCCCGCGAACGACACATGTCAGCGGGTCGTCGGCGACGTGGACGGGCATCTGGGTCGCCTCGGCCACGCGCTTGTCGAGGCCCGCGAGCAGTGCCCCGCCGCCGGCGAGCACGATGCCCTGGTCCATGATGTCGGCCACGAGCTCGGGCGGCGTCTCCTCGATCGTGTCCCGGATCGTGTCGACGATCTGCTGGACCGACGGCTCGATCGCCTCCCGGATCTGATCGGCCCCGACCTCGACACTGCGCGGCAGTCCGGTCAGCAGGTCGCGCCCGCGAAGGTTGACCCGGCCGGCGTCCCATTCACCCGGCGCCGCCGAGCCGATCGCGATCTTGATGTCCTCGGCGGTCCGCTCGCCCAGGTACAGGTTGTACTCGCGCCGGGCGAAGTTGACGATGTCGACGTCCATCTCGTCGCCGCCGATGCGGATGCTCCGGCTGACGACGATGCCGCCGAGGCTGATCACCGCAACCTCGGTCGTCCCACCGCCGATGTCGACGATCAGGCTGCCCGACGGCTCGCTCACCGGCAGTCCGGCACCGATCGCGGCGGCCATCGGCTCCTCGATGAGCCGCGCCCACCGCGCGCCCGAGTTGAGCGCGGCATCGAGCACGGCCCGCTTCTCGACCTCGGTCACGCCCGACGGGATGCCCACGATCATGCGCGGCCGGGGCAGCAGCCCGATCCGGTCGTGCACCTTGTCGACGAAGTACCGGATCATCTGCTCGGTCACGTCGAAGTCGCTGATCACGCCGTCGCGCAGCGGCCGGATCGCGATGATGTTCGCGGGCGTCCGGCCGACCATCCGCTTCGCCTCGGCGCCGATCGCCAGCACGCGCTTGGTGCGCGCCTCGATGGCCACGACGGACGGCTCGCTGATCACGATCCCGCGGTCCTTGACATGGACCAGGGTGTTGGCCGTCCCGAGGTCGATCCCGATATCTCGGGAGAAGAGGCCGAGAAGGCGGTCGAGCATGCCCAGGGGTGCGTCCTCGTGGGGGGTTGAGATGGGCGGACGAGCGTGCAAGGCTCCGCGCGGTGTGGGCGCGGGAAACGGCAGTATAGCCGCGCCTCGTCACGCAGCCGCCGGTGGATGTGGTCCGAGCCGATCGAACGCCACGCCGCGATCCCGCAGCGAGACGTAGGCGTCATGGCCAATGACGAGATGATCGAGCACGTCGATGTCGAGGAGGCGACCCGCCGCGAGCGCCTCGGCGGTGAGGTGCAGGTCGTCGGGCGACGGCGTCGGATCGCCTGATGGGTGGTTGTGGACGAGGATCACGCCCGCGGCATCGAGCCGGACGGCGTCGCGGAACAGCTCGCCGACGCGGACCAGCGACGCGCTCGCGTTGCCCTGGTAGGCGGTAACGATGCGGAGCATGGTGTTCTTCGTATTGAGGATCACGACGCGGAGCTCCTCGCGCTCCAGGCGGCCCATCTGGAGGACCAGGCGATCGGCGACGTCACGCGGGCTGCGGATGGACCAGCGACCGGCAGGCCAGTCGGCGAGGAGCCGGCGACCGAGCTCGAACGCGGCCTGGAGCTGGGCCGCCCGGGCCGCACCGATCCCCGGGATCCCGTCCAGCTCGGGCGTGCTCGCCCGGGCGAGGCCCGATAGCCCGTCGAAGCGCGCGATCGCGTCGGCGGCAAGGTCGACCGCCGACCGCCCGGCCGAACCAGAGCCCCACAGCAGGCCGATGAGCTCCGCAGCGGTCAGGCCCGCCGCGCCCCGCAGCTGGAGGCGCTCACGCGGTCGCTCCGTCGACGGCAGCTCGCGGATGCGCCGGCCTCGGGCAACGGCCAGGTCGAACGGAATCGGGCCTTCGCGGAGAGGCACCTGCGACTTCCTCGGGCGCGGCGGAGGGAGGGCGCCCTCGGGCCCGGACGACGGAAGCCCGCCGATTCCCCCCGCCATCCGGACCCGAGGACGATGCGGAGGCTAGCGAGCGCCGCTCACCGGCCGATCATCCCGGCCTCATCGGCGGCTCACTCGCCACCCCGGCCCCACCCTCAGCCGCGCGCGGCCGTCTCGGCGATCGCGATGAGGATGCCGTTGAAGGCCGCATGCAGCCCGATCGGGCCCCAGATGGAGCCGGTCCGCACGAACAGCCAGCCGAGCGCCAGCGCGACCGGGATGCGCACCAGTCCTGCGACGAGCGCGACCCGGACCGTCTCGGCGAACGTGTCACCCGAGACGAACAGGACGTGGGCGAGCACGAACACGATCGACGACCTGATGATCGCGCCGCGCACGCCGACGACGCGGCGCCAGGCGGTCAGGGCGAAGCCCCTGAAGAGCAGCTCCTCGGCAGCCGGCGCGACGACGGCACCCGCCGCGAGGTGGAGCACGAGGCCGTCGAGGGTCCCCGTCGGTGGGAGCGGGCTCGGCGGCGAGACGCCGGCAAGGCTCACCGCGGCGAACGCGACGGCTGACGTGACGAGGATCACGGGACCGGCGAAGACCGCGCCGCCGAGCAGAGCACGCAGCGTCTGCGCTCGAGCGCCGACCCAGCCCATCTCCGACCAGCGCAGCACGCCGGGGCCGACGATGAGGAGGCGCACAACCCCGAGGAACACGACGCCCTGGACGAGGACGGCGACCAGGTCGCCGAGGGCGACCGGGATCCTGTCGGCAACAGCGAGGAGCGGCAACCCGACCAGGAAGCCAACGAGCCGCGAGATGGCGACGACCGCCAGCAGCACGAGGAGCGGCGAAGGCCCGGCGTAGGCGGCGTCGACGGCCCGCCGCTCCATCGTCTGCGAGCCGGCGAGGAGCAACAGGCCGACCGACAGGGCCAGCAGGGAGGCCAGGGACAGGACCAGCCCGGGCAGGCCCGGGACCCCGAGCGCGACCGTGGCCGTGAGCCCGATGCCGACCAGCGTCGCGAGCCAGCCGACGACGAACAGGCCGGGTGCCCGACGGCCCTCGATCGTGAACGTCGTCAGGGAGAAGTATCGAGGGGCAAGAGGCTCCGGCGGGGTGCGTGGCGCGGGCGAGGCGTCCTCGCGGTCGGAGGGTTCGGTCAATTCTCCGCGACTTGGTCGGAGCGACGCGGCGACCGGACGGAGGCGCGCACGCGCTCACTGACCGTCTCGAGCTCCCCGGCCGGGAGCGCTTCGCGCGTCGGCAGGCTCACGATCGGCGCCGAGCCCGCGGCGAGCTGGTCGTGCCGCTCGAACTCGCGGCCGCACCACGCGCACAGCGTCCAGTCGAGACCGACCAGCCGCGTGCAGTTCGGGCAGACGCGGTTGAGCCGCGTGCGGCACGTGGGACAGATGATCCAGGCGGTGTCGACCCGTCGGTCGCATGTCGGGCAATGTGGGATCGCCTCGATCTCGGCGAGCATCGCCTCCTCGGCGAGATTCCGCTCGTACACCTCGCCGATCCGCTCCTGCGGCCGGATGATCCGGTAGGTGAAGACGGCGAGCGGGAAGAGGAGCGGTGTGAAGATGATCACGAAGGCCGCCGCGAGGTACGGGGCGAGCGGGTTGTCGCTGCGGGACTGCATGTCGCGGAAGGCCCAGTAGGACGCGGCCAGCCAGAGCAGGATCCAGTAGATGACCGTCAGCTGGATGCCGAGCTTGACGACCGGATTGTCGAAGATCGAGCCGATCGCGTCGCCGATGGCGGTGAAGATCTGGTCCATTCGGCGACCCGGCGCCTCCGTGGTGAGAGCCTCCGTCGCGGGGAGCCGCGACGATCGGCGGGCAGTGTAACAGGGGCCGAATCCGGCCCGGCGTGACGCTTCCGACGCCCGAAGCATCGGTTGCGTGACGAAGCGTCAGGCGATCGGGGCCTCTTCGGACAGCACGGCGACGGCTGCGTCGCGGGCGACGGTCGGCCTCCCTGCCGCGATCGTCCAGGCCGTCGCCCGCCAGGCGAGCGCGGCGGCGAGCAACGCCAGGCACAGGATCCAGGCCGACACGAGCAGGAGCAGGGCCGCCGCAAGCGGGACATCGCCGGCGCCGTCCAGAAGATAGGCGCGGACGTGCTCCGACGAACGACCAACCATGGTCACGAGCAACGTGCCGGCAACCAGGACGACCGCGTTGCTCACGACAAACGTCGCCACGCCTCGCCGATCGAGCAGGTCGCGCACGGCGCCCCGAAGCGCGCGGATCAGGGGCTCGCCGGCAGCCGACCGGCGCGCGGCCAGGCCGCCGATCGCCTCGCCGAGCAGCCACGTGACGACGACGAGGACGATGGCGTCGGGCGCGCGGGCCAGGACACGCGCCACGATCGGGACGTTCGCATCACCGGGTGACAGAAGCTCCTCGTAGGTGACGATGACGATCCGGACCGTCGCGTAGCCCAGCGCCAGGAACGTGGGCAGGTGCGCGGCGAGGCGGACGCCGAATGCATGCCACCACGACCACTCCACGACCTGAACCTTGCGGTCCAGCTCCTCGGCGGCGCCGGCCTCGCGCAGGAGGGCGAGGTCGAGCCACGAGCCAGCGAGCCCGGCCGCCGCGAGCAAGCCAACGATCGTCGAGATGAGCACGGTCCCGATGAGGGCGCCCTCGAGCGACTGCCGGCTCAGGACGAGCGCCTCGATCGGCGGTGCAAGCGTGGTCGCGAGCGAAGGCACCGAGGGCAGGCTGACGAGCGGGAGCAGCACGACGATGAAGCCGCCGCGGACGAGGAACGCGGCGAGTGCCAGGACCCACCACGCCGGGTGCGCCATCGTCGCCGCGAGGGCGGTCTTCATCGAGGCCGCCCAGCTGCCGCTCAATCGATCCTCCATGCCGCGCCGCCCGACCACCCGAGCATAGACCCGGTTCCGCTGGTGCTATCGATGGCCGAGCCCCTCGATGGCGCGCCGGAACGCGGTCAGCACCTCCGACGCGAGCGCGTTCGGGGCCAGGGTCGCGGCGCGCGCCGGCTCCCATCGGAACGCGGCACGCACCACGGCCGGGCAGCGCCACGGCCGCTCCGGATCCTCCGGCGGGACGACCAGTCCGAGTCGGATCTGGAGCCGCCCCGCGTCCTCGAGGATCAGGCCCGAGAGCCCGCCGGCGAGCGCCGGCCCGAGCCTGGCGAGTGGCGGATCGGGCGGCGGTCCGGCTGCCGGCGCGAGCTCGACGAACGGCACGAGCCCGCCGTCGTCAGCGATCCAGAGGATGGCGGTCCACCAGTCCTCGGTGGGCGTTACCGGGCGGCTCATCCCCGCAAGCAGGCGGCGGTCGCCGGCCCGCAGCTCCTGCTCGCGCAGGAATGAGGGACCCGGCGCCGGCAGACGAGAGCTCAGCTCGCGTTCGGTTCGGCGGCGTCCTCGGGCGGGAGGTCGCGCTGTGCGGCAGCCTGGGTGGCCTTGGCCTCGAGCTCGGCATCGATGGCCGCGAGCTCGAGCCGCAGCATCTCCCGGCGGACCTCGGCGGACGGCGGCTCGATCTTTCCGCCCAGCTCTTCCTCGACGGGCGCCTCGCCCGTCAGCCAGGCCGTGAAGCGGCGCGGCTTGACGCGCTTGATTCGGGAGACTGCGGACGGGTCGATCTGGGTCACGCCCAGGACCTCGCCCTCGGCTGCATCGCGCAGGGAGGCGCCGCAGGACGGGCAGGTGGCCGCCTCGACCGGCACCGTCGCGGAGCACCACGGGCAGGTCTCCGTCTTGCCGCTCGGTTTGCTTCGCGCTGGGCTCATGGGTCGGCTACTCCCACTCGATGGTGGCCGGGGGCTTCGAGGAGATGTCATACACCACTCGATTCACGCCCGCCACCTCGTTCACGATCCGGCTGCTGATCTTCGCCAGGACTTCGTACGGCAGCTTCGCCCAATCCGCGGTCATGCCGTCGTCCGAGGTCACCGCCCGAATTGCTACCACGTTCGCATACGTCCGACCATCCCCCATCACGCCCACGCTGCGCACGGGGGTGAGGATCGCGAACGACTGCCAGACGTTGCGGTACAAGCCCGCGGCCTTGATCTCGTCGATGACGATCCAATCGGCCTCGCGCAGCGTCTCGAGCCGCTCCGCGGTGACCTCGCCGATGATCCGGATCGCGAGACCCGGGCCCGGGAACGGCTGGCGCTGGACCATCGCCTCGGGCAGCCCGAGCTCGAGGCCGACAGCCCGGACCTCGTCCTTGAACAGATAGCGCAGCGGCTCGATGAGCTTGAACCGCATGTCGGCGGGCAGCCCACCGACGTTGTGGTGGGTCTTGATCTTCTGGGCGGCCTTCGTCTCGGCCGTCGCGCTCTCGATGACGTCCGGGTAGAGCGTGCCCTGGGTCAGGAAGTCGATCTGGCCGAGCTGCTCGGCCTGCTCCTCGAAGACCCGGATGAACTCGTCGCCGATGATCCGCCGCTTCTCCTCCGGGTCGATGACCCCGGCGAGGCGGGCGATGAACCGCTCCCGGGCGTCGATCATGACCAGGCGCATGCCGAGGTTCTGCTCGAAGGTGGCGCGCAGGAGCTCCGATTCGCGCTTCCGCATCAGCCCGTGGTCGACGCGCGGTGCACCAGCGCCGCCGCCACGGCCGAGTCGACCCCACCCGACAGGGCGCAGATGACCTTGCCATCGGAGCCCACGGCTCGAGCGTGCGCATCGACGCGATCGCGGATCTCGGCGACCGTGGACTCGATGAAGCTCGCCGGCGTCCATGTCTGGCTGACGCCCGCGACGCCGACCACGAAGTTCCGGAGCACGTCCCGGCCGTGCGGCGTGTGCGCGACCTCGGGATGGAACTGGATGCCGTACAGGTGTCGCGCTGGGTCGGCGAGCCCGGCGAACGGGGTCGAGTCCGTCTGGGCGGTCGCCCGAAACCCTTCCGGCAGTGCCGTGATCGAGTCGCCGTGGCTCATCCACACGGGCTGGGTTCGATCGAGCCCGGTGAACAGGCCGTCCTCGTCACCGATCACGACCGTCGCCGGCCCGTACTCGCGCTTCGGGGTCGGCTGCACGCTGCCACCCAGCTCGTTGGCCATCAGCTGCGCGCCGTAGCAGATCCCCAGGACCGGCAGCCGGCCGCTCCAGATCGCTGGATCGGGTTTGGGCGCACCTGCGTCGTAGACCGAGTTCGGGCCACCAGACAGGATCACCGCGCTCGCCCCGCGTCGCTCGAGCTCGTCCAGCGTCGTGTCGTGCGGGAGCAGCTCCGAGTAGACGTGGAGCTCGCGGACGCGGCGCGCGATCAGCTGGGCGAACTGGCTGCCGAAATCGAGCACGGCGACGAGGGCATGCGCCTCACCTGCCGGGTGGTCGCCCGCCGTCCGCTCCGGACCCGGGGCATGGAGCGCGGCCTCGAGATACGCCTCCACCTCGGCGTCGTCGGGAGCAAGGACGCGGTGGCCGGCATTCGCCGCCTCGCCGTGGACCGTCCTGCCTTTACCCGCCACGCCCGATCCGGGACCTCCGGTGCCGCGGCCATGCCGGCCGTCGGGTGAATCTTACCGGGCCGCAGTGCCCGGGGACCGGGGCTATCCTTCGGCCGTTCATGCAAGGCCGAACGGGGTTGGCCCGAATGCGCGTCGCCGCCTCACTCCTTGCGGGCACGGTGGCCCTCGGCCTGGTCGGCTGCTCACCAACGCCCGCTGCCTCGCCGACCGCGGCCCCTACCCCCACCTTCACCAGTGCGCCGACGATGGCGCCATCCCCACCGCCCACCGTCCCGCCCACGGCAGCCGCTACCGCGGCAGCTGGGGCGCCCGCGTGCTTCACGGCCGACCTGAAGGCCTCGCACGGCCTGGTCGAGGGAGCGGCCGGGTCGCGCCTTACGACCGTCGTCCTCGTCGCCCAGGTCGCCTGCTCGATCGACGCCTATCCGGCGTTTGGCCTTCGCGACGCCAGGGGCGCCGTCCTCGTCGGCGCAACGGCCGGCGGGCCCGGCCGGATCGACCTCGACCCGGATAGCAGCTACCAGAGCGACGTCCGTCTCGGGAACTGGTGCGCGCCCGAGCCAGCGTTCCCCGTGACGCTGCAGCTCGAGATCGCGGGCCAGGAGGTCGCGGTGACCGGCTCGTCGTTCCCGGAGGCAGGCGACATGCCGCCGTGCAACGGTGGCGGCGGCCCGGTCCTCGAAGCCGGGGCCTGGGCGGTCTCGGGCTAGTCAGCCGCGCCGGTGCGGCGGAGGCGATAGACGGGGCCGCGGCCGAGCCGCTCGGCCGGCGTGCCGTATTTCAGGATCAGCTCGCGAACCGCCCGTTGCGATTCGGCGCCCGCGACCGGCTCCGCGATGGCGTCCGGCCAGGTCTCCTCGCCGACGGCCACGCGGCAGCGGGGATCGGCGTCGAGGTTGCGCGCCCAGGCGGCGTCCGGGCTGCCGGCCGCGATCAGCACGCTCCCGTCGGGCTCGTCGACGTAGCCCAGGGCGACCTCGACCGGGCGGCCGCTCACCCGACCGCGTGTCTCGAGGCGGAGCGCCTTCCCCCAGCCGGCGAGCTGCTCGCCGAGCTCGTCCGTCAGCGGCCTCGGCCCTGCCAGCTCTTGCCCTCGGTCTGGATCGCCGGGGCGTAGACCAGCTCCGCGGCCTGCATGTCGCGCAGCGTCCGTGCGCCCAGCGCCGCCATCGACTGGCGGAGGGCGCCGACGAGGTTCTGCGAGCCGTCGCTGACGGTCGCCGGGCCGAAGAGGATCTTCTCCAGCGAGCCTGCGATCCCGACCTTGATCCGCGTCCCGCGCGGGAGCACCGGCGAGGGCGCCGCCATGCCCCAGTTCACGCCGCGTCCCGGCGCCTCCGCGGCGCGCGCCAGCGGCGACCCGAGCATCAGCGCGTCCGCGCCCGCGGCGATCGCCTTGGCCAGCTCGCCGCCGCGGCGCATGCCGCCGTCGGCCACGACCGGCACGTAGCGGCCGGTCTCGCGCAGGTACGAATCTCGCGCCGCGGCGACATCGGCGACGGCGGTCACCTGGGGGACGCCGATCCCGAGCACCTCCCGGGTCGTGCACGCCGCGCCCGGCCCGACGCCGACGAACACGGCTGCCGCGCCCTGCTCCATGAGCAGGTAGGCCGCCTCGGCGTTGGTCGTGTTGCCGACCGCGACGGGGATCGGCATGAACCGGGTGAAGTCGTCAAGCGACAGGGGGTCGTAGTCGGTCGCGAGGTGGCGGGCCGAGCTGACCTGCGACTGGACGAGGAACAGCTCGGCGCCGTGCTCGGCGCAGAACGGGCCCCAGCGTCGTGCGGCGGCAGGGGTCGCGGACACGGCCGCCTTCGAGCCGGCGTCGTGGATCTGCTGGATCCGGAGCGCGACGAGGTCCTCGCGAACCGGCACCGCGTATGCCTCCGAGAGGACGGCCTGGATCTCTTCGTCGGCGGCGCCGGCGATCCGCTCGAGGATGCTGCCGGGGTCCTCGTAGCGTGCCTGGACGCCTTCGAGGTTCAGGACGGCCAGCCCGCCGAGCCTGGCCAGCGCGCCCGCGAAGCCCGGGTCGACGACGGCGTCCATCGCGGCAGCCAGGATCGGGATGGCGAGCTCGATGCCGCAGAACGTCTGGCCGAGCTCGACGTCGTTCGGCTCGATCGTCTCGAGGCCGGGCGCGAGCGAGACGTCGTCGAAGCCGTAGGTCGGGCGAAGCCGATCGACCTTGGAGTCGAATGCGGGCACGGGCCGGGCGCCAGTCTCGGGCGCCGCGGCGAGCTCCTGTTCGATCATCGCCGGCACCCTCCTCGCTGCGTCCTCGCGTGCGCGGAAGTCTAGCCGGTCGTCGACTCGGGCTCCGGCGGAGCCGAGCCCGCGACGGCCCACGCGCCGGCCCGCAGCCACGCGGCGTGCTGCGGATGCGCGATCAGCCACTCGACCTGCTCGATCGCGCTTCGATAGGCGGGCCAGACGACCAGCTCGCGGGCATCGGCCGGCGTCACCCAGCGCAGGTCGTCGTGCTCGTGGGACAGTCGCGGCTCGACCGTCGGGCCGACCTGGACCGCGAACACCGCCTCGGCCATGAGCGTGTCGGTGTGCTCGGCGTGGAACAGGTTCACCTGGTCAAGGCCGTACAGGACCTCGATGTCGGCGCCGGCAATCCCTGTCTCCTCGTGCAGCTCGCGGAGCGCGCCGGCGACGACCTTCTCGTCGCCCTCGAGGCCGCCGGTCACGCATTGCCAGACTCCCGGGTAGATGCGTCCGGCGGCGCGGTGGATGAGCAGGATCTCGAGCCCTTGCTCCGGTGCGACGCGGAAGATCCAGCAGCCCACGAGGTCCGGTCGGAAGGTCATGGCGCCAGTCTGGCCTCGATCTCGTGGAGCTGCTCGAGGTGCACGAGGTCGTGGACGCCGGCGAAGAGCAGCCATTCCCCGCAGCGGAGCCTGCCGACGAGGGGGTGCTCGAGGGGGCACGGCTCGGTCTCGTGGCCGGCGATCGTGCGCGCCGCCCGCTCCACGGCCAGCTGGCTCCGTGCGATCCGCTGACGCAGCTCCTGCCGTGAGGCCCCCGGGGAGCCGGGCACGCCCGGGACGACAGGCCGGACGCCGGTCGGCCAGCGGCCCGAGGCGGCAAGTGCGCCGGCGAGGGACAGGCCGGCGCGGGCATGGGCGGCGTGGCCGATGGCCTGCGCGACGCTCCAGTTGCCCTCGCCGCCGGGCGCCGCGAAGGCGTCCTCGGGCAGGCGCGTCACCATCGCCTCGAGCGCATCGGCAAGCGCCGCCAGCTGCGCCGAGATCACGGGTGCAGTCCCGGTCGCCGTACGTCGCCGGACCTCACGCCTTACGGTGATGAACTTGCCGACCTCGATGTTCCGGAACGCAGCGACCGGGTCCGGCGCGGCCGCCTCAAGAGCGTCGAGCCAGTCCGCGCCGGCGCCGCTCAGCCCGACGTCTCCGACCTTCGTCAGAGCCGCTCGAACCGATCGACCGCCAGCACGAACACCGTGGCGCCGCCGACCTCGACCTCGAGCGGGTAGGGCATGAAGAACTCGCCAGGCTCCATGATCGGCGGCATCGGGTTGACGACCTGGGTCCGCGAGGTGCAGTGCTCGGTGACGATCGACATCACGTCCTCGACCCGGTCATCCTCGACGCCGAGCACGATCGTCGCGTTCGACTGCTTCAGGAACCCGCCGGATGAGTGCAGCCGCGTGGCCCGATACTCCTTCTCGAGAAGGCCGTCGACCAGTGCGCCGGCGTCCTCGTTGTGGATGATCGCCACGATCAGCTTCACGGCCGGGAGTATACGGGCGAGTGCTCTCGATTCCGGCGTCCAGCGGCCGTCAGATCGCCCGTTCGATTGACTGCCCTCCGGGCTCGTGTACGATCGGGCGGCCTTGACCCCCGACCCCCTGCTCCTTGCCGCGATCCGCGCCGTCGCCCGCAGCGCGGATCCCGACGTCACGCTCGATGAGCTGCTCGAGATCACGCTGCGCACCACCGGCGCCGACCGTGCCGCGGCGTACCTGTGGGACGCGGAGCGCGGGGGGCTCGCGGTGGCCGCCACGCGGGGCTACGACGAGGCGGCACGCTCGAGCCTCGAGGCGGAGGTGGCGAGTGACGGCAACCCGGTCCAGCTCGCGGCCCAGGAGCGGATCCAGGCGACCGGCGAGGTCAGCGACGCCGGACAGGTGACCTCTGCATGGCCGGTGGTCATCGGCCGCGAGGGGATCGAAGAGCCGATCGGCGCGCTCTCCGTGGAGGCTGACGCTGCCGCGGAGTCGTTCGTGTCGGAGCGGGTGGCCGCGATTGCCGACCTCGTCGCTGTCGTCGTCGACCGTGCGCGGCTTACCACCAACGCTGCGGAGCGGATCGACTGGGCCGAGCGCGTCGCGAACTCGGACCTGCTCACCGGCCTGGCGAACGCCCGGACAGCTTTGCGAGTCATGGACCTCGAGCTCGCGCGTGCCGCACGCCAGGGCTCGGAGGTGACGCTCGCCATGTTCGACGTCGATAACCTGACCGGCTTCAACGACGCCAATGGACGAGCGGCCGGGGACGACGTGCTGCGAGAGATCGCGGCGGTCGTCGGCGAGTCGGTGCGCTACGTGGACACCGTGGCGCGTTGGGGCGGCGACGAGTTCATGGTCGTCGCGCCGGGCGAGAAGGGCACGACCGTCGCGCGCCGGATCGTGGAGGCCGTCGCCGCGCGATCGAAAGCCCTGGACAAGCGATTCAGCGTCTCGGCCGGCCTGGCTCGCTTCCCCATCGACGGAAGCACGGGCGACGAGCTCGTGGGCGCCGCCACGGCGGCCCTCCGCGCGGCGCAGGCTTCGGGCCCGGGGACGTTCGCCGAGGCCGCGCGCGACGCGGGCAACGGGACGGGTCCCGAGATCGCCTCAGGAAGCGCCGGGGCCTGAGCTCGCCGGCTCAGGACGACTGGGCGTGCGCCGTGCCGACGGCGAGGATCGGTGGGGTCGGCGTCGTCGCACCGGGTTGGGCCTCGAGCGTCAGCGCCACCACGACGCCCTCACCTATTGCCGGGTGGGGCGTGACGAACGACGCCGTGCCACTGCGGTCCACCTTGAACCCGCCGATCGCGACGGGCACCTGGTTCGCACCGATGAGCCACGCCTCGTAGACCTGGGTCCCGGTTGTCGGCTTCAGGTCGCGCATGACCATCGCCACGCTGCCGTCGACGGCCACAGCGGCGAGGCCCGACGGCCCGCCACTCCCCGTCGGATCGGTCAGGACCGCGAGCTGCGCCCCCGGCTGTGCTGCGGCATCGAGCACCTGGACGACGCCGTTGCGGTACGCCTCGAGACCCGTGAGCTGGTCCCGCAACTGGACGTTCCAGGCACCGAGCGCGACGACCGCCAGCGCCGCGGCGATCGCCACGGCCGACCAGATCGGGCGGCGGAAGATGCTGCCGAAGTCGGTGCCGCGTCGGGGCACCTCGGCCGGGCGCGGCTGGGTTGGGCTGGGCCGTGACGGTGCGGGCCGCGACCCAGCGCCCTCCCGCTCCGCCAGGTCGATGGCCGCCGCCGCCAGGATCCGATCCTTCAGGCCGGCCGACGGTGCGACGGGCTCAACCGCCCCGAACAGCGCCGGCACCACGGAATGGAGCTCGGCCATCTCGGCGTGCAGCTCCGGGCACGCGGCCATGTGCCGTCGCACGGCGTCCGACTCCGCGGCCCCGAGTGCACCCAGGACGAAGGCAGGAGCGAGCTCGGCCGCTTCCGCGCAGGTCATGCCGGCGAACCGCTGCTCAGCCACGGCTCGCCCGATCGGCCGCGTCCGGCGGCAGCAATGCCGCCCGCAGGCCCTGGAGGCCGAGCCGGAGCCTGCCCTTGACCGTGCCCAGGGGCACGCCCGTCCGATCGGCGATCTCGGTCTGGGTGAGCCCACCGAAATAGGCGAGCTCGATCGCCTCGCGCTGGACGTCGGAGATCCGACCGAGCGCGACCTGCACCGCGGCTCGATCGAGCCGCAGCTCGACGTCGGCCCACGTGTCGGGCAGGGTCAGGGTGTCGGGAAGGGCGGCGTCCGAATCAGGGAGCTCGACCGTCGGCCGTCGCCGCCGGATCGCATCGATCGCCCGATGGTGGACGATCGACAGGAGCCAGGTCCGGACCGTACCGCGGGCATCGACGTACCGAGCGGCATTGCGCCAGGCGCCCAGGAACGCGTCCTGTACGACGTCTTCGGCTGCCGATCTGTCGCCGGTGATGCGGTACGCAATTCCGTACGCCATTGCTCCGTACTGCTCATAGAGTCGATCGAGCGCCCCGAGATCGCCGCTCGCAAGACGTTCCATCCAGGCCCGATCGGTCCGGTCTGCATCGGGTCCGGCGGCACCACGAACTGCGATCTCGGGATCGCTCACCGGCTTCTTCGCAGCACGGCCGCCAACGGTTCAATTCGGGCTTCCGACGGCGCCTTCTCCCCCATCACGACGGGAGTGTAGCGATGCGCCGAGGCCCTTCCGAACCGCCCCGGACTGCATCGGACCCCCGCGTTGATCCGGCAGGTGCCGGGCCGCGTAACAGGAGCGAGGACGGGCGCCAATGCCCCGTTCGACGCACACCAATCCTCGGCCTGGCAAGGGACCCTGACGCGTCGGTCCGCTGCCCAGATGAGGTTGGCCTTGGAGGGGAACTGATGCAACGGCTTTCACTTCGCACCGGCGCGCTGTTCGCAGTCGCCGGCCTCATCCTCGCCCTCGGGGGAGCTCCGCTCCTCGTGACCGGCGCGGACCATCTCGACGCCCCTGCGCTGGGCCACGTGTCCATCGGCTCGAGCGTCGATCTGCTCTCGACCCACGGCGATCGGGACATCAACGACGTCTATGTCTTCAACAACGCGGCCAGGACACGGACCGTGTTCGCGATGACGACGAACCCGGCGGTGAACCTGCCCACGGTCGACCCGTTTGCGAACTTCGGCACGAACGTCCGCTATGTGATCAATGTCGATCGCACGGGCGACGCCGTGCAGGACCTCGCCTACGTCTGGCGCTTCGGGGCTGCCTCGGGCGGCTCTCAGCCGTATACGGTATGGCGCTACTCGGGCGCCAACGCTCGCAGCCTGGCGCAGGGCGTCAAGGTCGGCTCCGGCTGGACCGGTGGCAGCGGGATCGGCACCGCCACGGGCAACGCGAAGGTCTTCGCGGGTGTCCGCGCGGATCCGTTCTTCTTCGACCTGATCGGCTTCCTCGGCACGGTCTTCCATGTCGGGACGGCCCAGCTCGGGGTCTGCCCGACCAGCGGCACGCCGCCCGGCAGCAACTGCGACTTCTTCGCGGGCCTGAACACGAACGCCATGGTGCTCGAGGTGCCGAACGATGCGATCGGCGCCACGAACATCGGGGTGTGGGGCACAACCTCCTACTGGGAGGGCGGCGCCTGGCACAAGGCCGACCAGATGGGTCGACCGGCGATCAACACCGTGTTCAACAACAAGTACGTGCAGCCGGTTCCGGCTGATCTCGCGACTGTGAAGAACCTGTTCAACACCACGGCGCCCTCGCAGCAGAACTCGTCGACCTCGCCGTTCCACGGCGACATCGTCGTGACCCTGGAGAACATCAACCACATCCTCGGCACCTTCGCAGCTTTCGGCTGCCAGGACTACGACGCGACCACGGCCAACGCGATCGCTGACTACCTCCTGCCGGACGTCATCACGTACCGGGTCGGGTCGACGGCAAACGGAGCGGTCTTCCCGTTCAACGGGCGGAAGCTGTCCGCTGACGTGATCGATGCGGAGCTCGCGGTGACCACAAATGGTTGCGTGACGAGCGACAACTCGAACGCCTCGGGCCACACCTACCTGCCGTCTTTCCCGTACCTCGGCGTCCCGAACTGACGCCCACGCCCCTGGGGGAGTGCCGGTCCCCGGTCTCCCCGCAGGGGCACCTCACCTGGTCTCATTCCCTTCATCAAGAGGATCAGAGCCGACCACGATGACCGCCCTTGTCGCGCCTCGACTTCCCCGACCCAGGCTCCGACGGATCCGGCCCATCCTCGTCGTCGCCGCCTCGATCGCGATCATCGCTGGCTCGTACATCGTGACGGCCATCCGGCCGGCGACGGTGACCAATCCGATCAGCCAAGCGGTCGCTCCGGAGCAGCCGGCGCTCGCAGGACCGGGCGAGGCACCGACCGGCGGCACCGCCGGGATCGCAGCGATCGACCACGCGCTCAAGGCCTGGACCGCGAACCTGGCCCGGAACAGCAAGGACTTCCTCTCGGCGACCTACATCGCGACGTTGTACGACGCGCGCGGCCGCCTCACGGGCGATATCGGCGACTACAGCCGGGCGCAGACGGCGGTCGCGCAGGCCCTCGCGATCGTGCCGGACTACGCCGCCGCGCAGGTCCTCCGGGCGCGACTCCTGCAGACCCTGCACGACTTTCCCGGCGCGCTCGCCGCGGCCCAGGCGATCCTCCAGAAGGACCCGACCGTGCTGCAGGCCCTCGCCACGGCCGGCGACGCGAAACTCGAGCTCGGCGACGTCAAGGGCGCAGCGGCCGCGTTCGCCTCGCTCGAGGCCCAGGCCCCAGGTCCGGCTGTCACGGCTCGCCTCTCGCGGCTCGCATTCATCCAGGGCGAGACCGCGTCGGCGGTCTCACTTGCCCAGCGCGCCTGGGACGAGGCGACCGCTGCCGGTCAGACTGGGGGAAGCCTGGGCTGGTACGCCTATCTCGCGGGCATGACTGCGATCAGCACCGGCTCGCCGGACGCGGCGCTGAGCTGGTTCCATAAGGCGCTCGAGGTGTGGCCGGACAGCTACCTGGCCATCGCGGGCGAGGCCCGCGCGGAAGCCGCGCTCGGGCGGAGTGACGACGCCATCGCGACGTATCAGCAGGCGATTGCGATCGCGCCCCAGCCGGATGCGCTGGCCGCGCTCGGCGATCTCTACGCGCTCCGCGGCGACGCCAGGCTCGCGGCCGACCAGTACGCAACCGTCGAAGCCATCGGCCATCTGGCGGCGATCAACGAGCAGGTCTACAACCGACAGCTCGTCCTGTTCTCGGTCAATCACGATCGCGACCTGTCCGATGCGCTCCAGCTCGCCCAGGGGGAGCTCGCGGTCCGAAAGGACGCCTACGGCTACGACGCCGATGCGTGGGCGCTGCTGGCCAATGGCCGGGCCATCGACGCCGACGACGCTGCGTCGAAGGCGCTCGCCTTCGGGACCCGCGACGCGCTGCTCCTGTACCACGCGGGCGAGATTGCCCATGCGGTGGGCGACGACGCGAGGGCGCGCGACCTGCTCGGTCAGGCGCTCGCGATCCGCGGCGCGCTCGACCCGCTCTCTGCATCCCGGGCCCAGGCATCGATGGACGCACTTCGATGACGATGGGCGGTCGGTTCTCCGCAGTCCCGATCCCGGCTGGGGCGCGCCGCGTACGGTCCCGCGGCCGCGCCCGCCGGCGAGTGGCTGCCGCTGCGGCAGCGCTCGCCGCGGTGCTCGCGATTCTGCTACCCGCAGTGGCACTCGCCCACCCGCTCGGGAACTTCACGATCAACCACTTCGCTGCGCTGCGAATCGCACCGCGGCACGTCTCCCTCGACATCGTGATCGATCGCGCCGAGATCCCGGCGTTCCAGGAGCGGCAACGGCTGGACGTCAACGGCGACGGGACCCTCGCACCGGCGGAGCTGGCCGGGCAGCAGCAGGTGGCGTGCGGGACGCTCGCGCCTGACCTCCACCTTGCCGTCGGTAGCGCAGAGGTCAAGCCAACCCTCGTCGCCGCGGGCCTGTCGTTCCCGCCGGGCGCGGGCGGGCTCTCGACGATGCGCCTCGTGTGCGAATTCGAAGCGACGCTTGCCTCGCCGATGGCCTCCGGCACCTCGCTGGCGTTCGAGGACCGGTCATTCGCCGAGCGGATCGGTTGGCGGGAGGTCGTCGTCGTGGGCGACGGCGTGGCGATCACCGGGCCGGCGCGTAACGGGGACGATCCCGAGGGGGTTTCGAGCCGCCTCACCCACTACCCGACCGACCTGTTGACCCAGCCGCTCGACATGCGCTCGATCTCGGTGGCGGCTACTCCGGGTGGCCCGACGCTCGCGCCGTGGACTCCGCCGGACGCGTCGCCGGTCGCCGGTTCCGCCCCGGCTCCGGCTGCGGCGGGCAACCCGGTTGCGGCGGTGCCGGGCGGGATCGGCGAGGACCTCGCCGTCCTGGTCGACGTCCAGGACCTCACGCCGCTGGCGATCCTCATCTCACTCGCGATCGCTTTCGCCCTCGGCGTCGTGCATGCGCTCTCGCCCGGCCACGGCAAGACGATCATGGCCGCGTACCTCGTCGGTGGCCGTGGCTCGAGCCGGCAGGCCGTTGGCCTCGGCCTGGCGGTGACGGTCTCGCATACGCTCGGCGTGCTTGCGCTCGCTGGAATCACCCTCATCGCCTCGAGCGTCCTGCCGCCCGAGCGCCTCTACCCGATCCTCGGCGTCGCCTCCGGCGGGCTGGTGATCCTCATCGGCGGCTCGCTGCTGTGGTCGCGGCTCCGCGTCGCCCTCGGGCGCAGGTCGGAGGGCGGGGCTGCCGGCCACGACCACGGCCACGGCCACGACCACGGGCACGCGCACGCCGGAACGAGCTCAGACCCACACACGCACCCACATCCGCACACGCCGGGCGACGACTCGATCTCATGGCGCGGCCTGCTCGCCCTCGGGCTTTCGGGCGGGCTCGTCCCCTCGGCGTCGGCGCTCATCCTCCTCCTCGGATCGATCGCCGCCGGCCGGGTCGCCTACGGCCTCGTGCTCGTGCTCGGCTTCGGCGTCGGGATGGCCGTCGTCCTCGCCGGCGTCGGCCTGCTGCTCGTGCATGCCCGGCGCTTCGTCGAGGGGCGTCTCGCGGGCGGTCGGGCATCGGTCGCCGGGGTCCGACGCCTCGTCGTGCCCGTTCAGCTCACGACTGCGTGCCTCGTCGTGGCCCTCGGCTTCGTCCTCACCGGCCAGGCCCTGACGCAGGTGCTCTAGGCCTGCTTCGGCGGCTCACAGAATCGCCGACGCCGCCGCCAGCACGTCCTCGAAGACCCCGTCAGCGTCGCGCTCGGCGCCGACCACGCGCCACCGCTCCGGTTCCTGGCGGGCGAGCTCGAGGAACCCATCGCGCACCCGCCGATGGAAGTCGACGTCGAACGTGGCCTCGAATCGATTCCGCGCATCTTCTGGCTTGCGCGCGAGGCCGACCTCGGGCGAGACGTCGAGCAGCACCGTCAGGTCGGGCACGAGCCCACCCGTCGCGACCGCGGCGATGGCCCGCAGCTCGTCGAGCGGGAGCCCGGCGCCGTAGCCCTGGTAGGCGAGCGTCGAATCAGCGAAGCGTGCGCAGATGACGACGTCCCCAGCGGCGAGGGCGGGCCCGATCACCTCGGCGACGAGCTGAGCTCGCGCGGCATTGAAGAGCAGCGCGTCCGCCCGAGCGGAAATGAAGGCGTCGTCCGCACCGCGAGCGAGGACGATCGCCCGGATCTGCTCGCCAAGGCCGGTGCCGCCGGGCTCTCGGGTCAGCCGCGCCCGATGTCCGCGCCCCTCGAGCGCCGCGACCAGGCGCTGGGCTTGGAGGGTCTTCCCCGCGCCCTCAGGCCCCTCGAGCGTGATGAATCTCCCGTTCACGCAGGGAGTGTAGGCATGGCCTCCGGGGCGGCCTCGCCGAGCGACAGGACCCGTTGGTCGGGTCCTCTGGTACGCTCCCGGCCCCGCACATGCGAGACCTGACCGACCGCGCCCTGGACACCGCCGCGAAGCTCGGCGCCACGTACGCGGACGTACGCGTGATCCGCCGCCGGGACGAGTCGATCGCGGTCAAGAGCGGCCGCGTCGAGGGCGTCGCGATGGGCGAGACGGACGGCTTCGGCGTCCGCGTCCTCGTGGACGGCGCGTGGGGCTTCGCCGCGAGCGACAACTTCGAGCTCGCAGAGGGGGATCGGGTCGGCGCACTCGCCGTTCGGGTCGCGAAGGCATCGGCGACCGCCCTGCGCCGGCCGGTCGAGCTCGACGGTCGACCACCCGCCACCGGGAAATACGAGACGCCCGTCGGCGAGGACCCATTCAAGGTCCCGCTGGAGTCGAAGATCTCCGACCTCGTCGCGGCCGACCGCGCCGCGGGCGGCGTGAAGGGCGTCTCGTTCACCGAGTCGGTCTACGCGGCGCATCGCGAGTGGAAGACGTTCGCAGCATCGGACGGCAGCTTCACCGAGCAGGTGATCACCCAGGTGGGCGCAGCGGTCGAGGCGAACGCGATCGAGGGCGACGAGCACCAGCGCCGCAGCTACCCGGACGCCGGCGGCGGCTACCAGGCGGCGGGCTACGAATACATCCGTGGCCTGGACCTCGTCGGCCACTCCGAGCCGATCGGCGAGGAGGCCGTCGCACTCCTGTCGGCGCCCCAGCTGCCGCCGGGGCGGCGCACGATCGTGCTCGACCCCTCGATGCTCTACCTCCAGCTCCACGAGAGCTGCGGCCATCCGACCGAGCTCGATCGCGTATTCGGGACGGAGGCGTCCTACGCGGGCACGAGCTTCCTGACGCCGGACAAGCTCGATGAAGGGTTCATGTACGGGTCGGAGCTCGTCACGATCGTCGCCGACGCGACTGCGCCCGGTGGGCTGGGCACGTTCGGCTGGGATGACGAGGGCGTCGAGGCGCAGGCCGTGCCGCTCGTCCAGAACGGCCGGTTCGTTGGCTACCTCTCGAGCCGCGAGACCGCACCGAGGGTCGGGCGTCGGTCGGGCGGGGCGATGCGCGCGGATGGCTGGAACCGGATCCCGCTCATCCGCATGACCAACGTCAACATGCTGCCGGTCCCGGGGATGACGCTCGACGAGATCGTTGCCGACACCGACGACGGCCTGTACCTCGCCAACAACCGGAGCTGGTCGATCGACGATCGGCGCCTGAACTTCCAGTTCGCGACGGAGGTCGCCTACGAGATCAAGGGCGGCAAGAAGGGTCGATTGTTCAAGAACCCGACGTACACCGGGATCACCTATGAGTTCTGGCGCTCGTGCGATGCGGTCGGCGACGAGCACAGCTTCGTCATGCTCGGCACCCCCAACTGCGGCAAGGGCGAGCCATCGCAGACGGCGCGGGTCGGTCACGCCGTGCCCGGCGCTCGCTTCCGGAACGTCCAGGTGGGAGTCGGCAAGTGGTGAGCCGTCCGAACCGGCTCGCCAGCCCCGCGGGGGCGACCACCACGCGCGGCAACGCTGCCGCTGCGGGCGAGCTCGCGCGGAACGCCAGCGCTCGCGACCCGGGGTCGGCGCTCGCGCTGGCGGAGGAGGTCCTCGGTCGCGCGCTGCGCATCGGTGCCACGGAGGCCGAGGTGCTGGTGATGGCCGGCGACTCGGCGCTCACCCGTTTCGCCAACAGCGAGATCCATCAGAACGTCGCCGAACGATCGCTCACGGTGAGCCTGCGCCACGTCGTGGGGCGCCGGATCGCGGTCGTGTCGACCGGCCGGGTCGATGCCGATGGGCTGCGTTCGCTCGTCCATCGGGCCGCCGCGATCGCGCGAAGCTGCGAGGAGCTCGATGACTGGGCGGGCCTGCCGGCGCCGATCGAGGCATCGTCTCGCGCGGCGGTCTCGGCCTGGGCGGATGGCACCGCCGAGGCGACCCCAGAGTTCCGTGCCGAGGGTGTCCGTGCCGTCATCGCGGCCGCCGATGCGGTCGGCGTCACCGCCTACGGCTCGTTCTCGACCGATGCGGAAGCGGTCGCTGTCGCGAATTCGGCGGGCATTCGCTCCGCGGAGAACCGAACCTCGTCCCAGCTCCTGACGGTGCACATGTCGCCCGACGGCGGGACGGGCTACGCCGAGGGCGTGAGCATGGATGCGACGACCATCGATGCCGCGGCGATCGGGCGGGAAGCGGCGACCAAGGCACGTGCCGGCGATCGGCCCGTGACGGTGGACCCGGGCGACTACCCCGTGGTGCTCGAGGAGTACGCGGTCGTCGACATCACCGACATGCTCGGGTACCTCGGCTTCTCCGCGCTCGCCGTCCAGGAGGGCCGGTCCTTCGTCGAGCCTGGGCGGCGGATCGGGTCGGAGCTGGTCACGATCATCGACGACGGCGCCGATCGAAACGGGCTGCCGATGGCGTTCGACTACGAGGGCGTGGCCAAGCAACGAGTGCCGCTCGTGGAGTCCGGTGTGTGCCGCGATGTCGTGTACGACTCGCAGACCGCCGCGCGCGCCGGCCGCACCTCGACCGGCCACGGCCTGCCGGCGCCGAATCCGTGGGGCCCGTTCCCGCTCAACGCCGTGATGTCCGCCGGCGACACGTCCCGCGACGACCTGGTCAAGGGCCTCGATCGCGGCCTGCTCGTGACGCGCTTCCACTACACCAACGTCGTCCACCCGAAGCTGGCGATGATCACGGGCATGACCCGCGACGGGACCTTCCTGGTCGAGCGCGGCGAGGTCGTCGGACCGGTGCGTAACCTCCGCTTCACGCAGTCGTATCTCGATGCACTCGCCGGCGTGAGCGCCGTGAGCAGCTCGCGCAAGACGATCCGCGGCTTCCTCGGCGCCGCCGTCGTGCCCGCGCTGCGCATCGACGCCTGGACCTTCACCGGCGTCACGGAGTTCTGACCCGAGCTCCGGCTACCCTCGGCGCCGCCGCAAGCGCAAGGTTTTCCGCCTTGGAACGCCACGAGAGCGGTACGAGGATCGATGATGTCGCTTGATCCACAGCAAGCACCTTCCTTCGCCGAGCGGGTCGCGACGCGTTCCGGGTGACAGAGGGGGCCTCGGTTGGCAGCGCCACCCATGCGTTCCTTCGTCGTAACGCTCCCCGCGCGTTCCAGCGAACCGCGTAGACAACCGGGACGTAAGTGCGTCGCTCGAAGATGGCCACGTGACCACGCGAACGACCACAGTGCACCGAGCTCGGAGCGATGCTCTCCGCATTCGAATTGAAGCCGGGCGGGAGCTGAGGATCGCCCGGGTGACAGCCGGAACGAGCCAGCGTGAAGCGGGCGGCCGGGCTGGAATGTCACATTCCCAGTTCGGACGAATCGAGCGCGGCGCGATCAGGCAACTGACGATCGACCAACTCTGTCGAGCCAGCGCCGCGGTCGGACTACGGCTGATCGCGCGCGCGGTTCCGGATGGTGACCCCGCCGCTGCGAGGAGTCCTGCCCGCCAACGTTGCGATCCAGACTGAGGTACCGCTTCCGATCCCGGGTGACCGGCGGGCGTGGGACGCCGTCGTTCGCCTCGATGAGCTCGTCGCGATCGAAGCTGAGGCCCGACTGCGCGATGTGCAGGCGCTCGATCGGAAGCTCGCGCTGAAGCAGCGCGATGACAGCATCGATCGACTGATCCTGCTGGTCGCGGACACGAAGTGGAACCGCGGACTGCTCGAGCTCCACCGCGATGACCTCCGAGCCCGATTCCCGCTCGACTCTCGCGCCGTCCTGTCGAACCTTCGGGCCGGGCGGGCGCCGGATTCAAATGGGCTCCTGATTCTGTGAGAAGTCCGTGGCTAACCTAGGTCGACATGGCGATCCAGCGGCGGCTCGCGCTTCCGTTCGATGCCGCGGAGCAGCGGGCGATCAAGCGGCTCTGGGTGCGGCATTCCATCGCGGAGGACCGGCGCGACATCGACGGCTTGATCGCGACCCTCGCCTCAGAGTGCGTATACGAGATCGTCGGGACCGGGCTCCGCTGGGAGGGCCATGACGGTGCGCGGACGTTCTA
>VBGT01000112.1 GCA_005889475.1 Chloroflexota bacterium | reverse complement strand
GCAAAGGCCGCGCTTCGTGCTGCCGTCGAGGCAGATGAGCGCCGCGTCGAAGGCCAGCGGGAGTCGGTCGCATGATTCGCAACGACGGCTTCGAGCTCCGGTTCGAGTCATGGCTCGACCAGGCCGCAGCGGGCGCTACGCCGCCTGTGCTGCTCGAGGCTGTGCTCACGACCACCAAGCTGCGCCGGTCTCGCCCGGGTTGGGTCGCCGCCCTGCGCGGCAACGGGATGGGTCCGCGGGTACGCGTCGCCGGTCGAACGGTCGATCTCGCCGGCCGTCGGGCGCGCAGGTTCGCCTACGCGCTGGTCCTCGCGGCGCTGACGCTGGCCCTGGTCGGAGCTTTGATCCTCGCCGGCATCGGCCGGAGCAGGCAGGGTGCGATCGTGTTCTACCGGACCGACGCCCAGCGGACGACGAACACCGGTTTCAAGGTCAACCCGGACGGCTCGAAGGAGCAGGGTCTCGCGAACGGCACCGGCGTCCTGTCCCCTGACGGCACCCAGCTGCTCGTCGAGGTCCGCGTGGACGACCCCGCGCCCTTGCCCGGGCAGGAGACGTCGTGGATCCGACCGGCGATCGCCAAGGCTGATGGTTCTGACCCCAGGCTCCTCGACGCGTACCCGGGTCGTCGCATGCATCTGGCGGCCGTCGCCTGGACCCCGGACGGCTTGAGGCTGCTCGTGTCGAGCGGCTCCGAGGACGTAAATCCAGATGACCGGGGCATCTACACAGTGCGAGCATCGGACGGCGGCGACCTCAAACGGATCGTCGCGGCGCCGGACAGGGCGAGTGATGCGGTCGTCGGCTACTCGCCCGATGGAATGCTGATCCTGATCAACCGGATCGGCTTCGATCCTTCATTCCTCATCGCGCGAGCGGACGGCAGCGGCGTCAGACGGCTCGCCCCGGACGGCCTGTTCCCGGTCGACCTCGACTTCTGGGACACCATCTCCGCGGACTGGTCGCCGGATGGGTCCCAAGTGGTCTTGGCCGCGTACACGGATGCCGACGCGCGACCGGCGCTCTACGTCGTCGCAGTGGCGGCTCTCGGTGGCCCGCCACGGGTCCTCGTGCCGCCGACCACCGGGGCACTGTCAGCGCAGTGGTCGCCGAGGGGCGACGTCATTGCCTTCACGAACGGCCGCTTCGGCGTCGGCAAGACGCCGGCCGGCAAGGCGCTGCTCGGCCCGCCCCAGGTGTGGGTCGTGAATGCGGACGGGAGCGGCCTGCTACAGCTCACATCCGGCTCAGACGGCTCCACCTCGGTGACGCCCGTATGGTCGCCGGACGGCTCGAAGCTCCTGTTCCAGCGGAAGCTCGGCGACGCCGTCAACCTGTGGACCATGAACGCCGACGGCACCAACCAGGTCCAGCTGACTGCGACGCCCGTCGCCGCTGACTACGTGGGCGGCTACGCGTGGACCAGCCCGGCGCCGTGGTGAGTCTGCCTGAACTGCCGGTGTACACGTTCAGACCGGCCACTTGACGCCGTCCCTCGAGTGTCGTACGCCAGTCAGCGGCACAGGGTCATGAAGGAGGTTGCCCATGCCCGCCAAGGTGAAAGTGGAGCATTCGCCGGTCGCATCGCCCGGCGATCGGATCGTCGTCGAATCCGAGAAAGTGGGTCAGGCGCCGCGCGCGGGCGAGATCGTGGAGATCACCGACTCGCCGTCCGGTCCCAGCTTCGAGGTCCGCTGGGACGACGGCCGTCGGACCGGTTTCCGTCCGGCGGCCGGAAGCGCGCGGATCATCCGTGCCGAGAAGCGCGAGAATGCCTAGGGCTCGTCAGACCGGCTGAGCCGCCTCGGCAAGCTCGGTCAGCGGAAGGCCGGGATCCGGTACGCCATCCGGGTGCAGCGGGTGGCCGAGCCGGCGGACGCCGTCGGCAAGGCGCCGGCCGCAGCGCGAGAGCACCCTCGCTCGTATGTGGCTCGTGCATGAGCGTTCCCGAATTGACCGCCGGATCTGGGCGCTGACCCGCGGACCGCGCGGCGTCGCGCTGGCTGCGATCGTCATGGCCTCGAGTGGCGCCGGCTGCGGCCCGAGCCCTTCCTTCCCGACCGCCCCACCATCAACCGCGCCCTCGGCCGGGCAGCCGACGACGGAGCCCGCCACGCCGAGCGCCATCCCATCGGCAACGCCGTCAGCGACCGACGGCCCACCAGTGAGCCTCGCCAACCTCGGCGCCACGCTTGCCTATGCGATCTGCTCGGACGGCCAGTGCGACGTCCACTACATCGACCAGGCGGGCGTCGACCACAACGTCACGAACACGCCCGAGGTCGGGACGGAGGAGCACCAACCGGTGTTCTCGCCCGATGGCACGCGAGTGGTGTTCCGGTGCCCGCACGATCCCGGCCGGGTTTCTGACCAGAACAACGACGATCTGTGCATCGCCGACGTCGATGGCTCGAACCGGCGCATCCTGACTGACAATAGCGTGGCCGACTACTCGAGCTCGTGGTCGCCGGACGGTCGGTGGATCGCCTTC
>VBGT01000025.1:3998-16250 GCA_005889475.1 Chloroflexota bacterium | reverse complement strand
GCCGGCACGCGAGGCCGGGGTGGCGACGGCGGCAGGCGCAACCGGGGGAGGCGAGCCGGTGCGCTTCGACGACCTCGCGACCGCGCTCGGCGCGACGATCTCCGACCCCGGCCGGATCGAGCTGCTCGAGGCGGAGGGCGTGCCTGCCCTGGCGGACTGGCTCGCGGGGCAGACCTCGGTCGGGGCTTCGATCGTCTTCGACGACCCTCGTCCGAGGCGTGGCACCGCGCAGGCGTTCGCGATCGCGGGCGCCGACGGTCGCGTCGTCGCGGGGATGGGCGAGACGGCCGCGGACGCACTCCGGCGTGAGGTCGAAGGTCGTGGCCTGCAGCTGGTCGCCCACGAGGCCAAGCCGATCCTCGTGGCGAGATTCGCCGCGGAGCCGGACGCGGCGGCGACGAAGGTCGAGTTCGACACCCAGATCGCGGCGTACATCCTCAACGCGGCCCTCCGCTCGCAGTCGATCGCGGACGTGGTTGCCGAGCGGCTCGACCTGGTCCTGCCGCCGCCGAAGGAGCTCGAGCCGGTCCATCGCGCTGGTCTCGAGGCGCTGTCGGCCCTCGCGGTCCGCGACCCGCTCGCCCGAGCTCTCCAGGAAGAGGGTCTCGAGCGGCTGTTCCGCGAGATCGAGCTGCCGCTCATCCCCGTGCTCGCCCGCATGGAATCGACGGGCATCGCCGTCGACCTCGACGCGCTGGCCGTGCTGGATCGCGAGTTCGGGGCCGAGATCTCGCGCCTCGAGGACGAGATCTATGGGGCCGTCGGGCACCAGTTCACGATCGGGTCGCCGAAGCAGCTGGGCGACATCCTGTTCGAAGAGCTGCGGCTGCCGAAGGGCAGGCGGACCAAGACCGGCTACTCGACCGACGCAGCGGTCCTCGAGGAGCTCGTGGGCGTCCATCCGGTGATCCAGCCGGTGCTCGACTGGCGCATCTACACCAAGCTGCGCTCGACCTATGTCGAGACGCTGCCGTCGCTGATCGCCGAGGACGGGCGGCTGCACACGACCTTCCACCAGGCCGTTGCCTCGACGGGTCGCCTCTCCTCGTCCGACCCGAACCTGCAGAACATCCCGATCCGGACGCCACTCGGACGGCGGATTCGGAGCACGTTCGTGGCCGGCTCGCCGGAGACCGTGCTGGTTGCCGCGGACTACTCCCAGATCGAGCTCCGGATCATCGCCCACGTGTCCGGCGACGAGCACCTGAAGGAGGCGTTCGCGAAACAGGCCGACATCCACCGCGAGACCGCCGCACGGGTGCTGCACAAGCCGCCGGGCGAGATCACCGCGGACGAGCGATCGATGGCCAAGATGGTCAACTTCGGGCTGGCCTACGGCATGAGCGACTTCGGGCTGTCCTCGCGCGCCGGGATCAGCCGCCAGGAGGCGCAGGAGTTCATCAACTCGTACTTCGCCGCGTACTCCGGGATCAGCTACTACATGCTCCACATCAAGGAGACCGCCCGGCGCCAGGGCCACGTCACGACCCTCCTCGGCCGCAAGCGTTCGATCCCCGAGCTCCACGCCGCGAACGCCGCGCTGCGTGGCGCCGGCGAGCGGATGGCGATCAACATGCCCATCCAGGGCACGGCCGCCGACATCCAGAAGATCGCCATGATCCGCGTCGCTGATCGGCTCGCCGCGGACGGGTTCGGGGCACGTCTTCTCCTCTCGGTCCACGACGAGCTGCTGCTCGAGGTGCCGCGCGAGGAGGTCGACCGGCTCATCCCCGTGCTCCGCGAGACGATGGAGGGCGCATTGCCGCTCGACGTCCCGCTGACGGTCGACGTGAAGGCGGGCACCGATTGGGAGTCGATGACGCCCGTCTCGCGCCGCGACGCGATCCTCGCCGAGGCCGACGAGGCGCCCGTCGACGCCCTCGCCGGCTGATCGCGGAGCGCCTGCATGCCGGAGCTGCCCGAGGTCGAAACCGTGGCCCGCGACCTGCGCGGGCTGGTCGTCGGGGCGCGGATCACCGGCGTGCGCGTGTCCTGGCTGCGGACGCTGCGCTCCCAGGATCCCGAGGCGTTCGCGCGCGCCGTGGTCGGGCGGTCGATCGTGGGGACGTCGCGGCGGGCGAAGCTGGTCGTGCTCGAGCTCGATGACGCGACCGCGATCACGATCCACCTCAAGATGACCGGCCAGCTGTTCGTGGTGCGGGCGGGGCTCTCCGAGGACCCCTACGTCCGCCTCGCCCTCGCGTTCGAAGACGGGCGCGAGCTGCGCTTCCGCGACATCCGCAAGTTCGGGCGGGTCGGGGTGGCCTCGCGGAACGTCGCGACCGGCGACCTCGAGGGCGAGCTGGGCGGCGGCAAGGGGTTCAAGGGCTTCGGGCCGGAGCCGCTCGATCCGGCGTTCATGGTGCGTGAGTTCCGACGCCGGATCCGCGCGCGGAAGGGACGGCTCAAGCCGCTCCTGCTGGACCAGGGCTTCCTCGCCGGCGTCGGCAACATCTATGCCGACGAGGCGCTGTGGGCGGCGCGCCTGCACCCGTTGCGCTCTGCTGCTTCGCTCCGGCCTGGCGACGAGGGCCGGCTGTACCGGGCGCTGCGCCGGATCCTTGCCGACGCGGTCGAGCGCCGCGGTTCTTCGATCGACGACTACACCGCCCCCGACGGCGATGGCTCGATGCAGGAAGAGCTGCTCGTGTACCAGCGTGCCGGCGAGCCGTGCGCCCGCTGCGGCCGGCCGGTCCGGCGGATCGTCATCGGCGCGCGCTCGACGCACTTCTGCTCCTGGTGCCAGCGGCTGCCGGCTCGGGATCGGGCGGGCGCGGCCGCGATCCTGCGGGGGATGGAGCCGCGGCCGGGGCGTCGTGCGGCTTCGGCAGATGGGCACGAAGGCGCGATTCGAACCGGGCCCCGCTGGACCGAGATCGGCGGCGCCGACGGCGCACTGGGCACGCCGACGGGATCGACGAAGCGGGCCGCGCCGGTGTCCCGCGCCGAGCGGACGCGCCGTGCGGCCGCGACGCGCCGTGCGGCCGCGACGCGCCGTGCCGCGGCGCGGGCAGCCGCGGGCGACCCGAGGCCTCGCGCGACCGGCGACGCGGGGCCTGTCGCGACGGGCGAATCCGCGACGGCGGGCGGGTCCGCCACGGCCTGATGTCGATCCTCCGGCTCGAGGGCATCCACCGCGAGGTGGGTACCTTCGTCATCCTCGACCGCATCGATGCCGCGATCGCCCTCGGCGATCGCATCGGTCTCGTCGGCCCGAACGGCGCCGGCAAGACGACGCTGCTCCGGATCGCCGCCGGCATCGACGAACCCGACGCGGGGCTTGTCTCGCGCAAGCGGGACATGTCCATCGGGATGCTCGCCCAGGAGGCGCATCTCGATGCCGCGTTCATGGCCGCGCCCGACGTCCGGACCGCCGTCCGACACGGCGCAGCCACGCTCGAGACGATGGCCGTCGAGCTCGAGGCGATGGAGCACGCCGGGCGAGCGACGGAGCCCGCCTACGAGACGCTGCAGCATCGTTTCGAGGGCCTCGGCGGGTACACGCTGGACCAGCGGGTCGACGAGGCGCTGTCCGGGCTCGGCTTCAGTGTCGCCGACATGTCCCGTCCCCCGTCGTCGCTGTCGGGTGGCGAGCAGACGCGGGCCACGCTGGCGAGACTCGTGATCGCCTCGCCGGACCTGCTCCTCCTCGACGAGCCGACGAACCACCTCGACCTCGGCGCGCTCGAGTGGCTCGAGGACCACCTGCGCCGCCGCTCCGGTTCGCTGCTCGTCGCCTCGCACGACCGCGCCTTCCTCGACGGGACGGTGACGCGGATCTGGGAGCTGCGGGACCGCCGGCTCACGGCCTTCCGCGGTGACTACTCCGCCTATCACCGCCAGCGCGAGGAGCGCGACACGTTCGCGGCCAAGACCGCCGAATCGACCGCGGGCGCGATCGAGCGCGAGCGCGAGCTCGTGCAGACCTATCGGAGCCACCGCAAGTTCGCAAAGATGCACGAGCACGAGGCGCGGCTGGAGCGGCTCGAGACCGAGCGGCACGAGGCGCCGCGTTCGTCGCGCAAGCTGCGGCTGCCGGGGCAGGGCCTCGTCGGAGCGGGTCCGGTGCGGTCCGGCGAGATCGTGATCCGCGCCGAGAACCTGACCGTCGGCTACCTGCCGGACAAGATCGTGGCCCGCGCGCCGTTCTTGGCGGCGAGGCGCGGCGATCGCATCGGGATCGTCGGCCCCAACGGCGCGGGCAAGACGACGCTCCTGCGGACCATCGCCGGCGAGCTGCCGCTGCTCGATGGGGCGATCACCTTCGGGCACGGCGTCCAGCTCGGCTACCTCGCCCAACTTCGCGCCGCGGCGATCCCCGGCGCGACGGTCCTCGACGCGCTCCTCGAGTCGGTGCCGGTGACGCCGGGCGAGGCACGGGCCTACCTCGCCCGCTTCCTGTTCCGTGGCGACGACGTCTTCCGCGAGGTCCGCCTGCTGTCGGGCGGCGAGCGCTCACGGCTCGAGCTCGCGCTGCTCGGAGTCATGCCCTCGAACGTGTATCTGCTCGACGAGCCGACGAACCATCTCGATGTCGTCGCGAGGGAGGCGATCGAGAATTTCCTCGTCGAGACGCCCGCCACGATGCTCGTCGTGTCACACGACCGGCGGTTCCTCGACACGGTGTGCGATCGGCTGTGGGTGGTCGACGACGGCCTCGTGGCGCCGTTCGACGGCGGGTACAAGGTCTGGCGCCATGCGGTCTCCGACGGCTGGACGGTCGCGTCGGCGCTCGAGCAGGAAGCGAAGCGCATGCGGCCGGGCGGCCGTGCGGCGCCCGTCTCGCCTGGTCGGCTCGAATCACCCGCGAGGGCGGCCGGCTCGTCGCGGGCAACCCGGGCCCGTGCGTCGTCGCGGTCGTCGTCCGGGACGGCAACCGCGACCTCGGTTGCGAGCAACGGCCGCGACGGCCTTGACGAGCCCGACGGCCTTGACCGGCCCGACGGCCTTGACGGCCGCGATCGCAAATCGGCGAAGGGTGCTGCGGGCCGCCTCTCGAAGGACGCCTACCGGCGCCAGCGCGAAGCGGCCGACGCCGAGCTCACGCGCCTCGGCCTGCGCAAGAACCACCTCGAGCTGGAGCTCTCGAAGCCCGCCGTGCAGGCCAACTTCATCGAGCTGCGGCGCGTGTCGAGCGAGCTCGCCGACGTCGAGACCGCGCTGAGGGTTGCGGAGGACGCCTGGCTCGCGCTCGAGGAGCGGGCCCCGTGAGCGCCCCGGACGAGACGGCCGCCACGTCCAGGCGACCGATCCGGATCGGACTCACCGGTCCGATCGGCTGCGGGAAATCGACCGTCGCCGGTTGGTTGGCCGAGCGCGGCGCGCGCGTCATCGACGCCGACCGCATCGCTCGCGACGTCACGCCCCCGGGCAGCCCGGAGCTGGCGACCGTCGTGAGGGAGTTCGGTTCGGGGATTCTGCGCGACGACGGGAGCCTCGACCGCGCGGCGCTCGGGCGGATCGTCTTCGCCGACGCCGCGGCACTCGCCCGGCTCGAGGCGATCGTCCACCCCGCGGTCCGGCCGAGGATCCTCGCTGCCATCGCCGAGGCGGAGCTGGACGGTCCGCCGGCGATCGTGATCGAGGCGATCAAGCTCGTCGAGGGCGGCCTCGCGAGCCTGTGTGACGAGGTCTGGCTCGTCTCCTGCGAGCCCGCGGACCAGCTCGAGCGCCTGGCTGGGCGCGGCGAATCGTCAGCAGACGCGGAGGTGAGAATCGCCGCGCAGGCGGGCCTCGTCGACCGGCTTCGTCAGTCGGCGACCCGCGTCATCGACACGAGCGGCTCAATCGCCGCCGCGCGCTCACTCGTCGAGGCGGCGTGGGCAGAAGCCGTGCCAATCGGCTAGACGAGCATCAATCCGCCCGGCGGATGCCGGCCGGCCGCGAGGGCATCGCGAACGACGCTCGAGGGTAGGCGTGGGAGGTCGGCGAAGAGGCCACCGAACTCGGCCAGGACCCGACGGTTGCTTCGCGTGTCGGCGATGAGGAGGAGAAACGACTCCGTCGGGTCATCTCGACGCTTCAGATCGACGCGTCGCCGCATCGCCTGCACGTCTGTCAGTCGCATCTCGAGCTCGATTGCGGTCCGTTGGCCATCCCCGAACTGCATCGCATCCCACGCCCGGCGCTCCCACCGGTTGGCCGCGCTGGGCAGCGGCACTTCAATTCGATAGCGCATCGGCGGCGCGACCTGACGCAGGATCGACTGGAGACGTCCTGCGTGGGCCGCATCACGAACCGGTGACCCGCCCGGATAGACGCGCGCCGCACCCTCAAGCCCGAGGATGCTCGCCAGCTCGCACAACTCGACGATCGCGAACGTGGGGATCTTGCCTGCTTCGATGCGGGAGTACCTCGATCTGGAGAGCCGCGCCGCTGCGGCGACGCGCCGTTGACTGAGCCCTAGCGACAGCCGACGTTCTCTGAGCTCATCACCGAGAAGGTGGAGGGCGCGTTCGCCGGCCCGATGGCCCCGATCGAATGCGCTCGTGTTCACCGGCATCTCGGCAGAATGTCAAACGCCACTTATCGCCGGATCGCCACTCGATAGACGCCAATGTGCGCGAGGGGAACCATTACGACGAGGATTGGCATGGATGGCCACCACGGGATACGCCCGACTCGTGCTTCCTGGGCGAGTTGGTTTCCGGAGCGCACATTCAGCGAGCAGATCGGCCCATCAATGACGTCGCGGGCCGAAACTCGTTCGGTCGGTTCTCCAGGCGCACATCGACCGGGTCAGAGCGAGAACGTCCGCCACGGAGATCAGGCGGCGATGTCCGCAGGCAAGGTCTGCGGGACTGGTGACGAGCACCGCGCCTAAGGCGCCGCGCAGCAGGGGCCTGCGCCGGGGCCGATGGCCTGCGCCGGGGCCGATGGCCGGCGCCCGGGCGGACGGCGGGGACGGCTGGAGAGCAGGTTAGCCGGAGGGGGCGGGTGCGGGCGGGGGCGGCGGGGTTGGAGTCTGGAGCGGCGGCTGCGGCGGGATGGTCGCGCTTGGTGCCGGGTAGACGACCGGGAACGGCAGGCCGTACTTCTGCAGGATGCGGTTCGTGGTGGCGCCGAGCTTCGAGACGTCGACATAGCGCACGTCCTGGTCCGGCCGGAGCGCGGCGCTGAACTGGACCGTGGCCGTGGCCAGGAGATGGTTGATCTCCTCTGCGACCGGGAGCGAGGCCCGCAGGATGTACTGCGTGCCGGCGCGGCCGAGGATGACCATGTCCTGGTACGTGATCTTCGTGGCCATGTCCGAGTAGTAGATGCCCTCGGGCTTGGTCGTGAGCGCCATGGGGATCGAAGCGGTGATGAAGATGTCGATCGACTGGCCCGGGGTCAGCAGGCCCGCCACCGCGCGCTCGTCGGGGATGGTGATCGAGATCGCCCGCCACGCTGGCGAATTCGGCGCGATCGTCTCATCGGGTCCGAGGATCGCAAGGCCGGAGGTCCCGGATGCCGTGGCGATCATGTTCGAGTAGATCGGCTGGCCGATCTCGAGCGAGATGGCGAGGACCTTGCCGGTCAGCTCCGTGGGCTTGGTCACGATGCCAACCTGCAACTCCTCGTCGAGCGGGACCTTGCGGACCTCGACGGCGCCGGGCTGGATCGGTGTTCGGGCCGGGATCTTCTGGGCCGCGACCACCACGTCGACGAGCTGCGCCTCGCCCTGGCCGGCGGTCTGCTGGGCCTGCTGGATGAGGTAGAACGCCGCGCCACCCGCGACGACCGCGAGCACGACGCCCACGATGATCACGAACTTGCCCCGACGGGTGTTGTCCTTGTACTCCATCTCCATCGAGGTCGAGCGTGCCTCCCGGGCTGCGACGAGTGCGGGACACGGCCGGATTGCGGGCAGCGCCGCCCGGTCGACCACGTTCTTGGTGGCTCGGCCAGTCTCCGGATGGGGGTACCGGGGTCGATATGGGCGGGTGGTACCAAGATGCACCGCCATCGGTCAGGGCGGCGGTTCGGCCAATCTGACGAACGGGCGTTCGATTTCGATCGAGCGGTGGTAGATTCTGTCCGTGCCCGACTTCCGCTTCGTCGCCCCCTTCGAACCCACCGGCGATCAGCCCCAGGCCATCGAGCGACTCAGCGATGGGCTCGATCGCGGGCTCCACCACCAGGTCCTGCTGGGCGCGACGGGGACCGGCAAGACGCTCACGATCGCAAAGGTGATCGAGGCCGCCAAGCGGCCGACGCTCGTGCTCGCCCACAACAAGACCCTCGCGGCGCAGCTGTACGCCGAGTTCCGCGACTTCTTCCCGGACAACGCGGTCGAGTACTTCGTGAGCTACTTCGACTACTACCAGCCCGAGGCGTACCTGCCCCGGACCGACACGTACATCGAGAAGGACTCGTCGCGCAACGACGAGATCGACAGGCTGCGCCACGCCGCCACGCACTCTCTGTTCGAGCGGCGGGACGTCATCGTCGTGGCGTCCGTGAGCTGCATCTACGGCATCGGGGCGCCGGTCGATTACGGCGCGACCGTCCTCAAGCTACGGACCGGGGGCGCGTACCGCCGCGACTCGGTGCTGCGCCACCTCGTCGACCTGCAGTACCAGCGCAACGACGCCGACCTCGCTCGCGCGCGCTTCCGGGTGCGTGGCGACACGCTCGAGTTCCGGCCGGCCTCGGAGGAGCGCATCGTCCGCGTCGAGTTCTTCGGCGACGAGGTCGAGCGGATCACCGAGGTCGACCCGCTCACCGGTGAGCTGCTCGCCGAGCGCAAGGACGTGAACGTCTACCCGGCGACCCACTACGTGACGCCGGCCGACAAGCTCAAGGCGGCGATCGTCGACATCGAGGCCGAGATGGAGGTGCGCGTCGGCCAGCTCGAGTCCGAGGGCCGGGAGCTCGAGGCGGCTCGCCTGCGCCAGCGCACGACCTTCGACCTGGAGATGTTGCGCGAGCTCGGCTTCTGCTCCGGCGTCGAGAACTACTCGCGCCACCTGTCGCGACGCGAGGCCGGCTCGCGGCCATGGACCCTGCTCGACTACTTCCCGGCAGACTGGCTGCTCGTCGTCGACGAATCGCACATGACCATTCCCCAGTCGGTCGGCATGTACAAGAACGACCGGACGCGAAAGGAGATCCTGGTCGACTTCGGGTTCCGGCTGCCGTCCGCGCTCGACAACAGGCCGCTGACGTTCGAGGAGTTCGAGAAGTCCGTCGGCCAGGTGATCTACATGTCGGCGACGCCGGGGCCGTACGAGCTGGAGAAGGCAGAACGCGTCGCCGAGCAGCTCGTCCGCCCGACCGGCATCGTCGACCCGCCGATCAGCGTCCGCCCGACCGAGGGCCAGATCGACGACCTGCTCGAGGAGATCAAGGTCCGGGTCGATCGCGGCGAGCGGGCGATCGTCACGACGCTCACCAAGCGCATGGCCGAAGACCTCACCGACTACCTGCGCGAGCTCGGGGTCAAGGTGCAGTACCTGCACTCCGAGGTCGACACGCTCGAGCGCGTGGCGATCCTGCGCGACCTGCGGCTGGGGGTGTTCGACGTCGTTGTCGGCATCAACCTGCTGCGCGAGGGCATCGACCTGCCCGAGGTCACGCTCGTGGCGATCCTCGACGCCGACAAGGAGGGCTTCCTGCGCTCGGCGTGGTCGCTCATCCAGATGATCGGCCGCGCGGCGCGGAACATCGGCGGCGAGGTCGTGATGTACGCGGATAACGTCACCGAGTCGATGCGCGCGGCGATCGACGAGACCGACCGACGGCGCGCGATCCAGGATGCGTACAACCGCGAACGGGGCATCGTGCCGCAGACGATCGTCAAGGGGATCCGCGACCTCAACGACCAGCTGCGCACCGTCGCCGAGGGCACGGTGATGTACACGTCCGAGCGGGAGGCCCGCGACGCGCGGCTCGCGGAGCTCGATACCAAGAAGATCGAGGAGCTCGTCGCGCGCATGGAGGCCGAGATGCGGGCCGCCGCGAAGCAGCTCGAGTTCGAGCGTGCGGCTGCGCTGCGCGACGAGATCCAGCAGATCCGGTTGCGCGTCCTCGACCAGGACCAGTCGGCGATCATCGCCCGCGCGGCCGAGCTCGCCGCGCAGCGCACCCCGGCACGATCCGGGCGCGGGGCGACGGCGCGGAGTCGCCAGCCCGTCGGCGCTGTCGCGGGCGGAGTGGCCGGCGCCGGGAATGGTGCGGGCGCCGACACCGGGGGCGAGCTCGAGGGCAGAGAGCGCGACCCGGACGCGCCCGGCTCGGTGCTCGAGGTCGCCTCGGTCACGGTGCTCCCGGCCGGCGAGGAGCCCGGCGATGCCGATCCCGCCGAGGGCACGCCATCGGACTGGCTGCCCGGGATCCGCGACGAGCACGAGGACCAGTCGGGCTGGCAGGCGCGCTGGCTGGACCGGCCGACATGGGATCGGACCGTCACGCCCAACATCCGCCGCCGCCAGGGCACGCGTCCGCCTCGTCGCCGGCGCTGATTCGCCGCCCCAGCGGTCTCGTCGGACCCGTCGCCGCACCCCCCGCAGAGGCGGCAGGGTGGTGCGCGCTCGTACTCCCCCCGGTGCTCGGATGCAGATGACTCGCCGCGTACGTTCGTGGGATAGGACCCCCGAACGTGAGCGCGCCAAATCGAGGCGTGCCGATCGGCACGCAGCGAGTGACAGGGGAGCGCCAGGAGCATGCGGGCTCGCGTCGCAGGGCGGTTTGCCGTCTCGGCCCAGGTCGTGCTGCTCGTCGGCGCCCTCGTCGGACCAGGCGTCGTTGCCGCCGCGACGATGGACTTCACCCTCTCGGCGCCGTCCGTCTCGACCGTCAACTACAGCGCCTTCGTGACCTTCCGAGGCACGTACACATGCATCAACGGCGGCAGCGACCCGAGCGACTGCACGACCTCGAGCCAGACCCGCGTCGCGAGCTTCTCCATCCGGCCGTCGGGCGGGTCGACGTTCACGACGGCTGCCACCGTGAGCACGACCTTCGTTTTCACGAGCAACCCGTCGGGCTGTCCGAGCACGTGCTCCGTGCCGTTCCAGGTGACGTGGAAGGCCGGCCGGATCGGAGCGATCACGGTGCAGCCGGGCGTCTATGACATCGGCCTGACGACGACCATCTCGCCCGGGCAGCTCGTGCTGCGGCGACCACGACGTACACGGGCGCGACCTCGGGCCTCGGCGGGAACGCGCTCGCGCTCGGGGCGAACGTCGTTGACCTCGATCGCGGCCTGGGGGCAGGGAACGGGATTATCACGCCGGACGTAAACCTCGGCGGCGCATCGATGGTCACCTTCGCGCTGTACGACGCGACGAACACGACCCTCGTCGTCGGCCCCGTCAGCGCGACGCTGGCCAGCAGCGGCCTCACGTCGGGCTCGCCGACGCTCACGCCACCGACCTCCGGCGGGAGCTTCCGGATGCGCACGACCTACGTGGGCAACAGCTTCTACACGACGAGCTCCGACCTCGACACGATCGCCGTCACGCCCACGAACACCGCACCCACCCTCACCGTCCCGGCCGGCCCGATCGTCGAGGAAGCGACCTCGCCGGCCGGTGCGACGGTGACATTCACGGTCTCCGCGTCCGACCTCGAGGACGAGCCGGATCCTGCGCCGACCTGCAACTGGAGCTCCGGCGCCACGTTCCCGCTCGGCTCAACCACAGTCACCTGCTCGGTCGTCGACAGCGGCGGCATGGGCGACACCAAGTCGTTCGTCGTCGCGGTCAGGGACACGACCGATCCGTGGGTCTCGGTCGCGACCTCGGAGGGGATTGGCGGCTCCGGTTGGTACAACGTCGCCGCCAACGACGGCACGCCGGGCGTGACGGTCGACGTTTCGACCGGTGATCTGGTTGGTGTCGACTCCGTGACCTGTACCGACAACGGCGTGGGCGTCGGCGCGTTGAGCTCGTCCGGCGATTCGTTCGTCGTCGCCGACGGCACCCACGGGGTGGCGTGCTCGGTTTCGGACGCGGCGGGCAACACCGACGGGGACAGCATGTCGTTCGATGTCGACCAGACCCTGCCCTCGATTTCGTCGTCCCTGGCGCCGGCAATGGCGGCGACGGGTTGGTGGAATGCCGCGACGGGTGCGCCGACGGTGACGTGGAGCTGCGGCGATACCGGGTCGGGGCTCGCGTCGTGCACGCCACCCTCGACGTTCGGGGAGGGGGCGGGCCAGTCCGCGACCGGCACCGCCATGGACGTCGCCGGCAACGCCAAGGTCGGCACCGTGTCCGGGGTGAACGTCGACCTGACGCCGCCGGGTGCGGTGTCGCTGATCGGCGG
>VBGT01000025.1:2208-3960 GCA_005889475.1 Chloroflexota bacterium | reverse complement strand
CGGCTGCTCGTCAGTCGACACCCTGTCAGGGCTTGCGTCGTGCCAGGTCAGCGGGTACTCGACGAGCGTCGGCTGGCACACGGTGACCGGCCTCGCGCTCGACGTCGCCGGCAACAGCGCGTCGGCGTCGATCAGCTACAACGTCGGCCCGTGGACGATCGTCGGCTTCGACAAGCCGGTCGACATGGGCAGCATGAACTCGCAGAAGGGCGGCGCACCGGTTCCGCTGAAGTTCGAGGTGTTCGTCGGGTCGGTCGAGCTGACCACGCTCGACGCGATCGCCTCGATCGAGCAGCAGCGCTTCAGCTGCGACACCTCCGCGCCGATGGGCACGCCTACCGCCATTCCCGCCGCCCCCGGCTTCACCCTCAGGTACGACGCCGGCGCCGGCCAGTTCGTCGGGAAGTGGGACTCGCCGAAGCTGCCCGGCACGTGCTGGCTGGTCAACCTCAGGACGGCTGACGGCTCGTCGATCTCGGCGGCGTTCAAGCTCAAGTAGGCGGCGCAGCGCCGAGCGACCCAGGACCATCCGGTGGTTCGGTCCGGAGGGGCCTGGTGGGGTCCGGGTAGGAGGGGTTCAGAGCCGGTGGTGCGTTTTGTCACCCTGTGTCGCGAAAAGTACTTCCATTGCAATGGGACTGCAGTAATGTCCGAGCCCAACTTAATACCGCTGTAGCGCGTCCGTCCGGGTCCATCGCTCTCATCTTTCATCTCAAATCCTTCTCCGGCAGGCGCGCCAGGCACGCTAGGTCGCTGGGGGAGGTCTATCGCTCATGCGCACGCGCGCTCTGCATTTCGTCGCAGCGCTTCAGGTGCTGCTGCTCATGGCAACGCTCGTTCTGCCCGGCCTCGTGGCCGCCGAGGAGCCGTCTCCGTCCC
Organism: Chloroflexota bacterium; assembly: GCA_005889475.1. Lineage (GTDB taxonomy): Bacteria > Chloroflexota > Limnocylindria > Limnocylindrales > CSP1-4 > UBA5189. Next base: position 3,081 of record VBGT01000025.1, on the reverse strand, counting down.
CCGACGCGACGCCCACCGAGCAGCCCTCGGACCCGCCGACCGCCGAACCTACGGCCCCGGATCCGACGCCTGCGCCGACACCCGACACGACGCCCGAGCCCCCGGCTGCGACCGATGTTCCGCCGTATGCGCCGAGCGGGCCGCCGACGATCTCGAGCAACAAGGCCGACTACGCTCCAGGTGAGCTGGTGACGCTGTCCGGCACGAATTGGGCTGCCGGCGAAAGCGTCCACATCTATGTCAATGACGAGCTTGGCAGCTCGTGGTCCCGGAACATCGACGTGACCGCCGGCAGTGGTGGCACAGTCGTCGATCAGTTCAACCTCCCGAACTGGTTCGTATCGAGCTATGTCGTGGTTGCCACTGGCTCGTCCTCCGGCACGGCGCTCGCGTCGTTTACGGATGGAAACGTGACGCTCCGCCTCACTACGACCGAGGGCGTCGCCAACATGACCGTCACCTTCGACCGGTGGAATGGCAACACGACCTGCACAGGAACCGCGAGCCTGACAAATCAGACGGTCGCGATCAACGCCTCAAGCGGGACCGTCAACATCCCGGGATTCGGTGGCAGCGGCGACTCAGTCCTTTTGAAGTCCGTGGCGACGACCACCAGCGGCAAGACGTTCAGCAGCTGGACGAATGGCGACAAGAGCACTGATTTGGGCACCCTTACGCCCGGCTCCCCTACGCCGTGTATCTCGAACAGCGGCGGCGGCACAAACGGCAACCTCACCGATGCCTTTGCCCACTTCGTGAACTCCAACGTCGCCCCAACCGTCGCGGCGGACAATGCCTCCAGGACGGTGAACGAAGGCGCGACAGCAACGAACACCGGGACGTATTCGGACGCGGACACAGGCGACAACGTCT
>VBGT01000025.1:1761-2200 GCA_005889475.1 Chloroflexota bacterium | reverse complement strand
TGGCAGTGTGACGAAGACCGGGACGAACAGCGGTACATGGAGTTGGTCGTTCGGCACGACAGACGGTCCGACGCAGTCGCAAACGGTCACGATCACGGCCAACGATGGCAACGGGCACGTTGTCACAACGACGTTTGCTCTGACCGTCAACAACGTCGCCCCGACGGCTGCATTCCCGACCACAGCCAGCGCGTTCGAAGGAACAGCGTCCAACTTCGCGTTTACGAGCCCGAGCGATCCGTCGACCGCGGACACGACGGCTGGCTTCCACTACGCGTTCTCGTGTACTGGCACCTCGCTTGCGGGTGCGACGTACGCCTCAAGTGGAACGACCATGTCGGTGAACTGCAACTATGACGACGGGCCAGCGTCGCCGACGGTCCGGGCTCGGATCATCGACAAGGACAACGGCTTCACCGAGTACACCACCAGCGTCACC
>VBGT01000025.1:0-1737 GCA_005889475.1 Chloroflexota bacterium | reverse complement strand
AACGTTCGGCAACACCGGCCCCGTAAACGAAGGCACGTCGTTCAACCTGACGCTGACCGGTGGGACTGACCCGTCGAGCGCTGATACGACGGCTGGCCTCACGTATGCCTTCGATTGCGGCGATGGCACCGGTTACGGAACCTTCGGGGCGACTGCCTCGAGGACCTGCCCAACTACCGACAACGGTGTCCGCTCGGTCAAGGGCAAGATCCGGGACAAGGATGGCGGGGTCACCGAGTACACCGCCAGCGTCACGGTCAACAACGTCGCACCCACGGCCACGTTCCCGACGACGCGAACCGTGTCCGAGGGGCCGGGCAGCTCGAACTTCGCGTTCACGAGCCCGAGTGACCCGTCGAGCGATGACACGACCGCCGGCTTCCACTACGCCTACTCGTGCACCGGCGCATCGCTTGCGGGTGCCACCTACGCGGGTTCCGGCACTGCGACGTCGGTCAACTGTGTCTTCGGTGACGGCCCGAGCTCGCCCACCGTGCGCGCCCGGGTCATCGACAAGGACGGTGGGTTCACCGAGTACGCCGCCGCGGTCACCGTCAACAACGTCGCCCCGACGGCCACGTTCGGCGCCGTCACGCCGATCTTTGAGGGCTCGATGAGCGCGATCTCGTTGAGCTCAGCCTTCGATCCGTCCGGTCCTGACACGAGCGCCGGCTTCCACTACGCCTTCAGCTGCACCAACGGCGACCTGTCCGGTGCGACCTACGCCAACACCGCCGGCAACGGCTCGTCGACGATGTGCTTCTTCGACGACGGCCCGAGCGCGCACACCGTCAAGGCCCGGATCATCGACAAGGACGGCGGCTTCAGCGAGTACACCGCCTCAGTCGACGTAAACAACGTTGCACCGGTCGCGACGTTCAGCGACAACGGCCCGATCAACGAGGGCAGCTCGGCAACGATCACCTTCAGCAGCCCGTCGGATCCGTCCACCGCCGACACCAACGCCGGCTTCCACTACACCTTCGCGTGCGACGGCCTTGATGGCTCGCTCGCCGCCACGTACGCCGCTGCGGGCGCTCCCGTGAGCACCACCTGCGCCTTCGACGACGGGCCCGCGAGCCCGGTCGTCAAGGGCCGCATCTTCGACAAGGACAACGGCTTCAGCGGCTACTCGACGACCGTCACCGTCAACAACGTCGCGCCCACGGCCACGTTCGGCAACAACGGCCCGGTCAACGAAGGCTCGAACATCAACCTGTCGCTGACTAGCCAGTTCGACCCGTCCTTGGCCGACACCACCGCCGGCTTCGAGTACCGGTTCAGCTGCAATGACGGCACGACCTGGTCGCCCTGGAGCGGCACCAACACTGGTACCTGCCCGACGACCGACAACGGCACCGTCAAGGTCAAGGGCCAGATCCGCGACAAGGACCTCGGTACGAGCACGTACAGCGCCGACGTCACCGTCAACAACGTCGCGCCCACGGCGACCTTCGGCAACACTGGCCCGGTCAACGAGGGCAGCTCGTTCGACCTGTCGCTGATCAGCCCGTTCGACCCGTCCTTGGCCGACACCACGGCCGGCTTCGAGTACGCCTTCGACTGCGGCTCCGGCTACGGCGCTTTCAGCGCGACCAGCAGCGCCACCTGCCCGACGACCGACAACGGTGTCCGCTCGGTCAAGGGCAAGATCCGGGACAAGGATGGCGGGGTCACCGAGTACACCGCCAGCGTTACCGTCAACAACGTCGCCCCGACGATCGCAATCAGCGGCGC